>DFAQ01000070.1 GCA_002365865.1 Pelotomaculum sp. UBA3102
TATCTACCCCGGCCAGGTCATTATTATACCGGACTGAGCTAATACTACAGCGTAATATTGCTTATTTCGTTATGCCCGCTTCGCCACGGGGACGGTTCCATCGTCTTCCCTTCGGCCCTTTGCTACGCTTCGGGGACGCTCGAACCGTCCCCATGGCTCCGCTACGTAATTCCGGACGAAAAGTCATTACCTGAAGCGTTGATTACCCTGGCAGACAAAGCTTTATACCGGACCAAAAAAGCAGGGCGCAACCGGGTGGAATTTATGCCGGAATAAGCCCTGCCTTAACTCCCTTTAACTGGAGCCGGGTTATAAATATTTGTTCCAAATTTCTCAAGATGACAAAATTCGCCGAGTTCTTTCCTGGGAGGAGCTTTCCCCTCCTTGGCAGGATATCCCACGGGTATGATCTCCACACTTTTCACATCACCGGGCAGACCCAGTAATTCATCAACGGCCTCATGCGCAAAACTGCCCACGTGAACCGTACCCAACCCCAGAGCATGAGCAGCAAGGCACAGGTTCTGGCAGGCAATCCCCGCATCAAACATATACCAGTCACCCCTGTCAGTAACCGCTGCGCCGTTTTTGAACCCGGAAACACCCTTTTTACAGCAAACCACGAAAATTACCGGCGCCTGCATGAGCCCTTTACCGGCAGGATTATTTTTGGAAAGCATTCCTGCAAGCTTTTCCTTGCTTTCTTTTTCCTTTAAAACTACAATTTCCCAACATTGCGTATTGGCCCAGGACGGAGCCCAGCGCACGGCTTCCAAAAGCTTTTTGACCGCCTCTTCAGGCACCGGTTGTTCAGTAAACCTGCGAATACTGCGCCTGGTAGCAATACATTCAAACGCTTCCATCTTTTTCACCCCCGCCAGTTTTTTATTCCTTAATATACCTTATTTTTAAAATTATATCATGTTTTTACCAACCAAGTCCAGGTTTAGCTGCTTATTAAGACACATTCCGTTAATTCATCAATTTGTTTTCTTAATTCAACCAGCTCATTTATAAGTTGTTCCATACCAAAAACAGGACTTTTATCTGCCGGAGCAAAGTCCTGTTTTTTTTAGGAAGGAATTTACAAATATATGTAGAATAGGTATTACTAGCCAAAAAAACATGCCGAACGGGAGGTATAAGCATGGGAAACTTAGTTCGTATTAATAAACCGGATGCCAAAGACCTGGAAGTAAACGGTACGGAGAACCTTACCGTACCTGAGTCCGGCCCGGAACCGGAAGTACACGAACCAAACGCCCTTGTTCCTACTATTGACATTTACAAGGCCAAGGTGCTTTTCAACCTCACGCAAAAAATAGTCGAAGATACCGTTGACCGGCGCGTATCCCTTTTAGAAAAACGAATCAAGGAAAGGGATAAAGAAATCATGCAGTCCATCCGGAGGATCCAATCACGAATGGTAATGCAGAACCAAACCCGGCAGCAGCCATGGTGGCTGCGGTTGTTCCAAAGAGGGAAATAAATTCTCCACATCCCTAGCAAACAGCCCTCACCGGGAGGGCTGTTTGCTTACTCCGATAATCTTTATTTCATCTCCTGTTTTAACTCTCCCGCCTTTGACAACCCGGCCGAACCTGCCTTCCCTGCTGACGATATACGGTCTCCCATGTTCCTTGAAATCCTCTTTCCCAATATGTAAAATATCGACCTCTGCCTCACCGAGCTTAACTCTCGTCCCGACAGACAAATCATCCAGGGAAACACCTGAAACAGTAAAATTTTCAGTATAACCGCCGTTTTCAACCTCCTGCAGTTTATGGTCCGGAACTTTTGCCATCGCTTCGACCGGGAAAATACTGACCTGCCGGTCCCAATCACCGCCGTGGGCGTCCCCTTCCAGTCCCCAGTTTTCCAGTACGTTAACTTCTTCAATACTCGTTTTCGCAATACCTTTTCGCGCGCCTACGTTAATTGAAAGAATTTTACCCATAATAAGCACCTCCAAATAACGGTTTTTTATAAAAAATCATTTATGGTAAACACAGGGTCTACGTCGATCCCCAACGACTTAATATTTTCCGTTCCCCCTTCGCACCTGTCTACAAGGGCAATTGCCTTTACCACCTCGCAACCGACATTCCTTACCGCCCTGATTGCTTCTATAATCGAACCGCCCGTTGTAATAACGTCGTCCACTACCACCACGCGGTCACCCGTTTCCAAAGCCGGCCCTTCAATCAATTTAAACTTACCGTGTTTTTTAGGGGCTTTGCGCACGATAAACAATTTTAACCGAGGCATACCTTCGATAAAAGAAACCACTGCCAACGCGCCGGCGATCGGGTCGGCGCCTATGGTAATGCCGCCCACCGCATCTATCCCGAGCTCCTTTATTTTATGATAAACAATCCTGCCCAGGAGATAGGCACCCTCCGGACTTAACGTGACTTGTTTTCCGTCAAAATAATACCTGCTTTTCTTGCCGGAAGTAAGCGTAAAATCACCAAACTCGAAGGCACGCTCAGATACATACGCGCGCAAAGCAATCCAATCTTTTTGGTAATCATCCCTGTTAAGGTTATTTATTTTAACCATAAAATACGCCGCCCTGGAATATGACCAAAACCAAAAAAACCACAGGCGGCTTTCCTCCCCAATATCAATAAAATTAATTTAATTCTACACTCCGGTTTAAACTGTGTCAAGGAGCAGGCCCTGCTCCGAAAACATGGTCCCGCCCGGCTTCATAATAACCCGGTATATTTCTTCCCACGAACGCTTGCGGTAAACCAGACCGGGCAGGGAACCACGGTTGTAAGGCGCATCCATCAGCAGCACCGGTATTCCTGCCGAGCTTATTTTTCTTCCAATTTCCAGAGTATCTTCCACCATCACGTGCAATTTTTTTTCCAGGCAGATTTCCTTCTTTTCATGGCTTCCCAGAAGAAACAATTCATCGTAAGGCAAACCATGTTTTCCCAGCCACCGCACGGTATCATCCCGGTAACGCCCGTCCCGGGCCGTAATGATGTAAATATCATGATATTTTTTTATTTTGCTGAGGTAATAGGGTGCTCCCGGCAGCGGCGGCGACTTAACCATTAAATCCTTACCCTTGAGTTCGATGAAGCTCTCAATCTCATCGACAGCCAGATCATAAGTCTTTCTAAGATCATACAAATGAAAATCTTCCACCCGCACATTTTTATTGAAATAGCTATTTAACTCTTTAACCCACAAAGACAGGCTGTCTGCCAAAACACCGTCTATATCAACACCGACGCGCATAAACTCCTCCCGCAGTAAAAAGTCTTCCCTTAATATATTCTACAATATATTCTACCAACCTGCCTTAGTTCCTCTTTCCCCCACAATAATAAAAAATCTAATAAGTAAACGCTACGTTCCCGATGATACTGCTCAGGGGCCTGGCCCACAACCAGGCATTCTTAACATAAGTAGCAAAGAAGTAAAGCGCGCCTCTGGTCGGATCCAACCCGCTCAGCGCATCTTTTGCCGCCCGGATGGATTCGGCGGTAGCCGGCCGGTTAATCCAACCGTTCATTACCGGCTCAAACTGGTAGGTCCCGTTCCCGTACTGGTATATTACCTCCCGGATAGAATCAGGGAAACCGGAACTGGCAATCCGGTTCAAAACTACCGCTCCCACAGCAACCTTGCCGGCATAGGGCTCCGCATCGGCTTCGGCAGTAATCAACCTGGCGAGAAGATCAACATCCGCCAAGGTAGGCCTCTTGAAAAAACCTCTACTAGTCTGATATACAGGTTGACGCTCCTCTGCCGTACCGGAACCTGATGACGGGATGTAAAGAACCGCGCCGGGATAAATCAGGGTACGGTTCAAACCGTTTGCCGACATAATTTTACGGTAGTCCATACCGAATTTCCGGCCGATCAGATAAAGGCTGTCCCCTGTCCGGACGGTATAAACCAAATTACCACCGGCATTGTTTACTGGAATATAAAGTTGCCGGCCGGGGTAAATCAGGGAACCACGGAGCCCGTTGACCCTGGTCAGGGTATCAAGGGAAATACCATAATTACGGCTGATCATGAAGAGACTTTCCCCCGGCTGCACGGTATGTACGGCAGCATTTGCTGCAACAGGGACCGTCAGGACACACATTAAAAACAAAAAACCAATTAATATCCGGTAAAACAATTCCAAACCTCCTCTGGTGCATGTAACTTAACCAAAAAATTTTTGTTCCTTTTATGCCGTTGATTAACCTTTTTTGTACAATTATACAGGCCTCCCCCTTGTTTGGCTATAATCCAAATTCTAGCAAGACCGGTATGGCGCAAAAAAAAACCCCGAAGGGTTTCAGTCTTGGGCCTCATCCCGGTTCAATTTATTACCGCAGTTATAACAGAACCTGGCCTCATCAGGCAATTCTGTCCGGCATTCCGGACAAACGGGAGGGCTGGGATAAAATTTTCCTATTTGTTCCTGGATACCGGCAACTTCAGCTTCAAGTTCCATGGTCACCTTGACCAGGCGTTCAATCTCCTCTTCCAGACCTTCTTCGCCTTTATACTGTAAAAAAACCAGTTTACCCAGGGCAGAAACATTATTATCCATTTCCTTCTCCAGTTTCGCCACTTCATATTTCAACTTAGCTATCTCGACAAGATCACTGGACTTTTTACCGAAACTCCTGGCGCTTTCGCCAATGGTTTTGGCACCTTCACCGACTTTTTTGAAAATTTCCATAATTAACCTCCTTCAAGAATATTTTCCCTTTAATTACCGATACTTTTCTGATTATCGAGCTCATGGTTTACGGCAGCATCCGCCAGCTTATTTTCTTCTCTCGGAACATGTTTCAATGACAGTTTTAGCCCCGGAGTCCCGGCAAGGGCCTGCCATACCCGTTCGGCAATACTTTTCAATTTAGCATCCTTTACTTTATACTGCCGGTTAAACTGGCGTACAACCAGTTCACTGTCCGCCCGCACTTCCGCTTCAAGGGAGCCGTACCGGCGGGCAAGATGAACCAGTGCCGTCACCGCGCCTTCAAGGGCGCTCCACTCGGCAAAATTATTAGTCAGCCTGAATCCCAGAAACTTGCTCTTGGTGGCCAGCACTTCCCCTTCTTCCCCGGTGATAACCATGGCCGCTGCTGCGGGACCGGGATTGCCACGGCTTCCTCCGTCAATATTTACAAATACTTTCAATTCAAGAAACACCTCACGAAAATATCATTATAGCCGCATACCATATTATTGCCGGAAAAGCCCGGATAATTACCCGCGGCAGCTTTACTCCGCTCTCTGCCCTTGCTGTATCTTGATTGTAAAACATACCTTTATACGATGCAATATAGCAAGGTATAAATTTTTCTTTGCCGGGAATCAATATCTATGTAAAAAAATTTGCCAACAAGGAGGCCTACAGATGACCGTTGAATCACAAGTAAAACAAACTTTAGCCAATCTTAAAAGCGCACAGGCTAACCTGGAAAACTTTGCCTTCCAAACCCAGAACCAGCAGGCAAAACAAATTTATACCAATGCCGCCCAGCAGACAAAATCCGTTATTGACTTTCTGGAACCGAGAGTCAATCAAATTGAAAGCCAGGAACCCCAGTATTAAAGGGGCGCCCCCGGATTCACGGAATGCCGGACAGATATCCGGCATTCCGGTTTAAATTCCGTCAATATTCAATTCCGGCCCGGGCCGGAACTCCCTTTTCGAAATAATGCTTAATCTCCACCATTTCAGTTACCAGGTCCGCCGCTTCAATCACTTCAGCAGGGGCATACCGTCCAGTGAAAACTATTTCCACGTGTTCCGGCCTGGAACTTATTATATCCAGCATCTCCGCAGTAGAAATCAGTTTAAAATAATTAGCCGTATTTATTTCATCAAAAACAATAATGTCGTATTCACCTGAATACATGGCATTCTTTGCTTTTTCCAGCCCTCTTTGTGCCATCTGAACATCCTCCTCAAGAGGAGGGTCCTGAACGTGTATAAAAGTATCTTTTCCATATTGTTCTATTATGATAAAGGGAGCGACCATTTCCGCTGATTTTAACTCTCCGTAATACTGGCCTTTCATAAACTGTCCGATATAAGTCTTAAGCCCCCGTCCCATGGCCCTGAACGCCAAACCCAGCGCCGAAGTGGTTTTCCCCTTGCAGTTTCCCGTATAGACCTGCACACAACCTCTTTTTAATAACCCTGTATTCAATTTATATTCCCCCTCTAAAAAATAATCCTATCAAAATTAATACGATACAAACTAAAAAGAACCTGCTATTTCACCCGCAAATAAAAAAGCTTTCACCCAGCAGTGAAAGCCAAAAATATTTGTCCGGCAAATTTTATTATTCGGTCTGAACCAGGGTCCAATCCGGTTTAATAGGATTTTCGGTTCCGAAATGCCCGGCCAGAGTATCCATCTTTTCACCCTCCAACATGAACTGAACCGAAGTTATTCCCGGTAATTCAGCCAAGGTGTCGACCACGGAATACAAAGTCAGCGTCTCTCCGGTTGAACCGCCCCAGTGTTTTGTCTTAAACTCTTGGGAAAAATTAACCCTGGCTACTCCCCCGGATACAGTAACCGATAATAATTTTGCTTCCCCGGGTATAGTGCGCCTGAGCTCCGGGTCCACAGGCCCGTTGATAAGTTCTTTAACCACAACCTCCTCAACGGATTCATTTTTTATTACCACTTCTCTTTTCTCCGGTTTCAGGCACTGGGCCTGGTCGTCAGAGAAATAAAGAGTGACGGTTTCCTTTACCTCTTCTGATGTCGCAGGCGGCGTTACCTGTTCCGGGTTCTTCTTTCCACCAGTATCCTTTCCGCACCCGGCCGTAAACACCATTAACAAAACCAAAAGGAACGTCATAATGGTATAGACTTGGTTTTTTATGAATTTCATATAAACCCCTCCTTGTAAATTTATTATTGCAGAAAAAATTGCCAGGTAGTAAACAATTATTAAGTAAATGTTAAACCTTTTTAATTATTATTACATTTTATTATCATAAATTTCCTGCTATTACTTTATTTTTTATAAAGGAATCCCCCTTTCAGCAAGCTCCGCGCGAACTTCTGCGGATAAATACCTGCGAACATAATCCTCCCAATCCGGATAACGCATTTTTAATTCGGTCATGATTTCAATATTCCTAAAATAGAATTCCGCCAATTTGTCAGAATCTCCCTTGCTGCGAAAAAATTGCATTATGAGAATTATTTTTAAACTTCTTAAATCTCTTCTTATGTTAAATACAATAAACCATAAACCATATATTGGCAATATAAAAATTTCGTTATATTAAGTTTTTTTACCCCGGTAAGAATGTTTATAAAAGCCTAACCGCCCTTTCGGGCGGTTATTTCGGCGGTAAATATTGCGGCAACCGTTTATTTTAAATTTAATTTAAATACCGCAGCCCCAGACCCAGCTCACACCAAAGATAATCAGGATAAAGATCAGGAAGATAATAAATGCCCAATTACCACCGCCGGCGCCTCCCCAGCCCCATTGTTCAGTTTTGACTTCCGACATAAGAAATCCTCCTCCCATTTTTTATCAGTGTATGCCGGTGCAGTAAATTTTGATACAATACCAAATTTTTTTTATAATCAACCCTGATAAAATTATTTTTTTCCTGAATGTGCTACTTTAATGACTGATGGCACCGAATAATAAATAAAAGCATATGATACCAGTAAATGTGGAAAAAAGGTGGGAAAACAAATATGGGTTACGGGATAACTTCCAAAGGAGCGGGAGGAATTAATAATAATGCCTTTATTCTCTTTCTGATTTTTATTCTTTTATATTTTGGCACCAAAACCGGTAATGCAATTAACAAATTAATAAAGAAAAGAATGCAGGAAAAATATTGATGGACAAGTAAACCTGAGCTCAATACCGGGTCGCCGGCAAAATCACCTTTAACTTAAAGGTGATTTTGTTGTTTCTAATAGACATTTAATAAATCTATTGATACAATTTGTTCATATGCAAAATTATTCTCTGCTTTAACTATTAACGGGTACAGCTTTCAGGAGGATCAAGATGAATCAAACAGCAGAACCAGCAGCAGAATATGGTTCTTTCTGGCTTCCATTATTTGTTATTGTTGTCGGCGCGTTTGCCGCAATATTAAATAACAGCTCACTAAACGTGGCCATACCTAAGTTTATGGCTATTTTTGGAGTTGATGCCAATAAAATTCAATGGGTTCTTACAGCTTACATGTTGACCTCCGGGATTGTCATACCGGTTACCGGCTATCTCGGTGACCGGTTCGGCACCAAAAAAATATTCGTTATTTCTCTTTCTATATTTACTCTGGGGTCGGTATTATGCAGTCTTTCCTGGAGCGCCGACTCAATGATTTTTTTCAGAATTGTACAGGGTATTGGCGGCGGAGCCATCATGCCCACCAGCATGGCCATCGTCTATCGTATCGTACCACGGGAAAAGATAGGAACGGCTCTAGGTATTTGGGGCATGTCTGCGATTATGGCGCCGGCCATAGGCCCTACCTTGGGCGGCTACATAATCGGCAATTTCGACTGGCGATTTTTATTCGTTATGAATATCCCCGCCAGCATTTTCGGCATCATTTTATCAGCACTATTATTAAAAGAAGGTCCCTCCCGACCGGGCCTGGTCCTGGATAAATGGGGCTTCATTACTTCCACGGCAGGCTTTTTTACCCTTCTCCTGGCTTTAAGCGAGGGTCCGAAGGAAGGCTGGACTTCATTCTACGTGGTAATGCTGTTTATTATTTCATTCTATTCATTGTTTTTATTTGTTCTGATTGAATTGTTTACTCCTGAACCCATGATCGATCTCAGACTGCTTAAAAACATAACCTTTTTAATGAGTATTATCATTACGGGTTTAATTACCATCGGTTTATTCGGAGGAATTTTTTTAATCCCGCTTTTTGTCCAAAATCTTATGGGCCTGACTCCATACCAGACAGGCCTGATGCTTATGCCCGCCGCGCTGGTCACAGGAGTGATGATGCCGGTAAGCGGTTTTTTATTTGACCGTATCGGGGCCAAACCACTCGGAATAGCAGGTATAACCCTGACTGCGTTTTGTACCTGGGAACTGCAGAATTTAAGCGCTGCAACCAGCAAAGAGTATATTATATGGCTGATGTTTATACGGGCAATTGGGATGGGCCTGTCTATGATGCCCATTGCCACGGCAGGAATGAATACCGTAGCGAAACCCTTGATCGGCCGCGCTTCTTCATTAAATAATGTTTTCCGGCAAGTATTCGCGTCTTTTGGTATTGCTATATTAACCGCAGTTTTGCAGAACCGGCAGATATTTCACTATAATAATCTGGCAGATTCTATTTCCATCGCCTCGCCTTCAATCCAGGTCAGCCTCAGCAACCTGACAAGCTCGTTCTCCGGTTATGCCGGAAATATAATATCAGACCGGCAAGTTCTAAGCTTACTGTACGGAGTCGTACAAAAACAATCTTTAGTATTTGCCATGGACGATACCTTTCTCGTAGCAGCTGTTTTCTTATTTATTGCGATACCATTAACTTTCTTTTTACATAAGCCGTCAACCGGCGTAGATTAAAATACAATAAATTTAATTTTTTTAAAATTTTTTTCTTATTATTGCAGGAAATTTGATATTTCGACTAGAATTACCTAATAATTCTAAATATGGGAGGGTGGCTGATAGCATGTCTCATTTAGAGATCCTGTTTGAGATTGAACGCCTGCGCCATATGCTCTACGAACTGACCGAAGAGAACGCCCGGCACAGTGAAATCCTGGCTGCCAGCCAAAAACTGGACACTTTTATCGTTCAATTCCAAAAAGAACTTGTCGCGCATTAAAATTCGGCCTCCGGTTTATTCACCGGAGGCCTTGATATTATTGGAGCCGATGGCCGGATTCGAACCGGCGACCTGCGCATTACGAGTGCGCTGCTCTACCACTGAGCCACATCGGCAGATTCATGTTTATTAAAAGCAGAGCTTATTTTACCTCACTATAATTAAAAAGTCAATCATATTGAATCATGAGCAGCAAGAAACACTACTCAATACCTTATTCTGCTTTGCTTGTACATCCCCAGGCCGCAGCTGAAGCCACCCGAGGAACCGTCAGCGGCGATTACCCTGTGGCAAGGTATCACCAGGGGAGTCCGGTTAATGCGCATGACCCCTCTCCATGATAAAGCTCCTTTCTAAATGGCAACCACAAACTACTTATACCATATCATTGAAAAAAGCATAAAGAATATTTTTTGTTTTGCGCATAAATAAGGCCGGGCAAAAAACATACCCGGCCTTATACCTATTATATGATATATGCGTATTTTAAAACTAGAAATTGAAGACTTCGTCGATTTCTTCGTCTGTAAAGTCCCAGGTGGTGTTGTGCGGAGGACATTCTTCCTCGAAGAACTCCGGCAGACGGTCGTGAGCGTTGGTAAAACCGGCTTTAGCGTTGAAGCCGCGCTCTGTCTTAAGGATAGTTTTTCCGAGCTCGGTTACGTCATCCGCAGTAAGAGACAGCCCGTACATGGCGTTGATCATGTCAATCAGGGCATTGAAGGCTTCCGGAATGTCCATTATGGCAAAGGCGATAAACAGGCACATACCGGTGCTGTCAATTGCAGCAGTGGCAATCTGCAGGTTACGGGACAGTTCAACATTGCCCTCCTTCTGCAGCGGTTCCACGAAGCCGCCTACCTTCATAATATTGGTAGCAACTGCATAACCTGCTGTGTGGTCGGCGCCCATGGGAGTTGTCGCGTAGGTCAGACCGACGCCCTTGACCGCACGCGGGTCGTAAGCGGGAATGGCCTGATTCTTTACAACCGGAACCCTGGTCATACCGAATACCTTGCCGGTGATACCGGCACCGGAACCGATGATTCTACCCAGCGGGGTACCTTTGCCGATCTGTCCAACATAAATACTAACTAATACTAATTATGTTACAAACAAACAAAAAATACAACAAGCTACTCCCTTAGGAATTACACTCAGTCAGCGCATGGTTTTTGCATAACAAAAACGGCTGCTGATGATTATCAGCAGCCGTAAAGATTGATAAATTACATCATGCCGCCCATGCCGCCCATGCCGCCCATACCGCCGGCGCCCATGCCACCCATGGGATCCTTGTCTTTTTCAGGTTTTTCCGCGATAAGAGTTTCCGTAGTCAGCATCATTGCAGCTATACTGGCAGCATTTTGGAGTGCTGTACGGGTAACCTTGGCCGGATCTACGATACCGGCATCGATCATATTCATAAATTCGGCATTCATGGCATTGAAACCTATGCCCGCATCGGCGTTTTTAACTTTCTCAACAATAACCGAACCTTCAAGGCCGGCGTTATTTACAATCTGGCGCAAAGGTTCTTCCAAAGCCCGGCGTACGATTGCTACACCTGTTTTCTCATCAGGATCGTCAGCCGCTAAGCCTTCCAATTCTTTAATCGCGTTGATATAAACCACACCGCCGCCAGAAACGATACCTTCCTCAACCGCTGCACGGGTAGCATTAAGGGCATCATCTATCCGCAGTTTCTTTTCTTTCATTTCCGTTTCAGTTGCAGCACCAACCTGAACTACTGCCACACCGCCGGCCAGTTTGGCCAGACGTTCCTGAAGCTTTTCTTTGTCAAAATCGGATGTGGTTTCTTCAATTTGTTTCTTAATCTGGGTGACGCGCTTGGTAATTTCATCGGTTTTACCGCTGCCGCCGACGATTATAGTTTCTTCTTTCTTGACCCGGACTTTTGAGGCACTGCCCAGCTGGTCAATGGTCGCCTTATCCAGTTTCAACCCCAGGTCTTCCGTAATAACAGTGCCGCCGGTGAGAACCGCTATGTCCTCCAGCATGGCCTTGCGCCTTTCACCAAAGCCGGGCGCCTTGACGGCCACACACTGGAAGGTGCCGCGTAACTTGTTCAGAACCAGCGTAGCAAGCGCTTCTCCCTCTATATCTTCGGCGATGACCAGCAAGGGCTTTCCGGACTGCACGATTTTTTCCAGCAACGGAAGTATATCCCCTACTGCAGATATTTTCTTATCTGTTATTAATATATAGGGGCCCTCCAGATTTGCTTCCATTTTATCGGCGTCGGTTGCCATATACGGAGAGACGTAACCCCGGTCAAAGTTCATTCCTTCCACCACTTCTAAATCGGTAGTGGTGCCTTTGGACTCTTCAACGGTAATAACACCGTCTTTGCCCACCTTCTCCATGGCATCGGCAATCAAGCCGCCTATGAACTCATCGTTGGCAGAAATTGTAGCTACCTGGTTTATCGCCGATTTACTTTCGATGGGCTTGGCTGAATTTTTGATCGCTTCCACTGCTTTTTCAACCGCTTTCTCAATGCCGCGTTTAACAATCATCGGGTTGGCACCGGCAGCTACATTCTTCGATCCCTCGCGCACAATGGCCTGGGCAAGCACACAAGCAGTAGTGGTACCATCACCGGCCACGTCATTAGTCTTGGTCGCTACTTCTTTGACCAACTGCGCACCCATATTTTCAAAAGGATCCGAAAGTTCAATTTCCCTGGCAATGGTTACACCGTCATTAGTAATCATCGGCGAACCGAATTTTTTTTCAAGCACCACATTGCGGCCTTTGGGCCCGAGGGTAATCTTTACGGCTTCCGCCAGGGAATCAACGCCTCTCTCAAGGGCACGCCTGGCTTCTTCTTTAAAAATAATTTCTTTACCTGCCAATTTTCTAACCTCCTTTATTTTGCTTTACTATCCAATGACACCGAGAACATCGGCTTCACGCATGATCAGGTATTCAATATCGTCAATCTTGACTTCATTACCGGCATACTTGGAGAAAAGAACTTTGTCCCCCACTTTCAGGTCAATAGGCACCCGCTGGCCGGTTTCTAAAAGTTTTCCCGAACCGACAGCGATCACCTCGCCTTCCTGGGGTTTTTCCTTGGCAGTGTCCGGCAGGACAATACCGCTTTTGGTCTTTTCCTCGCTGGGCAGAGGTTTTACCACTACCCTTTCGCCTAATGGTCTGATCACATATACCCCTCCTTATTGGTTTGATTGCTTTATTGTTAGCACTCATTGTGAGCGAGTGCTAGCATCTAGTAAATATAATAATGAATTAGAAAATCAAAAGCAAATCTAAATCACCTTTTTAATTGCCTTTTTTAGGACAAAAAAGGCAATTAAAAAGCTCTAGCTTTTAATTTCTGATTCTGAATTAATTTAACTGTGAATTTTTCTAGCAATATTTTTCCACATTACTATATAGTTTATACCAAAATATTAAATAATCCTCTTAATTTTCAATTCCACACTCGCCGCCCCGACCGGTCATGATTTCCAAACCGTGCGGCAGGGCCGGCATGATCACTTCCAGACACTCCCGCACCGCTTTAACGCTTCCGGGTAGATTAATAATCAAAGTAAGGTGACGTACCCCGGCGACCCCTCTGGAAAGCATTGCCCGGTTGGTTTTTTTCATACTTTCCATGCGCATGGCCTCGGCCAAACCGGGAACCTCCCGCTCTATCACGGCTAAAGTAGCTTCCGGAGTGTTATCGCGCGGGCCCAGGCCGGTTCCCCCGGTAGTCAGGATCAGGTCTGTCTTTTCTTTATCGGACAGGTTGATCAAGGTTCCTTTTAAGACTTCCGGATCATCCGGCACCACCCGGTAATCTACTACTTCACCCAAAGATTTTACCATTTCACGGATAACCGGGCCGCTTTTATCCACCCGGTCCCCGCGCGCTCCCTTGTCACTTACAGTAACAACAGCTATCCGGTACATAACACTCCCTCCCCGTCACTATTTTTCTTGCAATATCTAACAGTCCCACTTTTCTTCCCCTTTCCGTTCAAAGGTGCCGCTTTTGCCGCCGCTTTTATGTACCAGCCTGACCGCACTTATAACCATCTCCCGGTCCACAGCTTTACACATATCGTAAATAGCAAGTGCCGCTACCGATACTGCCGTCAGGGCCTCCATTTCCACTCCGGTACGCCCGGTCAGGCGTACCCCGGCCTCAATTTCCACTTTACTTTGGCCCGTATCCGGCCGGAACCGGACCTCAATACCCGTTAACATCAAGGGGTGACAAAGGGGTATCAGGTCAGAAGTTTTTTTTGCCGCCATAATCCCTGCCACCCGGGCCAGGCTGAAAACTTCACCTTTTGAAATCCTGCCCCCCAGGATCAGTTCCAATGTCTCCGGGCGCATGAATACTTCCCCCCTGGCCACCGCCTCCCTGCGGGTGACCTCTTTACTACCGACTTCAACCATCCGCGCCTGGCCCTGGTCATCGAGGTGGGTTAATTTATTCAAAGCAACATCCCTCCGTTTATTTGTAATACCTGTCTTGTACAATTTTCTTTTTTTGGATAAAATAAATCAAGTGGTAGTATTTCTCTGGTTTTTCAAAATATCCTCGCAAAAAAATATATTTTTAAGGAGAAAACCCATGTCCGGTCAAAACCCAAAAAGCGTTAAACTGTCTATTTTAAAATTTAGGGATGAAAAATTCGCGGACGGTACAGATGTTCTAGTCAGAGAAACACCGGTGACCCTTTTTTTAAACCACAAAGAACTGGTCACCCTGGTCTGCTCCCCCGGTGAACTGCGTGAACTGGCGGTCGGCTTTCTATGCGCGGAAGGAATACTGCACAAAAGGGACGATTTAAAGGATATTGCAATTAATGAGCGCGAAGGACTGATCCAGGTTCAAACCTTTCAAAAAACCCGTTCGGAGGAAACATTTTTAAAACGGTTCATTACCAGTGGTTGCGGAAGGAGCCGCGCCTCCTTCTATTTCGTAAATGACGCCCATGACTTACCAACCGTGGTTTCCGGCCTCAAGGTAACTCCACATGAGATATTTTCTCTGGCCGAAGAGCTGGAAAATAAATCCTCCCTTTTCCGGAAAACCGGAGGGGTCCACAGTGCCGCTTTATGTTCAAAAGAAGGTGTGGTTGCTTATTACGAGGATATTGGCCGTCATAACGCCGTTGATAAAATTACCGGTAAATGTTTTCTTGAAGGTATTTCTTTCCAGGACAAAATGCTGGTTTTCAGCGGCCGTATATCTTCGGAAATATTAATTAAGGTAGCTAAAATGGGCATCCCCCTGATTATATCCCGTTCGGCGCCGACCGAACTGGCGGTAAGACTGGCCAAAGACACGGGTATTACCGTGGTAGGCTTTGCACGGGAGGCAAGGTTTAACGTCTACACCCACCCGGGGCGGGTGGTCAACGATCTATGAAGACAACCTGGATAAACGTTGCCAGTACAAAGATTAAAAGAAAAAGTCTTTTCTTTAACATCATAGGCGACCCCGATTTAATCTAGCTTTTCCACACCACCCGGCCGCAATCGCGAAGGTCATAACCACCCAGTTTACTTACCTCTTCTTTAAATTCAGGCAGGGCCATTACCTCCAAAAGCCTTTGAATATAAGGAGTATCCCAGTATTCGCCCGGTATACAGAGATCATAACGCTCTTCCGCAACCGCTATAAAATCCAGGTCCAGGGCCCGCGCGGCAGCAAGGATACCCATTCCCGCATCCGCCGTACCTGCCTTTACCGCCGCCGCTACAGACATATGGGTATACTCCTCATGCCCGTACCCGTGGATTGCGGAAGGTTCGATCCCTTTTTGTCCCAGGTGGTAATCAAGCAGAATCCGGGTACCGGCACCACGCTGGCGATTGACAAAACTGATGCCGCCCCGGGCCAGGTCCTCCAGACCCCGGATGCCCCGGGGATTACCTTTGGCCAGGATCAACCCCTGCTCGCGGTAGGCAAGGTTAACCAGGATAATATTGCGGTCAGGCAGCATCCTTTTAATGTAAGAAACATTATAAGCTCCTGTTTCTTCGTCCAGAAGGTGCATCCCGGCACAATGCGCCTCGCTGCGCTTCAGCGCCGACAACCCCCCGAGGCTGCCCACATGTGCGGAAGAAAGTGTCGCTTTAGGATTCTTAAAATGCAGGAAGTTGGCCAAAACATCCAAAGACATATCGTGACTGCCGATAATTACGGTGGTTTCCATTATTTCCCCTAATGGCCGGAACAATTCAACCGGCACCTTTTCGCCGGCGGTATAACCTTCTGACAGGCGCGACACCCGGACCATTCCGTCAGCACGTACCATGGACATAGTCACACCGGCACCGCGGGAAATGGGAGTGGCAACAATTTTATCACCCACCTGTCCCAATTTCACCCGGATAAATTCCTCCACCCCCATAGGCGAAACCATCTTCCTGGATACGGCAGCTTCAATTTTTTCAGTTTCCGGGGGAACCGATCCCATTTTTTTAAAGATCAACGGCTTAACAAATAAATCCAATCCCAGGCAGGCAGAAACGGGATAACCGGGAACCCCGATTACCGGCTTGCCCCTTATTTCACCGAGGATCACCGGCTTGCCCGGCTTAATAGCCACTCCGTGTACCAATACTTTGCCCAGGGCCCCGATGACACCGGCGGTAAAATCTTCACCGCCCGCTGACGACCCGGCATTGACCAGCACAATGTCGGCTTCGTCCGCGGCGGAATAAACTGCCGCCTTAAGGCTGTCAAAATCATCTTTGGTTATCTCTTTACGCAGCGGTACGGCGCCCCAGTTTTCCACCATCGCGCCCAGCATCCGGGAATTATACTCGATGATATCCCCAGGGTTCAATGCCGAACCGGGCTGTACCAGTTCCGTGCCCGTAGGCAGCAGGGCAACCCGCGGGCGGGGGTAAACATATATTTTACCTATGCCTCCGGCGAGTATTGCTCCGATATCAACGGGTCTGACCCGGTGGTTGCATGGTAAAATCATTTCGGTGGCAACCATGTCTTCCCCTACTACCCGAACATGCTGCAGGGGCGGAACCGGCCCGATAATCTCAATAACACCGGGCTTTACATAATGTACGTCCTCAATCATAATCACGGCGTCAAAACCATCAGGCAACGGGTCCCCGGTGTCTACCGGAACGGCCTCCTCCCCTTCCGCCAGTCTCTTTGGAGAGGTCTCAGAAGCCCCGTATGTATCGGTCGACCGCACGGCAATACCGTCCATAGCCGAGGCATGATAGTGCGGTGAAGAAATACCGGCATATACCGGTGCCGCAGTTACCCTGCCGAGCGCATTCTCAACTGCGATCATTTCAGGCCGGCCGGGAGCAAGCGCTCCCACGGCTTGCAAATAATTAACGTAACTTTCCAGTGCTTCCTCCCAGGGTATGTCGTCAAGGTAAACCTTGCGCTTCATAGCTTCAACTCCTTGAAAGCAAACCTGTTAATACTTGCAATTCATTATATCACTTATATTAAAACAATTTTACTTCCACTGTTTCCCCTGCCTCTACACCTTCTTTACCCGGTGGAATACGGGCAAGACCGCCTGCCTTGACCATGGTGGTAATCAACCCCGACTTGCCCAGTACCGGTTCGGCATACACCCGGCCGTCCCGGCGGTACAGCTTCACCCTGATAAAATCCTCCCGGCCTGCTGCAGAACGCAGGTTACGAGTCATTGTCGCCCGTAAAGGAAATTCGGTTAAAGACTCTGCTTCACCTGAAGGATAACCACCGTCCCGCACCAAAGGTGCGACCATAATTTCAAAAATAATCAAGGTCGAAACCGGGTGACCGGGCAGCCCGAATACCGGTTTACCCTCTACTATCGCCCCAATGGTAGGCTTGCCGGGTTTTACGGAGATACCGTGAAACAGTACTCCCGGCACCCCCATGGAGTCTATTACCCTTGAAGCAACGTCGCGCACGCCGACAGAACTGCCCCCCGACAATAAGACCAGGTCGTTTTCATCCAACGCCTGCTTCATGGTGCTTTTTAACTTTTCAAAATTATCCGGGATGGCTCCGTAAAGGCAAGGTTCGCCGCCGCAAGCTTCCACCGCTCCGTAAAGTGTATATGAATTAATGTCCCGTACCTGGCCCGGTCCGGGTTTATCCCCCGGGCAGACCAACTCATCCCCGGTGGAGATTATGCCCACCTTGACCCGGGAGGCCACCTCAACAGCATTGACGCCAACTGATGAAAGCATACCGAGATCCTGGGGCCTGATCCGGTGACCAGCCGGAAGCGCCACCTCACCTGAGCTAATATCTTCACCTTTTCGGATCACATTCTCACCGGGTGCCACCGGCCTGGTTATCCCGATAGTACTACCGTCCAATTCCTCGGTATATTCCACCATCACCACAGCATCCGCACCCCGCGGCAACATTCCGCCGGTGGCAATATACCAGGCCTGACCGGCACCGACTTCCCGTTCCGGCTGCCGGCCCATTAAAACCTCACCGCAAACCTCCACGTAGGAGGGTAGTCCTTCACTTGCCCCGTATGTATCCCTGGCACGAACGGCGTATCCGTCAACGGTAGACCGTTCAAAACCCGGAACATCCTCCAACGCTGTAACCGCAAAGGCAAGACGCCGGTCAAGGCTTTCCAGCAGGGGCACCTTCACCGGCGGCCTGAATTCCTTCAGATAACCGGTTATTACGGCCCTGGCTTCTTTTATTGTTAAGGCTTTAAAAAATTCAGCCATTCTTACACCTCAACCATTACTGATATTTAAAAACAACCCAGTTCACACGTGGTAATTTTTATCTTGAGAGCATCGGCAGCTTCACCCACTACCTTCGGCGGTACTTTCAGTTCCCCGGCTACTCTTCTGGCTGTCGTGCAGGTAATTCTTCCGTCTTTTGCAGCTTTTTTAACGGCTTCTAAAACCTCCGCTTTTAATTCTACCAAATAAATCAACCCCTTTTATTAATTATGTCCACAATCAACACAGTTTTCAGACTTTTTAACCGATATTTCAAAAAATCTGGCTGAAAGGGCGTCGTAGGTAAGCATTCTGCCAATAAGAAGTTCCCCTGCTCCCAGGATGTAACGTATGGCCTCAGACGCCTGAATTACACCGATTACGCCGGGTACCGCACCCAGTATACCGGCCTCTGAAGTTGTAGACGCATTTTCCGGCGGTTCCTCCGGAAATATACACCTGAAACAGGGTCCCCTGCCGGGTATGACGGTGAACGTCTGGCCGGCCCAAGCCAGTACTCCTCCGTACACGAAGGGCTTGTTCAATCTGATACAGGCCTTATTAATTATATAGCGTGACGGGAAATTATCGGTGCAGTCGATGATAAAATCGTAGCCGGATATAAGTTCTTGAGCAATATCATTACTGAACATTTCCTGGTAGGTTGCCAGTGTTAAATCCGGGTTGAGCGCTTTAAGTTTTTCCGCGGCCGATACGACCTTAGGCCGGCCGATGTCCGGCCCGGCATGCAGGATTTGCCGTTGCAGGTTGGACAGGGATACGGTATCTCCGTCAACCAATCCGATTCTTCCAATTCCTGCTGCCGCCAGGTAAAATGCTGCCGGCGAACCCAACCCGCCGGCACCGACAAGCAGCACTCCCGCGTCAAGTAATTTTTCCTGTCCTCCGGGGCCTACTCCCGGCAACAAAATATTG
>DFAQ01000060.1 GCA_002365865.1 Pelotomaculum sp. UBA3102
TAATTTACGCTGTAGTACTAATTTCCAATCAATAACTTCTTAATTTTATCGCCTGAGGAGCAGCCATGCCCCACCGGCCATCATCACCCCTCCCAGAACATGATACAGGTTAAAAGAAATTTTGTTCATCCCGAAAAGACCGAAATGATCCACCAGCCCCGCAGTAAAAACCTGTCCCAGGATAATAGCCGTGGTGGCCGGTGCCACACCGATTTGGGGTATGCTCAATACTACCGTATAAATAATAAACACCCCCAGTATACCACCCATGTAGCTGTACCAGGACGCCTGGAATAAACTTAATATATGGTTCTCTTTGCCCGCCCGGAAAACGAAAAGAAGTACGGATACCAGCAAAAAACCCGTACTGTGAACAATAAAAGTGGATTCCCATAAACCAACCACTTTACCCAGGGCAGCATTAATTGACCCTTGTACGGCCATAGCTATGCCGGATAACGCAGCGATCACCAGAGGTAAAATTTTTAGTGTCATAACCAACTCCCTCGGCGTTATTATTTTACCTGCGGTGGTTCCTTATTCGGCAAAAGATTTTTACCCCTGTAACAGATAAACCCGGCTAAACATAAAATAAATCCAGCTAAAGATTTAATAAAATTTAATAGCGGGGTATCTATTTAGGGAATACCCGGTACTCACTAAGTAGTTGCCCGCGGGAAAGGAGTTGTAACCACTTGTATCGTCTGCTGCCATTTCTTTTTCTGATGGCTGTCGTCCCTGATTCCGAAAAAAAACTGGAAAACCTGAGTTCATTTATTGGTACAACCAGAGATTCCGTAACGAGTATTAAATCCGGTCTGGATAATTTTCACTCTACGATACTTCCGCTGGTGATGGCACAGGCAGGAAAGAAAGCAGGGAAAAGCGGCGACTGATCATCATTCGGTAGCCAAAGCAAACCGTCAGCACTTAAAGAATCTGGTAATACCGGTAATGATTTATTCATTTCAGGGAGGTTTTTAAATTGAAGCGGTTGTTAAATCCATTACTTTTACTCATGGCCAGTGCTCCTGAAGCTGATAAAAAATTAGACCTTTTGATGTTGGCCCTCCAGGCAACTACTGATTCAGTAAAAAACATAAAAAACGGCATTGATGCTTTTCAAGCTTCTCTGGTCAAAATGGCCACTAATGAACCGGGACCGGCCCAAGACCAGAAGCCTTCCACGGACAGCAATCAACCTTTTCAAAAACCTAACCAGGAAAAAAATACCGCACCTTCCGTGGGAAACGGAGACCCCTCCGGAACCGGACCCGGTAATTAAAATGCCGCCTACTTCAGATTTTCCGGGGCAATAGCATTTTATCAGCTAAACTTATGCCGCGCCAAGAAATTATAAAGTATGCAGGGCGCCTTTAAAGGCGCCCTATGCTTTTTTGCATTCATCGAACCGGTCCCACTTCATTATTTTCGGCACCTCATGCCTGGCGGCCGGTTGTCCTCCGGCACTACCACCTGCGGTCCCGGAATCTTTTGCTTCCGGTTCAGGAGAACTGCCGCCGGCAGCAGGACTCCGGGATGCTTGCTGAATATCCTGGGAAGCGGTTTTTGGCGCCGGCTTTGCCCCGAAACCCATCAAGCCCGGCAACATTTTCATGAGATGGTTAAGATCCAGGTTTTGCCCATAGAGGGCACTGAGCATATTCAACAGCACGGACGGATTGATACCCTGCCCTCCTTGCGCTGAACCATCCTGACCCTGGTTGCCGAGCAGTTTCAACAACATACCGGCCATGTTTTCCCAGGTCATCCCGCTCCCGGCTGCCGCATCCTGGCTTAGCGCCGGCAGTTGCGGCACTCCGGACATCTGTAATGACTGGCCCGGATTGGTTCCATAACGCCGGTTGACCAGGTTCAAGATATTCATCAAATTTAAGGAATTCAGGTATATAATCATGGTCTCCTGGTCAATACCGTATCTTGATTGCAGGTCCAGAATCCTGGCCACCGGTTCGTCAACTACCACCACAGTCTTAACCTCTTTTTTACTCTCTTCCGTCAATGATCATCACTCTCCGAACATTTTAAAATAAACCCGAAAAATTAGGCAGGTTGAGTCCCCCGGTAATTTTACTTAATTCATTCTTCATCATTTGTTTAGATTCCCCAATTGCCCGGTTAAAAGCAACCGTCATTATATTTTGCAGCTGTGCGGCATTTTCCCCGCATAATGCCGCAGGATCCAGTTTTACCGCTAACACCTCCTGGTGACCGTTCATGACCACTGAAAATGCCCCGTCACCTTCGCTGACTTTAACGGTCTTATTTTTCAGTTCTTTTTGTAAATTCTGCATTTCAGCAAAAATCTCGCCCATATTATTGGTCATTGCTTTGCCCCTTTCTTCTTACTGGTCCAATACTAAAATATATTCATCCTTTGACAAAAATGTTTAGTAAATCGTAAAAAAAAGCTGTTTTTTAAAACAGCTTTTAAAATCTGCCATATTTACCCTTAAAAAAGATTCTTCTCGGCAATTATTTTAAAAAGGCTGCCGCTCTCTTAAACCGCCTCCAGCCTGACATCATCAATTTTAACCGTATTGGCGTTGCCGGCCGCGGGAATGAAGGAGAACCGGACCATGGCGCTGGCAACATTTTCATCGGTTGTAGGCGTCGTGAATTGAACCTGACTATATGCATTATCAGGAATCGCGGCACTGGCGTAAGTCTGCGAACCGACTCCAATCTGGATGCCGTTTTCATCAAAGAAGATTACTTCGGCATTCAAGGTAAAATTGCCGGTATTTAAAATATTTTCATTGACCCAAAAACTCAGCCGGTACTGCTTGCCGCCGTTAATCCCCCGGGTAACCATCTGGAACAGGGACGCCGGCAGAACGGTATTGAGCGCGCCCAAATCGGCCGCAAAAGAGCCGGAATGCGCGGTTGTAGTCTGGCGCACATTGCTGGCCCCCCAAAAAACAGGGGTGAACTCATTAGCCCATGACTCAATGCTCCTGTCTCTGAGCATCGGCCGTTCTTCCGGCGGCGGGCAGGTCTGCACGTAAATCTGGCGGTCTTCAACAGCCTTGGCGGTCATGGACAGCACTGCGGTCTGGTGCAGGCGGCTGGCCCTCTGCAATTCAAAGTTCACATCGATATCGATATTCCTAAAATCGATGGACACAGCTCTTCTTTTTTCCACCATTTGCGGTTCGTCCAGCTCGACCAGCTTGCTGAAAGTAATGTCTTCTGAAGTATGCCTGACATTATCATTCTTGTTGACATAGAATATCTGTTTGTGCAGTGTACCGGTCAGAACTACTTTTTTAACAATATAACCTTTTTCGTGGTTGCCGCCAAACTGAGCGACGGCAATCCCTCCGGATACCTCTTCTTCCACGAAAACCGGCGTGCCTTTCAGGTCACGTATGGAAGCAATGATCTTGTCAACCTTCTGGGCTAATTCGGGTAAAACGAGAGTACTGTCTAAGACAACCTCGACATCCGACTCCGCAACGACAACCGGTACTTTGATCCTCATGCAATGTACCGGAAGCATTTCATCGAGATAATATTGAACCGGCATTATTTAACCTCCTTATTGGTTTTTATTAAAACATTTTTATATCCTTATTGGTCAACCCATTGCCGGACAGGGAATCTCAATTACCTGTCCGATATCTAACACATCCGGGTTGGTAATCTGGGGATTTGCCGCTAAAATAGCCTCTACACTGACCCCGTGAGCTGCGCCGATATTGTACAGGGTATCACCCGCTTTAACGGTATAATAAACGGGCTCGCACGGAGCAGCGGTAGGTTCAACAACTGCAGAAGGCACATAAACTGTCATCTGGTAGATATCGGCAACTGCCGCTCTCACTTTCAAAACCACCTCTGTGTGCAGGTCCGCGCCCACCTGCTCCACATTGACAAATTCAGGTTCCACCCTAACTTTTACATCCATGCCTTTTTCAGCTCCGGGCACTACCACAAAGGTACGGAAGTTCAACCGCTGGTGCAGGGCATGGACGTCCTGTCCGGGTTTAGTGCTGACGTAGATTACCTGCACTTCTACATATCCCCTGACCAGCACTTTTTCTTTGAGAATGTTGGTTTCCGTAACTTCCGTCTTATCTACCCTGGCATCTAAGACTTTCATTATGTCGGGTTTCTCAGCGGGAATTGCGGCAGTTTCCCTTAAAACCACCTGCGTTTCTCCGGAGCCGATCTCCCGGTCCACCTTCAGCCTCTTTTTTTCGAAGCCTTCCTCGTTTTTAAGCTTGGTAGGAACATCCTCAATAACCCTTGTTTCAGAAACAAAAACTATTAGTTTAACGATAACATCGGCGGAAAGTTTCGGGTCGACCAGCAGCTCCACGTCGGCGCTTTCCACCACGGCCCGCACATGCACGTTCATCCCGGGCTGGGCGTCGGGAACTTCTACAAAATCGCTGAATTTTATGGTATGGTGCAGGTCATGGACCGTTTGCTCCGGCTTCATAGCCACGTACAGTACCTGAAGCCTTACTTCGCCGTCCACTATGACCTTGCCGGAAAGAACTCTCTTGTCGGTAATTTCAACTTCCGCTTTCGTACTGAGAATTTTTTCTGCATCCGGCTTTTCTTCGGGCACCTCGAACCGGTCGCTGACGATAACCTGCTTGGTAGCCTTATCGCCGATCATGTGCTCGACAGTAATGTCCTGTGTTTCCAGGGCTACGTTACCGGCCGGGGTAGAAGTGAGAATCTCCAGTTCATCTACTTCGGTAATTTTTACGAATACCATGAGCACAGCCGCAACATCGAATTTTCGCGGGTCGTCTTTGCTCGGAGTCAGGCTCACATCCTCCACCGTGATTTCAACCACATAGTCGTTCCCCGGTTCAGCGCCTTCTACATCAACATAGGCAGTAAAATTAATATCCCCGTGCATGGAATGCACTGACTGATCCGGCTCAAAAGCAACGTACATCAGCTGCACGGCAAGGGTTCCCTCGACCACAACTTTGTCTGGAAGAATACTGACATCCCTGACTTTTGCCGCGGCTTCTTTTGACAGGATTTTATCCACATCGGGCTTCGGTTCAGGAACTTCTATTTTCCCGCGGGCAATGGTTTGAACTCTATTTTCACCCTGGACCAGATTGACCTTAAGCCGTTCGGTTCCAGCCATTACTAATTCCCCCTTTCAAAATATTTCTATACTAATATATGAGTGTGATACAAAAAAGTACCCAAAATGATAACCGATACTAAAAAAAACGAAAGGAAGAGGACTTATTCCCCTTCCTTTTTTTGCTAAAACCTGTTCAATCTTAACCTGGTTATTTGGTTTTGTATTTTTAATTTTTCAGAGTCAGCCGGTAAACATCTGCACAAACATTTTCCCGTAGGGGCCCCCGTTCACTACACCTATACCTACCCTGATAAAGTTTTGGCCCAGGATATTGGCCCGGTGTCCTGAAGAATTCATTAAGCCGGTATGGGCACTGTAAACCGTGGGAGCTCCGGCCAGATTTTCTCCGGCATAGCGGTACTGTACTCCGTAAGCCCTCATCATTTCAAAAGGCGAACCGTACGTCGGCGAGTTATGGCTGAAATATCCTTTATCAATCATATCCTGCGCCTTCATCCGGGCTAACTTGACCAGACCCATATCTATTTGCAGGAGGGTTAAACCGGCATTAATTCTTTCACGGTTAACCAGGTCCAACATCTTTTGCTCGTCGGCATTCAGACCGACACCTGGCTCCGGCTCCGGCTGTGGTT
>DFAQ01000062.1:0-10854 GCA_002365865.1 Pelotomaculum sp. UBA3102
TCTGAGCGAGCGAGCTTCAACACCAAGTATTTGATCAAAGCGTTGCGCCGGCCGTTAACCGGGCCTTTCAGGCCACCCGGTCTGATCCTTTAAAAAAAACCTGACCGCCTCCTCGACTACGGAAACCCTGATACAGGTGTTAAAACAGGGGCCGAAGGGGCGCTCGTTGGTTACCCCGAGCACCGGAATGGAATCCGAATCCTGGATGCCGCTGGTGAGATCGCGTTCGCAGGCAATGGCTACAATGGCCCGGGGATGGTACTCCCGGACATACTTGCGCGCCAAAGTTCCTCCGGTGGCCATGCCGACTTTAATCCCGTACCTGTCCCGCAAATCCAGCAGGTCGCAGACGACACATCCCCCACAGCGTTGGCAATTATCGACATCGGTGGTTATTTTATGGGGACAGTTGCTTTTTTGCAAACAATGAGGCGCTAAAAGCAGCACCTGCTCGGGAAACAGCTTTAGCGCCTTTGATCTTACCAGGTAATTGTTTACCTCAATAAATGAACTTTTAATTCTGTCTTGATCAATGTTAAAAACCCTGCCGAGAGCCAAGGCAACCGGAAAGAAAATGTTTATCGCCACGTGCATCGGTCCGTGCAGTACGGTAATATCCCTGGCGTACAGGATCGTTACCACCATACCGCCAATGCCGAAGGCAGCCACGACCAGGCCGCCCAGCAGAATTCCCGCCAGGCCCAGAAGCAGCACCTGGTCCCAAAAAGTCCTGTGCGGGTTCAAGGCCAAATGCCAGATCCCCGCCAGTATGAGCCCGGCACATAAAATACTGGCACTTAACAGACCGATAAAAATCCTTTTCCTTACCGGAATCAATTGATTTATTTTCACCTTTAATCGCCTCCGGGCATGTACACTTACCGGCAACATTTTAAAAACCGCCTGCACCGCGCCGGCAATTGTATGGGTTCTGCTTACCGGTTTTCAAGCAGCGGTTCTCCTAATACGGTACCTTCCGGAACCGGATTTCCCCTCAAAAAATCGGCAGCCTTTAAACGTTTGGCGCCCTGTAATTGGAGTTCGGTTATGGCCAGCCGCCCCTTACCGGTACTGACAATAATACCTTCCCGCCCGCAGGAAAGCACCT
This sequence comes from Pelotomaculum sp. UBA3102, assembly GCA_002365865.1. Taxonomy (GTDB): domain Bacteria; phylum Bacillota; class Desulfotomaculia; order Desulfotomaculales; family Pelotomaculaceae; genus UBA3102. The sequence continues at coordinate 1,109 of DFAQ01000062.1, forward strand.
TTCCCGGTTCAGAAACATCGTCATCCTCCGCTGAAACCAACGCGGCACGCCAAACTTTAAGTATCTTTCCAAACAGGAAGGTGCGCGCCCCCGGCCAGGGATTCATTCCCCTGACGTGGTTACATATACTCCGGGCGGTTCCATCCCACCGGATTATTTCGTCTTCGGCTTTAAGCATGGGGGCGTAGGAAGCGGTACCGGCCTGGGGTATTCCGGGCGCCTTTCCCCGTTCAATTAAACTCAAAGCTTTAAGTAAAAGCCGGGCCCCTAAAAGTGCCAGCCTATCGTGTACGCTTCCTGCCGTATCTTCCTCGTCTATTGTAACCGCTTCATGCAGGATCATATCACCGGTATCCATTCCCTCGTCCAGGTACATAATGGTAATCCCCGTTTCTTTTTCTCCGTTCATAACCGCCCGGTGTACCGGCGCAGCACCCCGGTACTTCGGTAAAAGAGAAGCATGCACATTAACGCACCCGTATTCCGGTAAGGACAAAATTTCCGGCGGCAGTATACGGCCGTATGCCACCACTACAATTACTTCCGGAGACAACTCTTTTAACCGTTCCATAAAACGGGGGTCTCTGACCCGGAACGGCTGAAAAACCGGAATACGGAATTTCACCGCGCACTCCTTGACCGGGGACGGAAATTCTTTTTTGCCCCTGCCCCGGGGACGGTCGGGTTGGGTCACCACAGCCGCCACGTCATGGCCGGCTTCAAAAAGGGCGGTCAAGGAAGGCACCGCAAAATCCGGAGTGCCCATAAATACAACCCGCATCTTTCTGCTAAACTTCTTTCTGTTTGAGTTTTCTTATATTTGTCGCCCGGTCGATATACAGAACCCCGTCCAGGTGGTCTATTTCATGCTGCAGCACCCGGGCAAACAAGCCTTCCGCCCCAAAAACACATTCCTGTCCGGATCGGTCAAGTCCTTTTACTTTCACATAGTAAGCGCGAGGCACGTCTCCCACGATACCGGGTATGCTCAAACACCCTTCAGTATCGATTTCCCTTCCGCTGTAACTTAAGATTTCCGGGTTGATTAATTCTACTAACCCCTCACCGGCGTCAACCACAATAACCCGCTTTGACACCCCTACCTGGGGTGCCGCCAGACCGGCACCTCCGTTTTTATACATGGTCTCCGACATATTGTTTAAAAGCTTCAGGATATTAGGAGTGATTTTCGGTACCGGCCTGGCTTTTTCTTTAAGAATCTTATCTCCCAGTTCCACAATTTTATATAACGCCAACATCCTGCCTCCTTTATAACATCCCCTGAGGGTTGATGTCTACATTAATAACCGGCTTGAATACCGGCCGGGTCCGGCCGAGCACCGCCAGAACTTCTTTAACTGCTTCTTTTAACGGACTGCGGCGCGGGCTTTTTAAAATTAACTGCCAGCGAAACCGGTCTTTAATCCTGCTCAGCGGGGCCGGCGCAGGACCCAAAATATCTATTTTAAGATTATCATTTAAAACTATTTTACTAAGATTTTCTTTGGCCAGCCGGGCCCCTTTTTTAACCTCTTCCTCGTCTGCATGAGTAAAAAGAAGCCGGGCCAGGTAGGTAAAAGGAGGGTATCCCAATGAACGCCGGACCGGAATTTCCCTTTGGTAAAACAATTCACAGTCATGTGCCGCGGCCGCCTGAATGCTGTAATGATCGGGGCAATGAGTCTGGACCACAACTTCTCCCGGCCGGCTGCCGCGGCCGGCCCTCCCCGCTACCTGGGTCAGCAATTGGAAAGTACGTTCTGCCGCACGAAAATCCGGCATATACAGGGTAGTATCAGCGTTAATCACACCGACAAGGGTAATTCCGGGAATATCCAGGCCCTTGGCCACCATCTGGGTGCCGATTAAAACATCAGCCTTTCCTTCCTGAAAGGTTTTAAAAATCTCCTGGTGGGAACCCTTTCGTGAGGTGGAGTCACTGTCCATACGCACTATCCGGGCACCCGGAAATATCTTCTGCGCTTCTTCTTCCACCTTTTGCGTACCAACGCCAAAATGGCGGACATAACTGCTGCCGCAGCCGGGGCAAAACTCCGGTAAAACGGCGGTATGGTTGCAGTAATGACAGCGCAGGCGCCCGCCCAGGTGGTAAGTAAGGGAAATATCACAGTTGGGACACTTTAACGACAGTCCGCATTCACGGCACACCACAATCGTGGCATATCCCCGCCGGTTTAAAAAAAGAATCACTTGCTCGCCTTTTTCCAGGCGCTCATTTACAGCCGTCTCCAGCATCCGGCTGAAAATTCCGCGGTTCCCATTTTTCAGCTCCACTCTCAGGTCTACCACTCTCACCCTGGGCAACGGGCGGCCGTCTACCCGTTCCGGAATCCTTAACAAACGGTAAGGACCGCCTCCCGTTACTGCTTTGCTCCGGGATTCCAGGGACGGGGTGGCGCTGCCCAGCACCACCACCGCCCCGGTAAGTTGAGCTCTTTTCAGGGCGACCTCCCGGGCATGGTAACGCAAGTGATCGTCCTGTTTATAAGAAGATTCGTGTTCTTCATCGACAATAAACAAACCCGGCGCGGGTAAAGGTGCAAAAACAGCCGACCGGGTACCGAGGACCACCGGGGCTTCTCCTTCCTTCACCCGCCGCCATTCTTCGTATCTCTCCCTGTCCGGAAGGGCGCTGTGCAGCACCGCCACCAGGTCTCCGAACCTGCCCCGGAACAGGCCAATCATCTGCGGGGTCAGAGAAATCTCCGGAACCAGCGTCACCGCCTGCCGCCCCCTGTCCAGCGCCGCACGAATGGCCTGAAGGTAGACCTCGGTCTTGCCGCTTCCCGTAACGCCGTGTAAAAGAAAAACTCCGAATTTATCCTTCTCCAACGTGCCGGTTATCGCCTTTAACGCTCCCGACTGACCGGCATTAAGCGGCAGGTTGCCGGTGCGGGCGGTTCTTGCCGGCTGCTTTCCGTGCAGGCGGGACCGGCTGCCGGTGAATACTTCCAAAAAGCCCTTTTCCACCAGCGTATCCACCGCCCCCGGCGAAGCTTCCGCTGCCGCGGCAAGTTCCTGCCTGGTCAACCCCGGGCATTCCAGGGCTTTTTTTATCACCGCAGCTTGTTTGGGGGCGCGGCCCATGGTCAACAATATTTTTTTAATCTCTGTTCCCGGAACGGCCGCCTTAAAACGTTTCACTTCCCGTACCGGCTTGTATTTTAACCCGGGTGCCAGGATCCGGCTCAATGCTTCAGCGGTAGTGCAAAGATAATTATCCGCCATCCAACGGGCCAACTCCAAAAGTTCCGTGGTAAAAACCGGACCTTCCCCCAGAATCCCGGCTATTTCCTTGATCCTGATTTTTTTTTCGGGAACTCCGAATCCCGTTACATATCCGGGTAGCTGCCTGCCGCCAAAGGAAACCAGCACCCTGGAACCTATTTTTATTTGATCTTTAAATTCTGCCGGAACAGAATAGTGAAAAACCCGGTCGGTCCTCCGGGCATTAAGCTCTACGATCACTTCGGCAAAAGGGCCGCTTTTTTTCATTACACCCCTCCGGGATAATCCTAACAAGTACCAATATTATTATAGCAAAAAAAACTTACCCTTAAACTGCAACGGCTCCGGCGTAGAAATTTTCCCACCTGTTTTAAACCATATTACGCAGGGACAGCACCTCGTCAAGGATCCGGTCGGCCAAAACGCTCTTTTTCATCTCGGGCAAAGGTAAAACCGTCCCGTCCGGGTAGACCAGCTTAACGATATTGGTATCGGTACCAAATCCCGCCCCCGGCAGAGTGACGTCGTTGGCCACCAGGAAGTCGAGATTTTTCTCCCGCACCTTATTTAGGGCATTAACTTCCAAATCCCCGGTTTCAGCAGCAAAACCCACCAGGAGCTGCTTTTTTTTCTTTTTTCCCAGGTCCGCCAGTATATCGGGATTTTTTACCATTTCAACCGACCACCTGTCACCGTGTTTCTTGATCTTTTTTACCGCTGCTGCCTCGGGCCGGTAATCCGCTACGGCAGCGGTCTTGACAACCACGTCAACTACAGGGAAATATTCCATTACCGCGTGATGCATCTGCAGCGCCGTTTCTACGGCGATTACTTTCACTCCCGGTGGCGGCTTCAAAGAAGTCGGGCCGCTGACCAGAATTACTTCGGAACCCCTGCGCGCAGCTGCACCGGCCACGGCATAACCCATCTTGCCGGTACCGCGGTTGGTCAGGTAGCGCACCGGGTCAAAGGGCTCGACAGTCGGACCGGCGGTTACCAGTACGGTCATACCCTTCATATCTCCCCCGCTGTTGAGAAGGGCGGCCAGGTTCTCTAAAATAACTTCCAATTCCGCCAACCGCCCGCGCCCCTCAGCGCCGCAGGCCAGCCGGCCCACACCCGGTTCAACAAAATGGCAGCCCAAACCGCGTAAGGTTTCCATATTACGCTGGACCACCCGGTTATGATACATGTTGACGTTCATCGCGGGACAAAAAAAGACCGGGCAGGTTGCAGCCAGGATCACGGTAGAAAGGAGATCGTCGGCAATACCGCAAGCCGCCTTGCCGATAATATTGGCCGTAGCCGGCACCACCACCAGTAAATCGGTACCGCCGGCCAGTTCAATATGGCGCACTTTTCCGTCCGGGGCAGATTCAAATAAATCAGTGTAGACCCGGTTGCCGGAGATAACCTGAAAAGTAAGGGGCCGGACGAATTCCTGAGCCGAACGGGTCATAATCACCTGTACCCCGGCTCCGTTTTTTTTAAGATCACTTACCAGCTGGACCGCCTTAAAAACAGCAATACCTCCCGTAACGCCTACAGTAATTTTTTTTCCCGTCAGCATGGGCTCCTCCTAATTAAGAGACTGTCTTTGCGACAGTCTCTTTAATTTGACAACAGTACTTTATTTAATACCGCTCCTGGTTCTCATGTACCTGACTTTATCCTGGATAATGTCCACCAGCGCAGCTGTTACCGGCTTACCGGCGCCCGGCCCCCCGTCACTTGTTTCTGCGCCGCTTTCCGTCAGTGCCCTGGCCCGCTTGGCTGCCACTACCACGAGGGTATACCGGCTATCAACTTTTTTCATCAGCTCATCGAGCGTCGGCAGGTTATTCATACCTTCCCCACTTCCATATTAAAGTTAATTAAGATTCAAACCGGGAATAATACGTGTTGAAAAAACGGGGCCGGGATTTTTCAGCCGTAATTATCGCCTGTACCTTATTTAAGGCCCGGTCCAGATCGTCATTAACGATAATATAATCATAACGGTCTGCCAACTTGAGTTCCGCAGCTGTACAATTGATACGTTTTTGAACTTCTCCGGCCGAATCCGTGCCCCGTGCAAACAGGCGCGTAATCAACTCGGTTTTAGACGGCGGGGCAATAAAAATCAGTACTGCCTCAGGAAATTTTTTCTTCACCTGAAGGGCGCCCTGGATATCTATTTCCAGAATAACATCTCTGCCCTGTTCCAATTCCTGCCGTACAAAATCAACCGGCGTCCCGTAATAATTCCCGTAAACCTCGGCCCATTCCAGAAACTGACCGTTTGCAATCATTTCCCGGAATTCTTTTTCTTTTAAAAAAAAATAATCTACTCCGTCTACCTCACCTTTTCTGGGCAACCTGGTGGTAGCGGAAACCGACAAGCGCAACGAAGGATCGCCCTGCCTGACAGCCCGGCAGATGGTTCCTTTTCCTGCCCCCGACGGACCGGAAAAAACCAGCAAAATTCCTTTTTTCTCCACGACCCACCATCCCCGGCTTAATCGGAGGATTCCTCGGTTTTAGACGAGGCCTCTTTGGTCAGCAGGCGTTGAGCCACAGTTTCCGGTTGGACGGCGGATAATATCACGTGGTCACTGTCCGTAATAATTACCGCCCTCGTACGCCGGCCATAGGTCGCGTCAACCAGCATGCCCCTGTCGCGGGCCTCGGTAATCACCCTTTTTATGGGGGCAGACTCCGGACTTACAATAGCAATGATCCGGTTGGCCGATACTATGTTTCCAAAACCAATATTAATCAATTTAATCTCCATTCTGCTTCCCCTTTCATTTATGGTTTCCCGGGTTATTCTATGTTTTGCGCCTGTTCCCTCAACTTTTCCAATTCGCTTTTAACCTCTATCACCCAACGGCTGATTGCCAAATCTCCGGCCTTAGAAGCAACCGTATTTATTTCCCGGTTCATCTCCTGGACTAAAAAGTCAAGCTTCCTGCCTGTGGGTTCTCCCGCTCTGAGACAATCATTTACCTGATTCAGGTGGCTTTCCAACCGGACCGTTTCCTCGTCGATAGCGGAACGCTCAGCATAGAAGGCTGCCTCTGCCGCAATGCGTTCATTTTCCAAAACACCTTCTTCAAGGAATTCTTTTAAACGATACGCCAATTTATCCCTGTATTCCTCTACCACTACAGGCGCCCTGTTTTTTATTTTTACGTTAAACTGCGCCACCCGTTCAACTCTTTTAAAAAGATCTTCAGCCAACCGCTGTCCCTCCGACCTTCTCATCCGCACCAGGTTGTCCAGAGCGTCCTCTACTGCTGCTTTTACTGCAGGCCACATTTCCTCAACCTCTGCAACCGGTTCTTCCACTGTAAGCACGTCCGGCAGGTTGATCAGGTGCTTCAATTTAATCTTATCCTCAACCTCAAGTGCTTCCTGTAATTCTTTTATTGCCTTATAATACGCTTCAGCGAGAGATTTGTCAACTTTTACTATCGTATTTTTTGCCCCGCATTCTTCCACCGTTAAAAATCCGTCCACCCGCCCCCTGGCGATCCGGGATTGTATTTGGCGCCTGATCCTGTCTTCCAGTGGAGACAGGTAGCGCGGCATACGCATCAATACTTCACAATAACGGTGATTTACCGATTTAAGCTCAACCAAAAATTTTTTTCCCGGCATTACGGCTTCTCCCCTGCCATACCCGGTCATGCTTTTCAACAACAAACTCACCACCATTAAAACTCTGCTGTTAATGACAGAATCATAGTTTTGCCACCAAGTTATTTTTCTATCCGGAGAAAGGAAAATCCTCTACCAACCCATAATTATGCACAGTATTTTTATTTTTTATAAAAGGCATAAAAAAGCGCAGTGTTAATTCATACTGCGCTGAATTAGCGGACACATTCAGATCTTATTTTACAGCTGCCAAAAAACCGGTAATCCGGTCCAGTCCTTCTTTGATATTTTCCATGGAACACGCGTAAGACAGGCGGATAAAATTGTTATTACCGAAAGCAATGCCGGGCACCACCGCCACCTTTTTATCTGCCAGCAAAACCGCTGCCAGATCGGCGGCCTGGTTTATTATTTTTCCCTGATACGACTTGCCGAAAAAAGCCCTTACATTCGGAAAAAGATAGAACGCTCCCCCCGGGCGGGTGCAGGATATGCCGGGAATAGCCTGCAGCCTTTCCAGCATATAATCCCTCCTCCGGGCAAATTCAGCCACCATCTGCCCGGCCGCTTCCAGGTCACCGTTTAAAGCGGCTTTGCTGGCTTCCTGTGAAATTGAGACGGCGTTGGAGGTAGAATGACTTTGCAAACCCGCCATAGCTTGGGCCACCGGTTCAGCAGCCGCGGCATAGCCTATCCGCCACCCGGTCATGGCATAAGCCTTGGAAACCCCGTTTATAATCACCGTGCGTTGCTTCATTTCAGCCGACAGAGAGGCAATACTGACATGTTTGAGACCGTCATAGATCAATTTTTCGTATATTTCATCGGAAATGACCATGAGCCCGTCATGTTTTAAAATAACTTCCGCCAGCGATTCAAGTTCCTGTTTGCTGTACACGGCGCCCGTGGGATTGCTCGGGCTGTTAAGGATCAAAAGTCTGGTGCGCGGCGTTACAGCCGCCGCCAACTGATCGGGGGTTAATTTAAAACCATTTTCTTCGCTGGTTGCCACAATCTTTGCATCAGCTCCGGCCAACTTGATTTGCTCCAGATAACTAACCCAATAAGGAGCCGGAAGGATAACTTCATCTCCCGCCTGGACCAGCACTTGAACGGCATTATAGATAGAATGCTTCGCCCCGCACGAAACAACAATCTGGCCGGATTGGTACCTGACACCCTGGTCTCGCTCAAATTTACGGCAAATTGCGTTTCTAAGCTCTTGTGTTCCCGCTACCGCGGTATATTTGGTCATACCGTCCCGAATGGCGGATATGGCCGCATTTTTAATCTCATCCGGGGTGTCGAAATCAGGTTCCCCGGCCCCGAAATTAACTACTTTAAACCCCTTCATTTTCATTTCTTTAGCCATAGCGTCTATGGCCAGGGTGGGGGAAGGACTTATATTCAATGCCCGGTCAGTTAATCTCACTAATATTACCTCCTTTTTGCCGGAAGGTCGTGCAAACTTTTATTAATATCCGGGGCACGCCGCCGGCTTTCAAAAACTTCTGTTGCGTATATACGGTTATCCGGGCCGGCAAAAACAACTTTAACCTGAAAGTTTGGTTTTGCCCCCACCTTTTATATACCACGGCTTTCTTCGGCAAATAACGGGATTATTTCCCTGTCATTACCTGAGATCAAGAGAACGGGCTTAAATTTCGACTTTACCGATACTGTCGCTGATTCTCTTGACCGCTTCCTGAATCCGTTCCTTGGAAATGGTCAGGGCCATGCGGAAGTAGCCCGCCCCATTCCGCCCGTAACCCGTACCGGGAGTAATTACCACCCCGGCCTTGTCCAACACCAGTTCGGCAAAAGATTCCGACGTATATCCCTTGGGTACCGGGGCCCATACGTAAAACGTAGCTTTGGGCTTTTGCAGGTTCCAGCCCAGCCGGTTCATACCGTCAACCAGAATATCCCGGCGCTCCTGATAGATTTTGCTCTGTTTGTCGACCACATCCTGGGGGCCGGTCAGGCCTGCAGCCGCGGCATACTGAACTGCCTGAAAAACTCCCGAGTCAATATTCGACTTGAGGCGGCCCAGGGCTTCCACAACCTCCGGTTTGCCGGCGGCCCATCCTACCCGCCAGCCGGTCATATTATAAGTCTTTGAAACAGAATGAAATTCGATCCCGAATTCTTTCGCTCCCGGAAACTGCAGAAAGCTGGGCGGTTGATACCCGTCATAGGCAATATCGGAATAGGCTGCATCATGACAAATAAGAATTTTATACTCGCGGGCGAAATCGACCGCCTTACGGTAAAATTCGACTCCGGCCACCGCCCCCGTGGGATTGTTGGGATAATTAAGAAACATTATTTTAGTCCGCCCGGCCACATCCGGCGGAATGGCATCAAAATCGGGCAGATACCCGTTTTGCTCATAAACGGGTACGTAGTACGGCGCCGCACCTGCCAGAATCCCCCCACCCGAATAAACAGGATAACCCGGATCGGGAACCAAAAAGGTATCCCCCGGGTCGAGATAACACCATGAAATATGGGCGATGCCTTCTTTGGAACCCAACAGGGAAACCACTTCGGTCTCAGGGTCGAGCTCAACCCCGAACCGTTGCCGGTACCAATACGCTACCGCCCGGCGGTAGCTCAACATGCCCACTGATGAAGGATACTGGTGGTTGGCGGGGTTTTTTACTTCCTTAATCAATGTTTCGATTACATGGTCCGGCGTCGGCCTATCCGGATCTCCGATGCCCAGGCTGATAACATCAACCCCGGCTTTCCTTTTCTCGGCAATCAACCGCTCGATCCTGGCGAAAAGGTACGGCGGCAGATTTCGGATACGCTTTGCCTCAAGAAACTTCAACGTCTTTTTCCCCTTCCTT
>DFAQ01000062.1:11210-15051 GCA_002365865.1 Pelotomaculum sp. UBA3102
TCTATCTTAAACATTTTATCACTGCTTTAAAAACTTGCAACAATCTTTGGGAAAGTATACAAAATTATCTCCCAACAACTATTACCCGTGATATTCACCCGAAAAAACCTCCTCGGCCGGGCCGGTCATATACACGCGGTTGTCAGCGGCCCATTCGATAAACATATTCCCGGCAGCGAGCCGTACCGTCATCCGGCGCCCGGTATGACCGTTCAATACACAGGCTACCGCAGCGGCACAGGCCCCCGTGCCGCAGGCCATGGTTTCACCGGCCCCCCTTTCCCAAACTTTCATTCTCACTTCATCCCGGTTTAAAATCTGAACAAACTCCACGTTGACCTTACGGGGAAAAGCCGGGTGGTTTTCAATACGCGGACCTGCCTGTTGCAACGAAACCCGGTCAACATCCGGAACAAATATAACACAGTGGGGATTACCCATAGAAACGGCTGTAACCCGATAGTCTATACCGTCAACCTCCAACGGTTCGTCCAACACCTTTCCCGGCGGACCTGCCATGGGAATTTGCTCACGCTGCAGGCGGGGTTCCCCCATATCCACCCGCACCAGTTTAACCACGCCGCCTTGGGCGACAATTTCGGGAGTGATGGTCCCGGCGAAGGTTTCCACCCTGATTTTATCTTGCTCTACCAGGCCGCGTTCATAAAGATACTTGGCAACACAGCGGATCGCATTGCCACACATCTCGGGTTCACTACCGTCGGAATTAAATATGCGCATACGGACATCCGCCGTATGCGAGGGCAAGAGCAGTACCAGGCCGTCTGCACCGACTCCGAAATGCCGGTCACATATTTTGACGGCCAACGTGGGAAATTGATCCGGATTCAGTTTCCCGTTAAGACCGTTTACCAGTATAAAGTCGTTACCAAGGCCGTGAACTTTGGTAAAACGCAATGTCATTACCTCCTGAAAACTTGTATAAACATTATTTTATCTCAATTAGACCTTGAGGTACATTACTTTTTTTCTCATTTCCCAGATCAAATGACGGTATATGGTGCTGACAACCGTAGGCGCCGCAGATACAACCAGAATAACGGTCCAGTGGAGCCAGTTTAAAGGAACCGTCTTAAAAACCGGTTGCAAAAAAGGAACGTAGCCAGTCGCAAGCTGCAGGACAACCGAAATAAACACCGCCCCCACCAGGTAAAGGTTGGTGAAAATTCCGGTTTCCATAATAGTATGATATTCCGAACGGCAGGTGAAGACATAAAAAAGCTGGCAGAACACCAGGGTATTAAACGCCATGGTGCGGGCAAGAGCCACGTCTCCCAGGTTAAGCCCGACCAGGAACACCAGCAGGGTGCCCAACCCGAAGATCGTCCCGCTGGAAATAATCCGCCAGGCCAGGCCGTGTGAAAAAATACTTTCCCCGGGGCGACGGGGTTGCCTCATCATGATGTCGCGGTCGTAAGGATCCACTCCCAGTGCCATGGCGGGAAGACCGTCAGTAACCAGGTTCATCCAGAGAATTTGGATCGGCATCAACGGGAGCGGCATACCCGCCAAAACAGCGAGCAGCATCGTCAACACCTCACCCACGTTGCAGGAAAGCAGGTAGCGCATAAATTTCCGTATATTGTCGTAAATACCCCGCCCTTCTTCTACTGCCGATACAATGCTGCTGAAGTTGTCGTCCGCTAAAATCATGGCCGAGGACTCCTTGGTCACATCAGTACCCGTGGTTCCCATGGCAATACCAATATCTGCCTCCTTTACCGCAGGGGCATCGTTAACCCCGTCACCGGTCATGGCCACCACGTGTCCGGCTTTTTTCAAAGCCCGTACTATTTGCAGCTTGTGCTTCGGTGATACCCGGGCATAGACGACGGCCTTTTTGACCGCCTCCTGCAGTTGCGCGCCGGACATCCGGTCCAGGTCGCTGCCCGTGAGAATCAAGTCTCCCCGGTTTACAATGCCCATATTCCGGCCTACGGCACAGGCCGTGGACTGGTGGTCCCCCGTGATCATTACCACTTTGATTCCCGCCCTGTGGCAAGTCTTCACGGCCTTCACGGCAACCGGCCTTGGGGGGTCGATCATCCCGGCCATACCGAGAAAAACCAGCTGCCGTTCAACGGCATCCGGGGCAAAATTCACCGTGCCCGCAGGCAGTTCCCGGCAGGCAAAGGCCAGCACCCGCAGCGCCTCCCCGGCCAGGGACGTATTCCGCCCCAATATTGCTTCCCGGTCCCCGTCGGACAGGGGCACTACCTTCCCGCCTTGATAAGTATGGGTGCATAAATCCAGGATCACATCCGGAGCGCCTTTAACATAAGCCACCACCTTGCCGGAAGGTTGCCGGCAGATTACGGTCATACGCTTGCGGTCCGAATCGAAAGGCAGTTCCGCCACCCGTTTTTCTCTTTCGCTTATTCTTTCCCGCCAGAAACCTGCCTTGGCAGCCATTACCAGAAGTGCGCCCTCGGTGGGGTCTCCCAGGACCGACCATTCCCTGCTCTTACTGCCGCCGGTAATGCCCCGGAAAAAACCCTTGATACCGATGCCGCTTTTTTCCAGAACCGCATTGTTGCACAGGGCAGCGGCTTTCATTAATAAAGTAAAGTGTGCTCCCTGCTTGTCCCCGGTTCCGGAAAACTCGCCCTTGGGATCATAACCTTCGCCCGTCACATCAAAATTATCTTCCCCGGCAACAACCTTCCGCACCGTCATTTCATTACAGGTCAGCGTACCGGTCTTGTCAGAGCATATGACGGTGGCACAACCCAGGGTCTCAACCGCCGGAAGCTTACGCACAATTGCATTACGCCTGATCATCCGCTGCACCCCGATCGCCAGGGCAACCGTAACTATGGCCGGCAGGCCTTCCGGAATAGCTGCCACCGCCAGGCTCACTCCGGCCAGGAACATCCGGTAAGCCGGTTCACCCCTGATAATTCCGACCACTACCACTGCAGCACAGATTAAAAGGCAAAAACTTACCAGCCACTTACCCATTTGTGACAAGCGCCGCTGGAGAGGAGTTTCTTCCTGACCGGCCTCCTGAATCAGGCCGCAAATTTGTCCCATCTCGGTTGCCATGCCGGTATTTACCACCAGGCCGCGCCCCCGTCCTCTTGTGACCACCGTGCCCAAGTAGGCCATATTACGGGTATCTCCGAGGGCCACCTCCTGATCCGGGAGAACTTCAACCTGCTTCCGCACCGGTAAAGACTCGCCGGTGAGGGCCGACTCTTCGATTTCCAAATCAACCGCCTGCAACAAGCGCAAATCAGCCGGGACCCGGTCCCCTGTGCCGAAAATGATCACGTCTCCGGGAACCAGTTTTCCGGCCGGAATTTTGCGCTCCCGGCCGTCACGAATCACCACGGCTTCCGGTGCAGTAAGCTCTTTTAAGGACTCGATCGAGCGTTCGGCACGGTATTCCTGGACAAACCCCAGCACGGCGTTAACCAGTACAATAATCAGAATCGTAACCGCATCGGCATACTCACCCAGAAAACCGGATATGAATGTCGCGGCGAGCAGTACCATAATCATAAAATCCCGGAATTGTCCCGCGAAAATTTGCCACGGGCGCAACTTGGCCGCCCGGACCAGTTCGTTGGGACCAAACCCGGCCGCCCGGTCTTCGGCCTCCTTTTCCGTTAAACCCTTCTTTTCATCGGTTTTAAAGCGCAGCAAGACCTCCTGCTGGGTTAAGGCGTACCAACGCCCGGCCATAACCAGTCACCCCTTGTCCTTTACTTTTTTATTCCTAAACATATTCGTAACCGGTTAAAAAAATTACCTGGTCCAAATAAATCACGGTTCCGGAAATTTGCCCGGTAACTTTATCCCGCGTTCGACATTAACT
>DFAQ01000037.1:0-18668 GCA_002365865.1 Pelotomaculum sp. UBA3102
ACCAAAATCTTACTTTATCTAGATATTTTATTTTTATATGGAGGTAAAATATGTCGGAATGGAGGAAAGACCCAATTGTCAATCGCTGGGTTATTATTTCCACCGAGCGTGGGAAAAGACCCTTTGATTATAATGTAACAAATGTAACAATGGAAGAAGAAAAGAAAATTCAGGGATGTCCTTTTTGTGAAGGAAATGAGTATAAAACTCCTCCGGAAATAATAGCATATCGAAAAAAAAATAGTACTAAAGACAATCCCGGCTGGTGGATCCGGGTAGTACCGAATAAATACCCGGCTTTGATAAACCATGGTGAGGTTTTAAAACGGCAGCACGGAATATATAAAAGCATGAAAGGTATCGGTGTACATGAAGTGATTGTAGAATCAACTATTCATGGGCCGGGGTTGGACAGACAAACAGAAAAACAGGTGGCGGAGGTGATTTGGGCCTGGCGTAACCGCTTGCTTGATTTACGGAGGGATACGCGTTTAAAATATATTCAAATATTTAAGAACGATGGTTCTGCAGCCGGCGCTTCCCTGGATCATACTCATTCACAGATCATAGCTATGCCCATGGTTCCGGTGGATGTAAGACAGGAGATTGAAGGTGCAATTAAATATTTAAACCAGCATGGCACGTGTGTTTTTTGCGATCTAAACAAACAGGAAATAACAGATCAGGAGAGAGTCGTTATTAATAGCAGTTATTACTTAAGTTTTACTCCTTTTGCTTCACGTTTTCCGTTTGAAACTTGGATAGTACCGAAAGAACACCAGTGCGACTTTGTTCAAATCACGAAAGAACAGGTAAAAGAATTGGCAGCAGTACTCAAAAATTCATTGCGTAAAATATTGATTACAGTTCCCAATATTTCATATAATGTGGTGTTGCACACTGCTCCAATAAATTTGAAAGAAGATATACACTATCACTGGCATATTGAGATCTTGCCGCGTCTTACTTTGATATCCGGCTTTGAGTTGAGTACCGGGTATTATATAAACCCTTTACCGCCTGAAATAGCGGCAAAAACCCTTAGGGAAACCGGGGAATTTAGTTGATGAAAAAGCAAACGGGGTTAAATTTTCAGAAAAAAGAAGGTATTGCCTTCTTTAGGGCAAGCCTTCTTAGAGGTATTGAGCAAAATATTTAAAAAGGAAATAGATTGTCCTTAGAATTGAATACTAAAGGACCCGGCGGGCTTAATACAGAGATTGAAGGCATTTCGTGAATTTCTTTGAACACAGTTTCTGATACGAATATTTCAGAAAGCTGGAGTGTGTTACGAATGCGAATAATTCTGCATTCTTCCGGTGTTACCGTTCCGAGGCTTTTTATTGCTGAAACGACAGCTTCCCTGTCGTTAGAAAGTATCATCGGTAGCATGGCCCGCTGAGTAAAAGAAGTAGTCAGGGCATTTAAATACATGGCGTTACGGTCTAGTTTTTCAACCAGTCGGGTTGTGGTAAAATCGGCAAGTCCTATGCCGTAACCATTTCCATGTGATTCCGGGGCAACGTCAAGAACAACAATTCTTTTAATTATGGGTGTTTCGGGCTCAGGTGCGCCATAAATTCTCATGCGCCCGATAACATTGGTATCCATACCCGTACCACTAATATTTTTACCTATTTCATCCACAACAAGTAGATCAATTTCATTAGTGGGAAGACGGGGCAGAGAAGCACGGGCTTCTTTTAAGAGGTTCTTTTCAGTTTCAAGAAAATGATCGGGATTGATTGGAACCAGCTTGCAGGTTTGGTCGTAGGCATCTTCAAGAATGGCCAGTCCCATTATTACCGGGGCAACTTTCAGTATCACCTGACCGGCTTCCGCCACAGCCTTAGAAAGAAGATGGGGCGGGCACCTATGTAAAGAAGCGGCTCCTGCAGGACCTCCTAAACCTACCACCAACATTTTTAGTAAACCACTTTCAAAATCACCATGAAACGAAGTGTGAGGTTTTACACGGTTAACGACAACAATAGCGTCACATTCCAGTGCTTTTTTATTTAAGAAAATTTTACCATAAAAAGCATGCCCGATTTCTGCACATTCAGCCGAACAGATCACAGGTGCTTTAACACTTTCTTCCGTAATACCCAGTGATTTTAACAACTTTTTTTGGCCTGAGGATTTTCCGCCGCCATGACTACCCATGGCCCCGAGCAGCACCGGTTTAGCGCCTAATATTTTTAAGAACGAGACTAATTCATAAAGTATTTGGCAAATGTTACTGATCCCTCTGCTGCCGGCGGTAATTCCCACTTGCATGCCAGGTTTAATATTGTTTTTTAGTTCTGAAAAACCAAGGATGTTTTTAGTCTTTTCCGCAACATTGGTTAAGCCTAAATCAGGAAATACTTGTTTAATTTTAACCATTTGCGGAAAAACAGCTTTATTTAACGCGACCATCTTCTTCCTTATTTTCAGTGCCGAAAGAAACATCCTGCACATTGACGTTTACTTCCAGTACTTTTAAACCGGTCATATTTTCAATGGCATTTTTTACGCCGGTCTGTATCTCGGAAGCAACTTTTTGGATCTGTGTTCCGTAATCAAGGATTACAAAAATATCTATTGCTGCTTCTTTTTCTCCCACATCAGCTTTAACTCCCTTGGAAAGATTTTTTCTCCCCAACTTTTCGGCTATACCTCCTGCGATGCCGCCGCTCATTGCCGCTACCCCGGGAACCTCGCTGGCAGCAAGGCCAGCAATAATTTTAACTACGTCTTCTGAAATTCTGATTGAACCCTGCCCGTTACCTTGAATGATGAGCTGGTTATCTGTTCTTTCTTTTTCCAATCCAAGCACCTCCCATAATTTTACTTATTTTAAGTATAACATTTGTTTGATAAGGGTGTCCATATAAAAAAGGATAAGAATTTGTAAATTAAAAGGAAAAGACATTGCTGTGGTAGAATATCCGGTAAAAATAAAAAAACTTGCTTGTTAGGAGGGGATGGTTGTTATGTCGCTTTATCGTACCATGTTATTTACTCCTGCCGATGACCTGCGCAAGGCCGGAAAAGCCTTAATGTTGGATGTGGACGGTGTAGTATTGGACTTGGAGGATGCGGTGGCATTAAGTAAAAAGCTCAATGCCAGGACGGCCCTCAAAGAGGTATTGTCTTTACCGCGTAAAGGGGATGTTTTTATCCGGGTTAACAGTGCTCAAACAGAATTTATTCTGGGTGACCTGCTGGCGGCAGTAACACAAGGGGTAAAAGGTATCGTACTGGCAAAATCAGAATCGGCGGAAGAAGTACGACAGGTGGACTGGTTAATTGGCAAGATAGAAATTGAGCGCGGATTACGGCCTGGAGGATTAGAATTAATACCTTTTATAGAAAGTGCTAATGCTATAATAAATGTTTATTCTATTGCTTCAGCTTGCCCGCGTGTCAGCAGGATGTTTTTCGGGGGCGTAGATTATGTTCTGGACATAGGGACCAGCTTTTCAAGGAATAGTGAGGAGATTTTTTATGCCCGTTCAAAACTTGTGGTGGCTTCACGCGCAGCAGGTATAGAAGCACCGATTGATACGGTTTACCCTGATTTTAAAGATATCGGCGGTCTGAAAGAAGATGCGAAGGTGGTACGCCAGTTGGGCTTTCAGGGTAAACTGGCTATACATCCATGCCAGGTGGGTCCTTTAAATGAAGTATTCATGCCTACTGCAGATGAAATTTCATGGGCGAAAAGAGTAGTTACCGTTTTTGACGAGGCGGAAGCCAAAGGGCAAGCTGTAATGCAGGTAGACGGAAAGATGATTGAATACCCCATAGCCGATCGTGCCAGGCGAATATTATCCTTGGCTGATATTATAACCGGGAAAAAGTAATGAAAATATCTAAGTCAGAAAATCTCTAATCTACAATTTTTCTAATATACAAAACTATAAAAGGAAGGATGGAAAAAAATTCCTCCTTGCCGTACTCAATAAGCCAGGTCATGGATTGTTTCAGTTTTTTCCAGGAAGGGGCGGGTTTATATAATTCTTCTCTTAATTTTACGAGGTTCAGTTTTGCTTCTTTAAAAACAGCAGGATCTTTGATTTGAAATAAAATTTCTGCAATGGTCCGGTCCAGAGGAGAAGCTGCATGGGATTGAGTTATATCTTCAAAATTACTTTCGAAATCAATTAATTTTTCTTCTTCAACGGCAGGATTTGATTCCGTACCGCGTTGGATTCTTTCTAAATCCACGATTAGATTTTCCAGGTAATCTTTTTTACAGTTGAGTATTTCAATAAAATCCTCGCGTCTTTGGAATTCTGAGTATGATTCAAATACAGAAAAGCATCCGCCCCGTCCGGCTTGTTCAAAACCATGACGCTGACTGGATTCTTCACCGTAAATCCGGTCAATTATTTTAGCAGTGAAATCTTCCCAAAAAGTGTATTCCAGACCATAAGGAGCTTTTGTACGTATGTTTTCAATATCCCTTAATTGCATTTCTATTAGCTGCTTGGCTGCTTCAAGGTCTTCCATCTGCGGCAATATTTTCGCCTCCTCAGCGTTTAACTTTAGGAGCGGTTAATATATATTTCATACCGTTCCGGCTGGAATCTCATATAAGAATTATAACACGATGATTTTTCAGCGAAAAGAGTTTGATAAAAATGTTTAAAATAAAGCTTTAATCAAATACTGCCTGAAATGTTACTTAATTTTATTTATCTGCAGTATGCTTTGCCCTTTGATTTTTACTTTGGCTTTATCTCCTATTTTAATATCTTCACCGAGATGAAGGCTGGCTCTTCCGGTATAAATTCCAGCTAAGCCGGACCGGAAGGTAATCTTGTAATGAGAAAAATAACGCTTTTGTTCAATACATGTTCCCATAAATTCATTAACCGGTGTTGTAATATAAAACCTTAGGAACATAAAACCTGCAATAGTTGCAGTTATAAGAAGCATTAGGTTTCCGGTTGTTTTAATAATTTCGTGGCCTAAAATCGAACCTGTAACTGACAAAATCAGCCCTGACATGATAATTATTCCCACTAGTTTTTCTACCACTGATATACTCACTCCTGTTCTGGTATAACTTTGAGATTTAATATTAATAATTAATTCTAAGAAAATATGCATTATCCTTTAAGGTTGAAGAATAGTGACACCTCAAAGGAAATACTTTTTTTTGAATAACTTTTAGGGTAAAATAAAAACCGGTAGCTATTGGTAAAAGTTAAGGAAGTGAGAAATTGGTTGATTACCCAAAAACATATCTTGTTTTAACTTACGGCTGTCAAATGAACGAACATGATTCAGAAGTATTGGCGGGCCTGTTGGAAAGTACGGGCTATATACCGGCTGGTAGTACTGAAACGGCAGACATCGTGATTATAAATACTTGTTGCGTGCGAAAAACTGCGGAGAATAAGGTTTATTCTCTTTTAGGCAGATTACGTCGTCTAAAGGCGGCAAATCCCGCTATGATCATTGGCATTGGCGGCTGTATGGCCCAGCAGGAAGGCATGGCTGCAAGGATACGTCAGTATTTCCCCTATGTGGATTTGGTTTTTGGTACCTATAACCTTCATATTCTTCCTGAACTTATTGAAAGAGTCCTTGAGAAAAGGGAACCGGTTCAGGAAGTATGGACAGAATCTTTAGCTCTAAAAGAAGACCTTCCCGTAAAAAGAAAAGAGGGGATTCGTGCCTGGGTCAGTATAATGTATGGCTGTAATAATTTTTGTTCCTATTGTATTGTCCCATATGTTAGGGGAAGGGAAAGGAGTCGACAGCCGGAGGCTGTTTTAGATGAAGTAGAGAAAATCAGCAGGCTGGGTTATAAAGAAATAGTTTTACTGGGGCAGAATGTTAACTCCTACGGTAAGGATTTAAATAATGGAATAGATTTTGCCGGATTACTTGGTGAAATGGAGAATATAAAGGGGGTCGAGCGAATCCGGTATATGACATCACATCCCAGAGACTTTACCGGAAGGCTGATTGAAACCATTGCTGCATCAAGTAAAGTGTGCGAACATTTTCACTTGCCGGTGCAGGCCGGTAGTGACCGGGTCTTAAAAAAAATGAACCGGGGATATACCAGGGATGAATACCTTAGCCTCATTAAAAAAATAAAAAAACTCATTCCTAATGCTACTATCACAACGGATATAATGGTCGGTTTTCCTGGAGAGCAGGAAAAAGATTTTAACGATACAATAGATTTAGTCAATCAGGTCCGTTTTGACAGCTCATTTACTTTTATTTATAATGTCAGGCCGGGTACGCCGGCAGCAAAAATGGAAGGGCAGGTTTCGGAAGCTGTAAAAAGAGAACGAATTCAGGCTTTGATTGAGCTTCAAAACAGGATTAGCCTGGAAAAAAACGAAGCAGAAAAAGATCAGATCCAGGAGGTTTTGATTGAAGGGGAAAATAAAAAAGTCTTGGGACATCTTTTCGGCAGAACCAGGGGCAACAAGGCGGTTTTTTTCCCGGGACGTAAGAGTTTCATCGGCGAAACTGTAAGGGTAAAAATAATCGAGGCGCATCTTGTCCGCTTGATGGGAGAGATGGTAAATTAAGATTCATCAGGATATTTTGATCATTCTATCGTTTCGATCGTATCGTCCCTGGCAGAACCAGGGTTTTTCTTTTGGTTTACAATACCATATGTTATAATGAACACCAGGAGGGGTTCCGGTGAGTCATACTCCTATGATCAGTCAATATCTTAAAATAAAAAAACAATATCCGGATGCCGTTCTTTTTTTTCGACTCGGTGATTTTTATGAAATGTTTTTTAAGGACGCCGAACTTGCTTCCCGTGAATTGGAAATAACCCTTACCACCCGGGATGGAGGAAGTGAGCGCGTACCCATGTGCGGCGTGCCGTTTCACGCTGCGGATAGTTATATTGCAAGATTGATTGGAAAAGGGTACCGGGTGGCAATCTGCGAACAAGTGGAAGATCCTTCCAAGGCCAAAGGTATTGTGCAGAGGGAAGTTACCAGGGTTGTTACTCCGGGAACAATTATTGACGGGCAACTGTTGGAAGATAAAAAAAACAATTATCTTTGCTGCATAGCACCCGGTGCTGATGGATACGGCCTGGCATTTTCCGATGTTTCCACCGGGGCGTTTATTATAAGTTTTTTTACCGGTGATAAAGCGAGGACGTTATTATTAGATGAACTGGCCCGTTTGTCGCCTGCTGAGGTTATTATGCCCTTGACGAGCGTGGCATGCTTTTCTGAAGACTTAAAATTACAGGGCATTAAAACGATTAGTGGTTACCGGGATACGGCTTTTACAATGATAGAAGCCGCGCAAATTTTAGAAAATAAACTTAGAGACAGCTTTAAAAATCAGTTTAATGCTAAACCTGAGCTTACTATTCCGGTTGCCGGTGCGCTTCTTAGTTTTTTAAAGGATACTCAAAAAAGGGACTTGGCTCACATCAACAGGGTTCAGTACTTCCTGCACGGGAAATTTATGGTGTTGGACGCCGCGACCAGACGTAACTTGGAGTTAACCAGAGCTATTTCAGATGGTTCCCGAAAAAATACGTTATTGGCAGTTTTGGACCGGACTGTTACGGCTATGGGAGGAAGGTTGATCAGAAACTGGATTGAACAGCCGCTTTTAGACAGGGACGAAATAGAATCCCGGCTGGACGCAGTAGAAGAATTGGCCGGAAAAGTTATTTTTCGCCAGGACGTTAAAGAAGTCCTTAAAAATATTTACGATTTGGAAAGGCTGGCCGGAAAAATTTCCTTCGGGAGTGCCAATGCTCGTGACTTGGTAGCCTTAAAAAAGTCTCTTTCTTACCTTCCTAAGCTTAAGCAGCTCTTATGCCAAGCTGAAACTAAACTGATAAAAAACATAAGGGATAATACCGACACCATGGAAGATATAACTGATTTCCTTGATGCTGCTATTAATGACGACCCGCCGGTTTCCTTACGGGATGGAGGTATTATTAAAAAGGGTTTTAATTCTGAAGTGGACCGGCTACGCAGGGCCGGACTGGAAGGTAAAACCATGCTGGCCGGAATGGAAGAAAGAGAACGGGCCCGTACAGGCATTAAATCTCTAAAAGTAGGTTTTAATAAAGTATTTGGTTATTATATTGAAGTAACGAGGGCAAACCTTGACCTAGTACCGGAAGATTTTCAGAGGAGGCAGACTCTGGCGAATGCAGAAAGATTTATTACCCGGGAGTTAAAAGAATACGAAGATATGATCCTTGGGGCTGAAGATCGCCTGGTTCAATTGGAATACCGCCTTTTTAATGAAATAAAGGGGAAAATAGGCGGTGAAATTCAACGTATTCAAACATCAGCTACGGCTGTGGCCAGGGCCGATGCCCTTTGTTCCCTGGCTGATGCGGCAGTGGAAGGAAGGTATACCAGGCCGGAGTTAAACAGTAAAGGACAACTGTACGTTATTGAAGGCCGCCATCCTGTTTTAGAAAGAGTGTTGGAAACGGGACAGTTTGTTCCCAACGACACATTAATGGATAACCAGAAAAACAGGATGGTTTTGATTACCGGCCCTAATATGGCGGGAAAAAGCACTTATATGCGCCAGGTGGCCTTGATAGTATTAATGGCCCAGGCAGGCAGTTTTGTGCCTGCTTCTAAGGCCGTGCTCCCGCTGGTAGACCGTATATTTACCAGGGTGGGTGCTTCAGACGACCTTGCAGGCGGTCAGAGTACATTCATGGTTGAAATGAACGAATGCCGTACAATTGTCACCGGAGCTACTGAGAAAAGTTTGGTTATAATGGACGAGGTAGGGAGGGGAACCAGTACCTACGACGGGATCAGTATAGCCCGTGCTTTGGCCGAATATATTCATTTACACATCAGGGCTAAAACATTGTTTTCAACTCATTACCACGAACTGACCGACCTTGAACAGATACCCGGTATCGTTAACCTTAATGTAGCGGTAGAAGAAAATGGTGAAGACATTGTGTTTCTAAGAAAAGTTATTTCCGGAAAAGCTGACCGAAGTTATGGAATTCACGTGGCCAGACTGGCCGGGCTGCCGGGAGAGGTTATCGAGCGCGCTGCCGAGATACTGAAAAGCCTTGAAGATATAAAGAAGAGTTCGCGACAAGTTGCTGCCGCCGAAGAAATTGAAGAAGATGTTTTGAAGCTTAAGGAACATCCTGTGCTGCAGGAACTGCGCAATATTGACGTTCTTGAAATAACGCCAATGGATGCTCTAAATAAGATTTATACTCTTAAGAAAAAAATAGACGAGGTTAATAATTAGACAACAGCCGGTTTTAAGGGGGAACGGGCCCAATGTATGTCGGTGTTGATGTGGGTGGAACTTTTACTGATGCAGTGCTTTTGGAAAAAAACCACGTGCTTGCTACTGCCAAAGTCCCGACAAAGGGCGGAGAAGAGCTGCTTATATCGATTTTAGAAGCATTGGACAGCGTTCTCAGGGATGTGGATCCTGCACGGTTAAAAAGAGTTGTTTTCAGCACCACGATTATTACTAACTTTATTGCTTCACATAAGTATGACGATGTGGCCTTGCTTTTAATCCCCGGTCCGGGTTTAGATTGTAATTATTTTAACTTTAACGCGAAAACGCATATTTTATCAGGAGCCATTGATTACCGTGGAAGGGAAATAATTACCTTGAAAGAAGAAGAAATTGAAGCGGTACTTTCAGAGTTAGCTTTAGAAGGCTTTAATAAAATCGGTGTCGTAGGGAAGTTTTCCCCCCGTAATACGGCGCATGAAAAAAAGGTTGCCGCAATCGTCAAAGGCAGATATCCCGATTGGCACGTTGAGCTGGGTTCCCGAATTGGAGTACAGCTTAACTTTCCCAGGAGAGTGCATACCACATACCTAACCTGTGCTACTTATGAACCTTACCATAAATTTGTCGATTCAGTCCGCCAGGCGTTGGTAAAGCGGGAGATATGCGCAGACATTTATATACTTAAAGCAGACGGTGGTACCATGCCGCTGGATAATTCGGAAGAACTGCCGGTGGAAACTATTTTTTCAGGACCGGCTGCCAGTACTCTTGGAGTTCAAGCTTTAATACCGCCGAGAGAAACAGCAGTGGTAGTTGATGTTGGGGGTACAACTACGGATTTGGCTTTAATTTTAAGCGGCCAACCACTTCTTTCTGCAAAAGGTGCCCGGGTTGAAAACCGGCTTACCCAGGTTCGTGCTCTAGCGGTTAAATCCGTACCGGTGGGTGGAGACAGTGTCTTGAAATGCTCCGGGAACGGTATCGATATATTGCCTGAAAGGCTTGGAATGGCCTACTGCATGGGCGGTCCGGTACCTACACCTACAGATGCCCTGCGGGTATTGGAGCTTACTCGGTTGGGTGATGAAGAAAGAGCAAGGGAAGCTATGAACCTTTTGGGAAATGTCTTGGGTATGGGTACCGAAGAGGTGGCAGAGAAAGTAATAAATATGGTTGTAGGAAAAATTACCAGTGAAGTTCAGAATATGTTTTTGGAATGGGAACGGGAACCGGCCTACCGGGTATGGGAGATTTTACATAAGCATAAGGTACGCCCCGAAATGGTGGTTGGCGTAGGAGGCGGGGCTGCCGGTTTTATATCCCTGGTCGCCGGGGAATTAGGATGTCGCTCAATAATCCCCCGGTATGCTTCGGTGGCCAATGCCATAGGCGCTGCAGTTGCTATGCCGACGCTTCAAATAAACCTGAGGGCTGATACGGAACAAGGTTATTATATTATTCAGGAAGAAGGATTTCAGGGGAGCATAAAAAACAGAAGATCATTTAATAAACAAAACGCATTGGATTTGGCCAGGGAATGGTTGATTAAAAGAGCCCAAAAATACGGAGTGGAAGTTGTACCGGCAGAAATAGAGATTATCCGCCAGGAGGCGTTCAATATGATCAGGGGATGGGTTACCACCGGCAAGTTATTTGACGTTACCATACAGACTCCCAGGGGTATTATCGAGAGAATCGGCTTGGGGGAGGATACTCTATGGCTGGATCAATAAACAAAAAAACAGGGTTGATTTTTTTTCCTGCCTTTGACTGGGCCATTTCGCCTACTCATCCTGAAAGGGAAGAGCGTCTTCTTTATACCAGAGATCAAATATTCGAAGAAGGGATAATGGACCTGCCCCAGGTAGTAGAATATACTCCGTCATTGGCAGCTATACATGATATAGCCAGGGTTCATTTTTGCGTACCGCGGGTGGAAGAGCAGATTACAGAAGCACATCTAATTGCAGCGGGTGCAGGAATCTTACTGGTTGACGAAGTGATCAGCGGCCGGATTGAGAACGGTTTTTCCATGATCAGGCCACCCGGACATCATGCAATGCGCGTTGTCCACGGTAATCGTGGTTTTTGTAATATTAATAATGAGGCAATAATGGTGGATTATCTCCGCTCCCGGCATGGTATCAAGCGGGTGGCTATCATAGATACGGATGCACACCATGGTGACGGAACCCAGGATATATTCTGGCATGACCCTGACGTGTTATTTATTTCTCTTCATCAGGATGGACGCACAATATTTCCTGGTACCGGTTTTACATATGAACTGGGTGGACCCGGGGCTTTTGCGCGTACTGTTAACATACCTCTGTTGCCGGGAACTACTGATGAAAGCCTGCATTATATACTGGATAATTTGATCTTACCTGTTTTAAATGACTTCAAACCTGAATTCATTATTAATTCGGCAGGACAGGATAATCATTATACCGACCCGCTGGGCAGCATGAAAATAACCGCCCAAGGGTATGCCAGGCTTACTGAGAAATTGCGTCCCGATGTGGCCGTACTCGAAGGCGGGTATGCTATTGAAACCGCCCTGCCGCATGTAAACATGGCTATAATCCTGGCCTTGGCCGGCCTGGATTATTCCGGAGTACGCGAGCCGGATTATTGGCCCGGGCGCTTTAAGGAGACTCCGGAACGAACAAAAGAGGTGCGCAGGATGGTAGATGAGCTTTTAGGGTATTGGGAAAAGCGTGACAATTATAAACCCGATCCAAGAAATATAAGAGGGAATTACTATCTGAGAGAAAAAGAAATTTTCTATGATACGGAGTACTTTGTAGAAAATCAAGTTGAAAAACTCAGGCTCTGTACGGATTGCCAGGGTTATTTAGCTATAGAATCGAGTGTTGACAGCACATACGGAAGGAAAGGGATTTTATGTATTTCAATTCCTTTTTCAGCCTGTCCAAAATGCCGGGAGGAAGCAATTAACCTTTACCTGCGTCAGAAAGGGACGGGAAAATACAGGTATATTTACCTGCAGGATAAGTCTGAAGATGCCTTTATGGGATATAATACCAATAATAACGAGGAGTGGTATTCCTAAAGAAGACGGGGTTTGCGGTATGACGAAAATAAATGTATTGGATGAGTTTACTGCCAACCAAATTGCGGCCGGTGAAGTAGTGGAGCGACCTGCTTCGGTGGTAAAAGAACTGATTGAAAACGCGCTTGATGCCGGGGCCGGCAGGATCGTAGCAGAGCTTGAAAACGGCGGTTTTACAGCTATTACCGTATCGGACGATGGTATGGGTATGGTTGAAGAGGACCTTATACTGGCTTTAAGCCGTCATGCTACAAGTAAAATCAATTCTGCAGCTGACCTGAGCTGCGTAACAACACTGGGATTCAGGGGAGAAGCCCTGCCCAGCATAGCAGCAGTATCTAAAATGCACATTACAACCAGAACCCGTGACATATTGACGGGGTCTATACTGGAAGCAGAAGCCGGTAAGATCATTTCCGTTTCACCTGCAGGTTGCCCCCCGGGAACTACTGTAACAGTTAAAGATTTATTTTTTAACACTCCGGCGAGGCGGAAATCGATGAAAAGCACCTCGACGGAGGGAGCATCTTGTGGAGACATTATTTCCCATTTGGCTCTCGCCCGTCCTGAAGTAAGTTTTGAATTGAGGGCTAAAGGCAGGCGTGTCTTTAATTCTCCGGGTACGGGTAATCTTTTAGACGCAGTAACTGCGGTGTATGGTGCCAAGCTGGGGCGGGAAATGATATCTGTAAATGCCGGGACAAAAACTATTGCTGTCCGTGGCCTGTTGGGTAAACCTGCTTTAAACCGCAGTACCCGCAGTCATATTACTATAATCATAAACGGCCGTTACGTACGTTGTCCGGCAGTTTCAACTGCGGTGGAAGAAGCTTACCGGACCTTTCTGCCGCAGGGGCGCAGGCCGGTGGTGGTTATATCTTTATCAATATCACCTGAGCTGCTGGATGTTAATGTTCATCCTACTAAGCTTGAAGTCAGGTTGTTGGAGGAAGAAAGGGTATCAGGACTGGTCATTGATATTGTCAGGAATACACTAAAGAATAATAACATAATACCTTCCAGTCTACATAAGAACTCTGAAAAAATTGTTTCCTTACCGGATAATGCCCGAAAAACATTACCTATTGAGCCGGAACAAGCAAAAATTAATTTTGAAGAAGCATATTATAGCCCTGTGGATTCAGTTAAAAACGGAAATACCGGCAAGTTGCCGGTGGATTTGAATCAACTGCACGATTCGGGTTTTCAGGAGCGCGGCAATTTGGGTACAGCAGGGGAAGAAAAGGCTGAATATAGCGGGGGAGACAAACTTCTGCCGGAGTTAAGCGTTATTGCTCAACTCCCTCCCACCTACATCTTGGCAGGTGGAGCGGAAGGGCTTTATATCATAGACCAGCACGCTGCTCATGAAAGAATACTTTACGAAGAATTTCTGGACGGTTTTAAAGAGGTTTCGGGGCAATATCTCCTGATTCCGGTAACGCTTGAACTGGACTACAGGGAAGCAGCCATATTAACTGATAAAATAGTTTGGTTAAACAGCGGTGGATTTATTATTGAACATTTTGGAGGTAATACATTCTTGTTAAGAGGGGTTCCCTCCTGTTTCCCGGCCGGATATGAAAAGGAACTGTTTTTGGATATATTGGATTACATTAAGGAGAGGGGTACAGGCGTGTCCCGGATTGAAGTTTTTGACCGCCTGGCGTCATCCATTGCCTGCAGGAATGCAATAAAAGCAGGTGAAAAACTTTCCCGGCCTTCAATGGATGCGCTTCTAAAACGTCTGGCCCGCACAGAGAATCCCTATACCTGTCCTCACGGAAGACCTACGATTATACACCTGTCATACAGAGATTTGGAAGCGAGGTTTGGAAGGTAATTTTGAAAGACGTTCCGAAGTTTGCCGTTACTACCTCTCGCCGTCCGACATCGGAGCAGGTAAAGGGCGCGAAAAGGATTGCTGGAGAGTTAAAAATTCCTTTTATTGAAAGGAACGAACTGTCCCTGGAGGATTTGTTGCAAAAGTTTTTTATCAATGGGATCGTGGTCGTGTCCCGGCAAAAGATATCTTGTATTTATGGGGGGCAGGAGTTTTTTTTCATCCCGGAATGGCCAGGTTGCGCATAATAGAGCTAAAAAATGGAAAAACTGATCAAATGATTAATGCCATGTCGCTCCAAAGTGGTGAATCTGTCCTTGACTGTACCATGGGACTGGGAACGGATGCCATTGTAGCGAGTTTTATATCCGGTGTGAATGGTAGAGTAACCGGGCTTGAGAGTTCTGTATTAATATCTACGCTGGTTCGCTATGGTGTGTCAACTTATCCTGAAACGGAAGAAGATGTGGCTCTGTCAATGCGCAGAATCGAAGTTGTTAATGTTGATCATAAAGAATATCTGGCAAGTTTATCACCTTGCAGCTATGATGTTATTTATTTCGATCCCATGTTTCGTAATCCCGGGTATTATTCGCCGGCCATTAATGCTATGCGGTTTCTGGCCAATCCGAAACCTGTCGACCTGCAAACTATTGATCTGGCATTAAGGGTAGCGGCAAAAAAGGTGGTTATGAAAGAGAGGCGCGGGAATACTGAATTTAAGCGTTTAGGATTCAGAACGGTTCTGGGAGGTAAGTATGCACCGGTGGTTTACGGGGTAATAGATCTGCAGGGGGCGAAATAATGAATAAAAGTATTGAGGAATTACAACCCCTTGTAGTTTTGACCGGTCCAACGGCTACCGGTAAAAGTGAGGCCGGGGTAATGGTAGCCGAAAGATTACGCGGTGAAATAGTCTCAGCCGATTCAATGCTTATTTACCGGGGTATGGATATCGGAACCGCGAAACCTACCAGAAAAGATATGCGGGGCATTCCCCACCACATGATTGATATTGTGGACCCGGACGAGGATTACAGTGCGGCGTTATTCCAGAAACAGGCACGGAATGTTATTGCAAATATTCATAAAAGAAATAAATTACCGATTTTAGTAGGCGGTACAGGGTTGTATATCAGAGCAGTAATAGATGACTATGACTTTAGCGGCATAGGCGGTGACCAATATTTAAGGGACCGTCTTTTCAAGGAAGCTGAAGAAAATGGTTCCGGTGTTCTGCATAAACGTTTGTCGGCGGTAGATCCGGGTACTGCTTCAAAACTGCATCCGAAAGACATAAGGCGTATTATTCGTGCGCTGGAGGTATATTACTTCACCGGTAAACCTATTTCAAGTTATCAGAGGGTTAGATGCAGTAATTCTTTGTACAAGATAGTAATGTTTGGATTATTTATGGAAAGGGAAAAATTATACAGGCGGATTGAACAAAGGGTTGACAAAATGATTGCATCAGGACTTATTGAAGAAGTGAGGGGATTATTGCAACGTGGATTTCATAAAGAATTGAATTCCATGCGCGGTTTGGGATATAAAGAAATTTCCGGTTACCTGGCGGGAGAATCATCACTGGAACGGGCAGTTGATTTATTAAAAAGAAATACTAGGCGGTTTGCCAAAAGGCAGCTCACATGGTTCCGTCGTGATGAAAGAATAAAATGGTGTGATATCGAAAAATACGGAGGACTAAACAATGTGGCCGAAGAAATTACCTTAAATTTAGAAGGAATATTTTAAGGTTTGTAGAACAGTATAAAGAAAAACATTCCAACGGAGGGAGCCCCTACTATGACAAAACCCCAAATTAATTTACAAGATGCTTTTTTAAACCAGGTTAGAAAGGAGAATATCCCCGTTACCATTTTCCTTGTAAATGGCTTTCAGCTGAAGGGGATGGTCAGGGGCTTTGATAACTTCACAGTTATCCTTGAAAGTGACGGAAAGCAGTTGATGGTTTATAAACACGCAATATCAACCGTAAGCCCTCAAAAACCTGTAAATACTTCTTTTTCTGAGGTGAAGACCCCGGAAAGAATTTAAAAATTAACCCCTCCGCTCCGCAGAGGGGTTAATTTTTTTGGTCGTTAAAATTCCACCTTCAGCGTATAATGTCTTAGAATTTATGCGGTGAGGGTGTGGGAAGTCAGTGAAGATAAAAATATGGAATAACCAGGAGCCCGTTAGAAATTCGGTACGAAAAAGTGAAGTTAAAAATGTAAAAAATATTTACCCTATCCAGTCAAACAGCAGGATATTTCATACCGGGGATGAAATGGGTTTGCAGAAAAACGCGCGTGAAATAATGTCGGAACTAGATGCACTTGTGGGGCTGTTTAGTGTAAAAAAACTAATAGAGGAAATTTATGCTTTTGTAGAAATTCAAAAACTAAGGTATAAAGAAAAACTTGCTACGGAACCACTTGTGTTACATATGATATTTAAAGGTAACCCCGGCACTGGTAAAACAACTGTGGCCAGGATTTTAGGCAAGCTATTTAAAGAAGTGGGTGTGCTTCCTAAGGGGCATCTGATTGAGGTAGAAAGGGCCGACCTAGTTGGTGAGTTTATAGGTCATACGGCACATAAGACCAGGGAGCAGGTAAAAAAAGCACTGGGGGGCATCCTCTTTATTGATGAGGCATATTCCCTGGCCAGAGGGGGAGAAAAAGATTTTGGCAAAGAAGCTATAGACGCCCTAGTCAAGGCCATGGAAGACCACAGGGGAAACCTGATTTTAATTCTGGCTGGATACCAGGATGAAATGGATTGGTTTATAGAAACTAATCCCGGCATTCGTTCACGTTTTCCGATACATATTACTTTTTCTGACTACAGAGTTGATGAATTGCTGGACATTGCTAATTTGATGCTTAAACAAAGGCAATATGTTTTATCAGAAGAAGCCAGGAATTATTTGCGTTTTTTAATTGATAAGGAACAAAGGCGGCATGAACACAGTGGTAATGCCAGGCTGGTGCGGAACTTAATCGAGCGTGCCATGCGGAGACAGGCTGTCAGACTGGTCAGGCAAAATCATAATTTAACCCGTAATGAACTTATGATGATTACCGGAAAAGACCTGGAAAGCGATTTTTAATTAAAACATGTTTAGTATAAAAATGAGGAGAATAATTTTATGATTGTGAAAAGAGATATCAATATAGATTTTTTAGCAGATGAAGTAGAACAAGAGGTACAGGAATTATATCGTTCTATTGAAAAAAAAGCTTTAAAAAATCATGCCCGGGTTCTGAAAGCTTTCCAGAGGGCAAAGGTTAGTGATTTTCACCTGAATGGTTCGACCGGTTACGGTTACGGTGACCCAGGCAGGGAGGTTTTGGAAAAGATTTATGCGGATATTTTCAAGGCAGAGGCGGCACTTGTGCGGGGACAGATTGTCTCCGGGACTCATGCAATAGCTCTTTGCCTTTTTGGAGTGCTGCGTCCCGGTGACGAACTTTTATCGGTACAGGGACAGCCATACGATACTCTAAGTGAAATAATCGGAATTAGGGGAAATGCTTGTGGTTCGCTCAAAGATTTAGGTGTTGTTTATAAACAGGTAGAGCTTAAAAATGGGGGATACGTAGACTATAATACAGTAGGACAGGCCTTAAATAAAAGAACAAAAATGGTCATGTTGCAGCGCTCACGGGGCTATAAGTGGATGCCGTCATTAGGAATTGAGGCAATTAAGGAGCTAATTCAATTCCTAAAACATAAAAATCCAAATGTTATTGTATTTGTCGATAATTGTTACGGAGAGTTCGTGGAAGAGAAAGAACCGGTAGAGGCAGGCGCCGATTTGGTGGCGGGTTCTCTAATAAAAAATCCCGGCGGTGGATTGGCTCCAACAGGCGGTTATGTAGTTGGCAAGTCTGAATACGTAGAAATGGCAGCCAGCCGTTGGAGTGCTCCCGGTATCGGGGCGGAGGTCGGAGCATCCGGTGGGTACCAGAGGCTCCTCTTTCAGGGGATATTTATTGCCCCTCATATTGTCGCCGAAGCGCTTAAAGGGGCAGTCTTTACCGCAAGGCTGTTTAAAAAACTTGGTTTTAGCGTAATGCCTGAATTTGATGAAGAACGAAGGGACATTGTTCAAGGTATTAAGCTGGGAACGCCGGAAAGAATGTCGGCATTTTGCCGTGCTATCCAAGGGGCTTCTCCCGTAGATTCTCATGTACACTTGGAGGCAAGTTATTTACCGGGTTATGCGGATCCGGTGATTATGGCGGCAGGTACATTTATTCAAGGGGCCTCATTAGAATTAAGTGCAGATGGCCCGCTCCGGCCGCCTTATGCGGTGTATTTTCAGGGGGGACTTTCGAAAGAATACGTCCGCCTGGCTGTAATTTCAGCGGCAAGGGAAGTAATGAAACAGATATAACATAGCTGTAAAAGTTGCGGGTGACGAATTATTAGTTATAATCTTAAGATAATTATAAATATTTGTAAATATTTATAAAGATTTATAAAGAT
>DFAQ01000037.1:18968-20113 GCA_002365865.1 Pelotomaculum sp. UBA3102
AGATTTATAAAGATTTATAAAGGTATTAACTTGATTTTGTAGAAACAGATTAAAATGAAGTGAGCGTTGGCGGTGTTGATATGAATTTTAAGCAATTAGAAGCTTTTTTATGGGTAGCCGAGCTTCAGAGTTTTACGAAAGCCGCCCGGCAATTATATATGAGCCAGCCTGCAGTCAGTTTCCAGATCAAAGCACTTGAGGAAAATTTACAGGCGGCGTTATTCCAACGGGGAGATAAAAAGGTAATTTTGACCGAGGCGGGACGGCTCCTTTATACTGAAGCTAAACAGATGCTGATGCATTATTACAAGATTAAAGCAGGACTTGATGATTTGAAAGGTTTAAAGACGGGACACCTTGTTTTAGGGGCAAGTACAATACCAGGTGAATACCTTCTACCACGATTAATCGGTGGGTTTAATGAAAAATATCCTGGGATAAAGATCGTCCTGAAAATAGCCGGAACCGGCCAGGTAGGGCGATGGATCCGGGATAGAGAAATTGACTTGGGTATCATCGGCGCTCCTTTGGAAGGGGAAGGAATCAATTGTATTCCTTGGATTCAGGATCATATGGTGTTGATTGTACCTCCGCTGCATGCCTGGGCAAATAAAAATTCGGTTAGTGTTTCAGATTTTGAAAACGTAGCTCTTGTTTTGCGCGAACCTGGTTCCGGAACGCGTCAAACCCTTGAAAAGAAGCTTGGAGAAAAGAATATCTCTTTGAATAAAATGAACCGGATAATGGAGTTGGGCAGTACCAGGGCCGTTATTACGGCAGTTGAATCAGGCCTCGGAGTAAGCATAGTTTCCAGGTTTGCCGTTCGCGAATCCTTGGAATTGGGGCGGGTTTGCGAGGTCCGGATAAATGATTTTAACTTGAGCCGTTATCTTTATCAGGTAAACCAGCCCCATGGTATTGGAGGATACGCAAACGAAGCGTTTATAGATTTTATAAATGACATTGAAACTTGCAAGCGTTGCTTACTTTTGTAAGCAACGCTTTTTAACGGGCATGGGACCGGGTCGTTATAAGGTGCTTATATTTAGCTTGAATTTTCTGATGTAATGTGCTCCAGTAATTGATATATACGTTTCATTGCGATTGTCAAGAGAATAGTGATCCGAGCATTTTGCTTTGTAAGC
>DFAQ01000050.1 GCA_002365865.1 Pelotomaculum sp. UBA3102
ACGCTACGCCACGGGGACGGTTCCATCGTCTTCCCTTCGGCCCTTTGCTACGCTTCGGGGACGCTCGAACCGACCCCATGGCTCCGCTAACCTTTAATTTACGCTGTAGTATTAGACAGCGATGTTTTTAAAACGGGATGTCTTCCTCATTAAAAGCAATCTCACTCCCGTACCCCACTGCATCTTCACTTAGACCCGTTCCGCCTGAACCGGCCCCGCCATCCCTGGCCCGGTCAAGAAAACGCACCGAATTGGCCACAACCTCGGCCGCTTTTCTGCGGATGCCCTGGCTGTCGTCATATGACCGTATTTGCAGTCTTCCTTCCACAGCCACAAGCCGGCCTTTACCTAGGTAATTGGCACAAACCTCGGCCTGCCGCTGCCAGACAACAATATCGATAAAGTCTGCTTCACGCTCCCCCTGCTTGTTACGGAAACGGTTAACCGCCAAAGTAAACTTGGTTACTGCCGTACCGCCGGGGGTATAACGCAACTCCGGATCTTTCGTCAGCCTGCCGATCAAAATCACTTTATTCAGCATATTTCCATCACCCCGGGTAATTCTGTTTCGGTAACCTGTGTCTTGCTATTCGTCATCACGCACAATCATATGACGCAACACGTCGTCGCTAATCTTTATGACCCGGTCAAGCTCGGTTGTCACCTTGGACTCGGCATTAAACCGGATAATGACATAAAAGCCTTCCCGGAAGTCTTTTACCTCATAAGCCAGTCTGCGCTTGCCCCACTTGTCAAGCTTGATAATTTCCCCGTCGAGGCTTTCAATCAGGTTCTTGAATTTTTCAATAACCGCCTCGTTTGCTTCCTCCTCCAGGTCAGGACGAATAACAAAGATTAACTCATATTTGCGCAAACCACTCACCTCCTCCCTATGGTCTGAGGCCCTACCTCCATGGTAGAGCAGGGTGGAACACCAAATACAAAATTTAACTAATAAATTATAGCACAGTGCCCGATATAATAGCAAGGAAAACAAGAAATTCGTTTTTTTATTTCGGATTCATAGCAATAACCGGTTTGGAACAAAATAAAAATAAAAACTCTTCGGGGGTGCTCTGTATGGATGCCATAAAACCTCATATCTATTCCTATTCAATTAATGGCGTACAGGTAAAACCGGTGTCTGAAGACGGCAAAACAGTAAGTATTCTTTATAACGGCACGTTAAGAAACACCGGCACAGAACAAATCTACCTGCACTTTGGGCTCGGTGATAAAAATAACTGGGACCGGATTAGCGAGCAACCGATGGAAAATCAAGCCCAGGGATGGGAAAAAACCGTACAGTTGACCGGGAGCAACCAATTAAATTTTTGTTTTAAAAACAATACTGATAACTGGGATAATAATAACGGTATTAACTGGGCCTATCGCATATCAGATTAATTCATCACCCTATTCAACCGGGGGTTGTTTTTTACCGTTGCCGGGATTTTGTACCAATGCCTTAACCGATTTTTCAAATTTAGGACGGGGCAACAAAAGCACCCGCCCACACTTTAAACACTTGATCCGGAAATCCACCCCCGTGCGGAGGACTTCCCAAAGATCGCCGCCACAGGGGTGGTTTTTTCTAGTCCTGACTATATCTCCCACAGAATACCTTTGCAAAACAATCCATCTCCTATCTTGCCGGATGATAAAAAGCGCCCGTGGCGGGAACGACCGGGATTAACCGGCAAAAAATACTTTGTATCCCTTATAGGCCATATAAATATCGGCCTTGCTGGCCACTTCAAACGGCGAATGCATTCCCAGCAGGGCCACTCCGCAGTCTATCACATCCATTCCGTACGTAGCCATAATGTGGGCTATGGTACCGCCTCCCCCCTGGTCTACTTTGCCTATTTCGCCTGTTTGCCAGATCACACCGTGGCGGTTAAAAATTTGCCTTATATATGCCACTGCCTCTGCATGAGCATCGTTGGCACCATATTTCCCCTTGCTCCCGGTGTACTTGGTTACGACCAACCCTTCGCCCAGGCGGGCGGTGTTCATCTTCTCAAACACATCATCATAATTGGGATCATACCCCGCGTTAACGTCAGCGGAAAGAGCCCGCGAGTTTGCCAGGGCCCGGCGCAAGATCAAATCGTTGTATGCGGGCACACAGCGGGAAATAATTTCCGCCACTGCGTTGGCAAAAAATGCTCCCTCCATGCCGGTATTACCGCTGCTTCCGATCTCCTCTTTATCAGCCAGGATCAAGAGGGCGGTTTGCTCCGGAACCGTTGTCCGAACGGCTGCCTGGAGTGAAGTATAAACGCAGGCGCGGTCATCCTGACCGTAACCGCCGATAAAACTGCGGTCAAAACCGATGTCCCGGGCCGGCCACGCCGGGACCAGTTCCAGTTCGGAACTTATCAGATCCTCCTCAATGATCCCGTACAGCCGGTAAAGATATTCCAAAACCGCCGTTTTGAAACGTTCTTTAGCCTCTTTACCACCAGAAGGCACGCTTCCGGCAAGAATATTTAATTTTTCTCCGGAAACGGCATCAGCCATTTTTTTGTCCATCTGGTCCTTGGCCAGGTGGGGCAGCAGATCGGATACGGCAAAGACGGGATCGCCGGGGTTTTCCCCGATCAGCACCGGGATGGTTGCACCGTCGGATTTCACTACTACACCGTGCAGGGCCAGGGGCACAGATAACCAGTGGTATTTTTTGATCCCGCCGTAGTAGTGGGTTTTTAACAACGCCATCCCGCCTTCCTCAAAAAGCGGCCGGGGCTTTAAATCCAGGCGGGGACTGTCGGTATGCGCACCGATAATATTTAAACCCAGTTCCAGCGGTTTTTTACCGATTACCGCGGCAATTAAGGCCTTGCGGCGATTAATCGTAAAGACTCGGTCCCCCGGCTTTAAAACGGCCGTATCCTCCAGGGGGGTGAAGCCGGCCTGCTCAAGAAGCTCCCGTGCTACTGCCAGCACCGCTCTTTCTGTTTTAGCGACATTAATAAAATTTTTATATTCCTCTGAAAAAAGCATGGCTTGATGCTTCTCTTCTTCGCCCATAACATCCCAGGTGTTTTTTCTTGCATGAGCCAGTGGTGAAGCAGGGTGCTGTTCTTCGAACGCACTCATGATAATCCCTCCAATTATAATAATACCCTTATTTTTTACTTTATCAGCCGATATTATAAGTCCTGTCCCCAAGCGGCAAAGGACGGTTGATGAGCTCAAACAAAGGCTCGAAGTAAGGTAAAAGCTTGGAATCATTCAAGGTTTTACCGGGTAACCGGAAAGCATGTTCCTCCGGCAAAATATCCGGTGGAATATTGTAAAATTGAAAAGGCGCCAGCAGAATTAACATTACTATAACGATTACTATCCCCCTGGCAGCGCCAAAAAGAACCCCGGCCACCCGGTTGAGCGGGCCCAGAAAACACCAGCCGGCAATCTTAGTTAACATTCGCCCAATCAGGCCCGCCAGCCAGGCTACGGCAAGAAGCAAAAATAAAAAGCTAAGCGCGTCCAAAACCCCAGCGGTAAAGGTGCCCGCCAGATAATCACTCAACGAATCAGATGAAAGATTTGCCGCGGCGACAGAAGCCGTGACCCCGCCTTCCGCAGTTAAACCGAGTGAAACCGGACCGCTGCCGGGAGCCCACAGCTTTAAAATTCCCTCTAACCAGGAACTGAGTTTTTCTTCTGCATTCCACCTACCGGCTACGTATAAAGCCAGGGAATGGTGATAATTAAAAGCCACCCAGAGACCGGAAACAATACCGGCCAATTTGGCAACACTTGCTAATAGGCCGCTGCGCAGTCCCTGCAGCGAGGAGAGGACAACCACGACAATAATTACCCAGTCAAGCCAATTCAATTATATCGCCCCCCTCAAACTTTTTTTCTTAAAACAATTATAAGAAATACTTCGGAAATATGAAATGATTTTTATTTATTTCTAAAAAATATCACCAGGGGGAGCGACAAAAGGATGGCCGTCAGTACCAGACCTACATAGCCGAATAAAGGATAAAGCAGACGCACCATATCGGCAAAACCAAACCCCGCTGGAGGCAATACCAGAAGGCAGGCCCCGATGCCGTAAA
This sequence comes from Pelotomaculum sp. UBA3102, assembly GCA_002365865.1. GTDB lineage: Bacteria > Bacillota > Desulfotomaculia > Desulfotomaculales > Pelotomaculaceae > UBA3102. The sequence goes on from DFAQ01000050.1 coordinate 4,077, forward strand.
AACGGTAGCGGGAGCTGCACGCAGGCGCGAGCCTGCTGGCAAAACCATGGGCATCCGCTATGGCCGTGGTAAGAATTGCCAGCCAAATTATAATACCCACCGCGTGGCAAAAACCGGCACCGAGGCTTTCGGCCAGGTAGAGCAGCGGAATCTGGTAATAACCGGCTTCAGGCATATGCGCCAATCCGGCCAAGGTTACCAGAAAAATTGCCGCACCAAGCAGCAGGCCTCCCAGGACGCCCCCGGCTACTCCCGGTTTCAGCGGCACCACTCTGCCCAGGGTAGATAATACGGCCAACGGTACCACAATATTGTAAGAAACATATAGTATGCCGGCCAAAATCCAGTTGCCCGCAACCCCCCCGGCAGCAGCTGCACTGGAAATAAGTCCCCCCTGGCTCCCGCCGCAACTCCGCAGGGCGGCAAGAGATATTACCGCAACCACCGTGAACTTGACCGGAACCAGAAAAACATTTGCTGTCAGCACCACCTCCAGACCTCCTAAGATTACCAGCGCCGTAATTAAGGCTATCGACAAGGATCCCACCCTGGCAGGAAGTCCGAAATGCTCCTCAAAAACTGCGGCACTGCCGGCCATCATAGCACACAACCCACCTAACAGCACGACTAAACTCATAGCATCCATAATTTTCCTGCCAACCGGCGTCATTAAACGGGATAAGATATCCCGGTAGCAGCCGGACCTTATTTTAACGGAAAGATACATGGTCATGCCGCCTAGATAAGCCAGCAAAACCGTTGCCAGTGCCGCGCCCCACAAACCGTTGCTGCCGTGCAAGATAAAAAACTGCATAATTTCCTGGCCGGAAGCAAAGCCGGCACCGATAATGGACCCGATATACAAGGCGATAACTTTCACCAAAACCAAAAAGTTTTTCCCGGCGGTCATCGTTAAGAATCTCCCCAATATAATTTATAAAATAATCCCTTTTGCATTTCTATGCCGGTAGAATTATGGTTTGACCAAAAATTTGCTCACCGGGGGAATAACCGAACGGAAGTATGGAAATAAAATATACTAATGAGCTCTTCGGGGGAGGAAGTAAAATGACCGCGGTAAAAAGCCTGCAATCAATTGATGATCGAATGAAAATAAAGATTCACATCGAGGACCCTCTGGCCGCTGATAAACTGGCCGGTGAACTGGCAACACGGCTGCAAAAATTAAAGGTGGGGAAGGAAAGACCAAAAGTTTTACTCTGCATCGGAACGGACCGGTCCACGGGTGACTGTCTCGGACCGCTGGTGGGTTCTAAAATAAGTAACGGGCAGCAAGACTTTTTTATCATATACGGCACCCTTGATAACCCGGTTCATGCCAGCAACCTTAAAGAGATTTTAGATGAGATCAATTTGCTTTACCAAGAACCTTTTATCATTGCCGTCGATGCCTGTCTGGGAAGATTTGAAAATGTCGGGTGCATAAACCTCGGGAACGGGTCCCTGTTGCCCGGGGCAAGCTTTAATAAGGACCTGCCGCCGGTCGGGCATATTCATATTACCGGAATAGTCAACGTGGGTGGATTCATGGAATATTTCGTGCTTCAAAACACCCGGCTCAACCTGGTCATGAGAATTGCCGACGTTATAGCAGGCGGGCTTAATCATGCCGCTTCCGAATTTATCAGAACAGATAAGACCTGGGGCGGATAAAACCCAGCGGCAAAAAAGGATGGGGGGGTCAATCCACCATCCTTTTTTTAAAGAATTAAAAGACAAAAATTACCGTTCCGGTGCTCAACGAAGACGCCTTTCCAACTCATCTAAAACCTGGACGGCGGTTTTTCCTGAAGCGTCTATTACCGGTGATTTTACGGCGATGTCCTGCATGCCCATAACATTATCATCCATACCTGAAACGATCAGCGCATCAATATTGCCGGTACTTCCCGGTTTAACCACGGTATACCCCTGATTTTCTGCCGCCTCCTTAATATTATTTAAAAGACCTTCTTCAACCGCGATTACTTTTTTCATAAATCAGAACACCTCCCTGATAAAATATTTTTTCAAGAAAACAGTCCTTTTATTCTTCCTGACCGGCGCCTTTTTCCCGGTAACGCCGGATACAAGGTCCGAAATATAGACTCTGTTTTTTGATGACCGGGAAGTTGTTTTCGGCTATACTAGTAGGTAAGAATATAAGTACAAAGGAGACCGGAAATTGAGATTGATCTATATCGATTGCTCTGAAGGGGTCAGCGCCGAGGCCCTGCTCGGAGCCGTCTTTAATTTGGAAGCATTTAAAAACCTTCAAATTACCGCAGAATTAAAAAATTACTTCAACATCGACTGTGAGCTAAAAATAGAAAAAACCACCCGGGACCATTTCCCCGGCGCCGGATATTATTTAAACTGTAACTATACCGGGGAATCCGTCAATATGGCTGATTTTACGGAAAAAATACTGGACCGGAGTAAAATTGCCAAGCCGGTCCAGTCCGGTTTTGACAATTTTTTTAACCGGTACACCGCCGCCTTATCCCGGGCGCAAAATATTCCGGCAGACAGATTGAGCCTGGAGCAGGACAAACTAATACATATAACCGTTATGGGCATCAGCTATTTCACGGCCCTGGCGCATTTGAACGCCCAAAAAATCATGGCAACGCCCATCCCTGTCTCTGACGGTTCCATCTTTACCCAAAAAAAAGACGGATGTTTTCTGACCGAAATTTTAAAAGGCGCCCGGATTGGGCCGGCAAAAAACAAAGCTACCGGCAGTACGGTGCTGGGTATGGCCCTAGTTACTTCAAGCGTAGCTGAATACGGGCCGTTGCCGGAAATGTTTTTAGAAGAGGTAAGTTGCGGAATACTGAAAAAAGGGGCTTTAGAAGGACCTGGCCTGCGTATTATTGCCGGCGATGACGGCCGCCAGGCGTTTGCCATCCCGGGTACAAAAGAAAAAATTATGGTGCTTGAGACCAATATAGACGACATGAACCCGGAATTTTTCCCGTTCCTCATCGAGCAACTTTTAAACAACGGTGCGCTGGATGCTTTCCTTACCCCGGTGTACATGAAAAAAGGCCGCCCGGCCAACCTGCTCACCGTATTGTGCCGGAAAGAAAAAATCGAACCCCTCCTGGAGGTGGTATTCAAAGAAACCACCACTCTGGGCGTTCGGTTCAGGGAAGAAAAAAGAAGAGTCTTGTTAAGAAAAATATTTAAAGTGGTAACTCCTTACGGAGAAGTAAGAATTAAAACCGGCTCCACCGAAAAAGGCGGCCTGCCGGTCCAGGTAGCGCCTGAATTTGAAGACTGTAAAAATATAGCGGTAAAACAAGGCGTCCCGTTAAAAGAAATATACGCCGCGGCGCAGAGAGCAGCTCATGAAAATGCAAAAAAACAACGGCCGGAAACGGGCCCGGGTACTTCCCGTTAAATGTTTCACGTGAAACATTTAACTTTTTTCAGCTGTAATGCGGGTGACAATTCTCTTTAGGTCGGCTTTGTCTTTAAAATTAATCTCCATTTTTCCTTTGCCCCCGGAGATTGTGATCCGGACTTTTGACCCCAGAACCTGTTCCAGTTCTTTTTCTATCTTTACCAGGTACGGTGTTTTTTGTTTCCCGCTCCGGTTTTCATTTTTTTCCTCTTCCAGCAGTTTCTTTACTATTTGTTCCGCCTGGCGCACGTTCAAATTTCTCCTGATAATTTTTCCCGCCGCAGCAAGTTGTTTTTCTTCATCCGTTATTGCCAGCAATGCCCTGGCATGTCCCGTGCTTATCTGCCCCCCGGCAAGCAAATCTCTGATTTTTCCGGGCAAACCCAACAGCCTGACCATATTGGCCACAAAAGGACGGCTTTTACCGACCCTTACCGATACTTCCTCCTGGGTCAAGCCGTAATCTTCCATTAACTGCCGATATGCCGCTGCTTCTTCCAACGGGTTTAAATCTTCCCGCTGCACATTTTCGATCAAAGATATGGCCTTGGCTTCAATATCCGCGTACTCTTTAATTACCGCCGGTACTTTTTTCAACCCCAGCAGCTTACAGGCACGCCATCTCCTCTCCCCGGCAATCAGTTCGTAACTCCCTTGTTTTAAAGGCCTTACAACCACCGGTTGGATCACCCCGTATTCACTAATCGAAGCTGCCAACTCATGAAGCTTTTCTTGATCGAATTTCTTTCTTGCCTGCTGCGGGTCATTTCTTATTTCATCAATGTCAATTTCTTTTAGCCCGCCACTTTCTGAAACTTCCTCTGCGTCAACCGGTATCAGCGCCTGCAATCCCTTTCCAAGCCCTCCCCGGCGCTTACTCATTTTTCATCACTTCCTTTGCCAGTTCGCGGTATGCCTCGGCACCCCGCGAACGCCGGTCATATACCATAACCGGTTTGCCGTAGCTCGGCGCCTCGCTTAATCTTACGTTCCTCGGTACAATGGCCCGGTATACTTTCTCTTTGAAATATTTTTTTACTTCGTCAACCACTTGTATGGCCAGGTTGGTTCTCCCGTCAAACATGGTCAACAGAACTCCCTCCAGCACCAGGCCCCGGTTTAGTCGCTGCTGGACCATCTTAAATGTATTCATCAGTTGCCCCAATCCTTCCAGAGCATAATACTCGCACTGGATGGGAATGATCAACGCGTCAGCAGCGACTAAAGCGTTAATCGTCAGTAATCCCAGTGAGGGCGGGCAGTCGATAAAAATATAATCATATTTCATTTTCACTTCATCAAGTGCTTGCTTTAAAATTCTTTCCCGGCCCTCTACCCCGACCAGTTCTACTTCTGCTCCTGCAAGTTCAATCATCGCCGGCACAAGGTCCAGGTTGGCAACTGCCGTTGAAGTAATGATCTTTTGCAGGGACATTCCGTTGATTATAGCATCATAAATACAATTAATTACTTTATCCTTATCGATTCCCACACCGGTGGTCGCATTACCCTGAGGATCGGTATCCACAAGCAAAACCTTTTTTCCCATCATGGAAATCCAGGCACTTAAATTAACTGCGGTTGTGGTTTTGGCAACTCCACCCTTCTGGTTAGCTATGGTTATGATCCTGGCTATGATACCCACCCCCGGATAATTTTTCGTAAACAGTCACTTTATTCAACAAATTCCCGGCCGGTTCCTGCTTCATAAACCTTTTTCACTAAAAACGCCGCTCTTCAGCGGCGACAAAATTCACACCAACGGTCTCTTTCGAGGTATTCCCGCCCGGCGCGGGTATTTTTCGGGTGTCGGCCTTATTTTTTTTATTAAAACCAGGTTTCTTTCTTCACCGGTTACAGGGAGTTTTACGCTTATGTTTGCTTCTATTTGCCCCCCCAGTATTTTTACCGGCCCTGCTGCATTATTTATCTCTTCTGTTGCTTTAGGCCCTTTCATGGCCAAAAAATATCCGCCCGTTCTTACCACTGGCAGGCCGTATTCGGCGATAACTTTTAAATCGGATACAGCTCTGGCCACCACCCAATCATATTTTCCCCGGTAGTCTTGATTCCGGCCGATATCTTCGGCTCTGGCACAAACTATTTTTAACTTATTTAAGGCCATGACATCTTTTATTTGTTCTAAAAAAAGCGTTTTCTTTTTCTGCGCCTCCACCAGAGTTAAATCGATTTCCGGCCGGCATATTTTTATGGGGATTCCCGGCAGGCCGGCCCCGGTACCGATATCCATTAAACTCACCTTTTCCTGCCCGTTTTTTATTACTTTTAAACAGGTGAGCGCATCCAGATAATGCTTTATTGCTACTTCTTTTTCTGCAACGATACCGGTTAAATTAAATTTTTTACCGGCCGCCACCAGTAAGCGGAAATGTATTTCAAATAATTTTACCTGGGTATTGGTTAGCTCAATACCCATTTCCCGGCATCCGGCCAGCAAAGTATCGGTTAAAACGCTCATTAAACCACCTTTCCCATCCAATTTCCGCGCTCTGCAAACTTTCCCATTTTATTTCTTTTTTGTTCTGCGCAACTGTTCCAGGTAGATCAACAGCACGGAAATGTCCGCCGGCGTCACACCGGCTATTCTCGCAGCCTGTCCGATATAAGCAGGTTTTATTTTTTCCAGCTTTTCCCGTGCCTCCACAGAAAGCCCTTTTACCAGCGCATAGTTTATTTCTTTAGGGATCCTTTTTTCTTCTAATTTTTGGAACCGTTCCACTTGGGCCTGCTGCTTTTTTATATACCCTTCGTATTTTATTTGAATCTCTACTTGCTCACATACTTCCTCGGGCAAATGCGGGTGCGCCACCGGCAATAACCTTAATTTTTCATAGTTTATCTCTGGACGGCGCAGCAATCCGGCCAGCCTGATTCCCTGCTGGGGGACGGCAGCGGTTTTTAATGCCCTCATAATATTTTTTATTTCCTCCGTTACCGGCAGCACGGTTTTTTCCAATCTTTCTTTTTCTTTTGCCACCAACTCCTTCTTTTTTTCACACCTGCCGTACCTCTCCGCAGTTACCAATCCCACCCGGTATCCCTTTTCAGTCAGTCTTAAGTCGGCGTTGTCCTGTCTTAAAAGAAGCCGGTACTCCGCCCTGGAGGTCAACATCCGGTAAGGTTCGTCTATTTCCTTAGTCACCAGGTCATCGATCAATACGCCGGTATACGCCTCCGACCTTTTTAAAATAAACGGTTCCCGGTCCTTCAAATAAAGGACGGCATTGATCCCGGCGATAATCCCTTGGGCCGCTGCTTCTTCATAACCCGAGGTTCCGTTGATCTGTCCGGCCGTAAAAAGACCGGCTATTTCTTTGGTCTCCAGCGACAGCTTCAACTGCGTCGGAAGTATATAATCGTATTCTATGGCATAGCCCGGTCTCATTATTTCTACTTTTTCCATTCCCGGCAACGTCCGCAGCATGGCCAACTGCACTTCTTCGGGCAGGCTGGTTGACATGCCCTGCACATACATTTCCGTGGTATCCCTGCCCTCGGGCTCTATAAACACCTGGTGCGACTTTTTATCCGCAAACCTTACCACTTTCCCTTCTATGGAAGGACAGTACCGGGGGCCCTGACTGCTTATCGCTCCCGTATACAGCGGTGCCCGGTAGAGGTTTTCATTGATAATCCGGTGGGTATCCTCCGTGGTATAGGTCAGCCAGCACGGTAACTGTTCTCTTTCCGTATTCTGAGATAAAAAGGAAAAGTTTTGTGGCCTTTCATCTCCCGGCTGGATATACATGCGGCTGAAATTAATGCTGTTCCGGTCAACCCTGGCCGGGGTACCGGTTTTAAAGCGTCCCAGTCTCAGACCCCAGTCCGCCAGGCTGACCGAAAGTGCGTTTGAGGGAAATTGACCGTTGGGGCCGCCGGGAAACGAGAGGTCACCGATAATTATCCTGCCTTTTAAGTAGGTGCCCGTGGTCAGGATTACCGCTCCGGCTTCGAACCTCGCTCCCGTGTTGGTTACGATACCGCAGGCCCGGTTCTTTTCAACAATTAACCTTTCCGCCAGGGCCTGTTTTAAATCAAGTCCCGCCTGGCACTCCAATACTTTCTTCATGCACTGCTGGTAATATTTTTTGTCCGTCTGCGCCCTCAGGGCATGCACCGCCGGTCCCTTGCCTGTATTTAAAAGCCGCATTTGGATGGAAGCACGGTCGGTATTCAAGCCTATTTCCCCGCCCAGCGCATCCACCTCCCGCACCAGGTGTCCTTTTGCCGGTCCGCCTACCGCGGGGTTGCAGGGCATCAAGGCCACATTATCCATATTCAGAGTCAGCAACAGCGTCCGGCAGCCCATCCTTGCCGCGGCCAGGCCTGCCTCGCACCCGGCATGTCCTGCCCCCACCACTACCACATCATATTTGCCAGCAAAATATTCCATCCGGTTTCCTCACTTTCCGATACAAAAATCGGCAAATATCCGGTCCAGCAGGTCCTCCGTCACCGCAGAACCGGTTATTTCACCAAGCGACTCCCACGCCGCCCTGAGATCGATAGAAACCACGTCAACCGGCAGGTTATCTTTTATTCCTTTAACCGCATCTTTCAGATGTTCCGCTGAACATTCCAGAGCCCTTTTGTGCCTTATATTAGTTACCAGCACGTCATCTACAGCGGATAACTGTCCTTCAAGCACTATTTCAACTATTTTTTCCTCCAGTTTTTCCAGGCCGGTGCCCTCGAGCGCCGAAATCCACAATACCGGCCGGCCGGCCGAAAGCGCTTTAATTTCATTTATATCAACCTGCGGCTCTTTTACGTCTGCCTTGTTTAAAATAAAAATAGCTTTCTTCTTTTTAATTAAATCAATGATGGCGTAGTCCTCCCCGGTTAACCCCCTGGCCGCATCGATAACCAGCAGCACCAACCCGGCCCGGCCCATCATTTCCCTGGTCTTTGTCACACCCATCTTTTCAACCAAATCTTCGGTTTCCCTTAACCCGGCGGTATCTATTATTTTTAAAGGTATCCCTCTGATGTTTATTACTTCTTCAATGATATCCCTGGTGGTTCCGGGAATCTCTGTTACTATGGCCCTGTTTTCCTGCAACATGGCGTTTAGTAAAGAAGACTTCCCTACATTAGGGCTACCGATGATGATCGTATTTATTCCCTCACGATATATTTTCCCTGCCTCCGCTCCTTTGATCATTCTGCTTATTTGTTCCAGCAATGCTTCACTGTTTCTGACAATCTCCCGACCGGTGGCTTCCTCTAAATCTTCTTCAGGAAAATCAATATTTGCTTCTACTTGCGCCAATAAACCCAATAAACTTTCCTGCAGTTTAAATATTTTTCCTGACAGCTTGCCTCCTAACTGGGTTACCGCCAGATTTAATCCGGCTTCGGTTTTTGACCTGATGATATCTATCACCGACTCCGCCTGGGCCAGGTCCAGCCTGCCGTTTAAAAATGCTCTTTTACTGAATTCACCCGGCTCAGCCGCCCGGGCACCCTCCGCCAGAACCGTTTCCAATGTTTTGCGCAAAGACACAATGCCGCCGTGACAGTTTATCTCAACCACATCTTCTCTGGTATAAGTATGCGGAGCCTTCATGTAGGCAAGCAGAACTTCGTCCACAATTTTTCCCGACCGGTCGTAAATATGGCCATAAATCAACTTACGGTTGCCGGCCTGCAGCAAAGCGCCTTTTTTAGTTTTAAATATTTTTTCGGCAATTTTTAAAGCACTATTCCCGCTTATTCTTACTATTCCGATCCCCCCCTCGCCCAGGGGTGTTGAAATCGCGGCAATTGTATCCCCGTACAAGTTCCTGTTCCTCCGTGTTTTATTTTTAAACCCAGCGGCATCTGCGCGCTGGGTTTAGTATTGCTATTTCTTTGGAGATATAACTATCTTCCGGTATGGTTCTTCTCCTTCACTGAACGTATAAATATCATTTCTCCCCTGCAGTGCGGTATGTATAATCCGCCTTTCCTGGGGACTCATCGGTTCGAGCACGATATTTCTTCCTTTTAGCTTTGCCTTATCAGCCAGTTTCCGCGCCAGTTTTTGTAAAGTTTCTTCCCTTCGCCTGCGATAACCTTCTATATCAATGGTCACTTTTTTTCTTACTTCCTGGTTTTTATTTACCGAAAGATTTACCAGGTACTGCAGTGCTTCCAGCGTCTCTCCCCTTCTGCCGATTAAGATTCCGAGTTTCGGCCCTTTGAGTTCAATAAAAATTCCCTTTTCACTTTCTTTTGCTTTCATCTCGACTTCAAGTTGCATCGCCCTGGTGATGTCTTTTATTAAATGCTCTGCCTTCCGGGAATGGTTTTCCTTAAAAATCACTTTAACCCTGGCCGGCTTAACTCCTATTAAACCCAATATTCCTTTAGAAGGTTCTTCAATTACCTCTATTTCAACCTCTTCCCTGGAAACACCTAAATCCTGCAATGCCAAGCATACGGCTTCATCTACGGTTTTTGCCGTTCTTTCTACTGCCTTCACCTTCCACTAGCCCCCTCATTAATTACCATGGTCTGCCTGTTGATAAAATACTGTTGGATACTCCCGACCACGTTAAATATAACCCAGTACAAAGCCAGCCCCGCCGGAACCTTGCTTGAAATCCATCCGATAAACACAGGCATCATATACAACATCATCCTCTGGGTGGGATCTGATGTAGTTGTCGTCATTTTTGACTGAAAGTAGGTGGTAACCGCGGCTAAAACCGGCAATAAAAAATACGGGTCGGTACCGCTTAAATTAGGTACCCAAATAAAACTGGCATGTGCCTCGTTAATATACGGAAATTCGAACAATGACCGGTAAAGAGCTAACAGAACCGGCATCTGAACCAGCAACGGCAAGCAACCCGCTGCCGGGTTCACATTATGTTCTTTATATAATTCCATGGTTTTTTGTTGCATTTTTTTCGGATCTTTATCTTTCCACTTTTTCTGGATCTCTTTTAACTTGGGCTGCAATTGCTGCATGGCCAGCATTGATTTCATTTGCTTCTTTGTAAGTGGATAAAGTGCTACTTTTATTAAAACAGTTAATAAAATGATCGCAATTCCGTAACTCGGTACGCCAACACTCACTGTCAACGAGTACAGCCAATTTAAAAGCCAGGTCATCCCATCTACAAGGGCACCAAAAAGCTGCAAATTTTCCGCCTCCCCGGTAACTCTGGCAACTCTCAATAATGCCTGTCTTGTTTTTTAGTTTACAACGGATCGTAACCACCCGGATTAAAAGGATGGCATTTCAACAGTCTTTTTACTGCCATCCACGAACCCTTTACCACGCCAAGTTTTTCGATCGCCTCCAGGGCGTAACTCGAACAAGTGGGATAAAAACGACAAACAGGCCTTTTTACAGGAGATATTACTAATTGGTAAAGTCTGATTAATAAAATTAAAGAACCCCGCACGGGCTCATCTCCTTCTTAGACTGGCCTTTTTAAGCAGTCTTAACAAACTATCTTCAATCTGCCGGTAATTTAAATATACAATATCGCGTCTTGCTATGATAATATAATCAAACCCACACAGGAAATTTTCCAAATTTAAGCGACATACTTCTTTAAACCGACGTTTTATTTTATTTCTTACAACAGCATTGCCTATTTTTTTACTGATGGTAAACCCAAACCGACAAATTTTGATATTATTTTTTAAAACATACAAAACCATATACCGGTCGGCATAAGACTTCCCCCGGTGATATACTCTCCGGTAATCCTTATTCTTTTTTATAATATTTAAGGCACTCATTAATTTTAAATCTTTACCGTTTCCTATTCTACCATATTTTTAAAACTATATACAGGCAGTAAGGCCACTTTGACTTTAGCGGCCTTACGCAGTCAATCTTTTTCTACTCTTCAATCTTCTCCTTTTAATAATCTTTCTTCCGGACGGGCTGGCCATCCTCTTTAAAAAACCGTGTATTCTTTTGTGTTTCCTGTTTTTGGGTTGATAAGTACGTTTTATAATAAAACACCTCCTTTTGTGATCAATACCCATCAAATTTCGAATTTAATATTTATTTAAGTATCTTTCTTTAGACACACACTTCCAATTATATACTATTCAATTTTAGCCGTCAAGAAGCATTCTGAACGAGCATTTTGCTTTGTAAGCA
>DFAQ01000023.1:0-199 GCA_002365865.1 Pelotomaculum sp. UBA3102
GATTGATTCTACAGTAATGGTATCAATTTTATTTAGAATATAATCCCTGGCATCTTTAGAAATTTCTAATTTGATCATCTTCATCACCTCCATGGAAAGTGATTTAATGGCGCTATATTTACATGCTTAAAACGGCACATGTAAACTGTGGTTTTATCTTAACATCCGAAAATTAAGCAAGTGAAATACGTGTTTATAA
>DFAQ01000023.1:452-11226 GCA_002365865.1 Pelotomaculum sp. UBA3102
ACCTGGTAAACTATGGTTTTATCTTAACATCCGTAAATTAACCAAGTGAAATACGTGTTTATAATAGCATTAATAGGCGCTGATTATTAATGTGCCTGTCAAATGCCTTACCCCACGATCATTTTATTGGTTTTTTTCAGGAACCTGGCCGGAATGGGCCGTTCCAGCCGCCATACAATGCTCATGGGCCTGGTACCCGTATGCTGCACGTACTGAGCCAGACCCAGGAAGATGTAAGGCACGGCCCCGGCAGCATCGTTTTTAAACTCCCGCACAAACAGCGCCACCCGGCTGCCGTTCTGGCGGTGGTTGATATACCGCTGCCCGGTTGGCGAGTGTTCGGAGGTGGTGCTTTGGGACTGCCAGTGGAACAGCCATTCATTTATTGAGTAATCGTCATACATGGTGGAGGGCGAATACTGCTTGTCCGCTTTGTTCAGAGTTATCAGGAATACATCCAGCCTTTTGTCCGGCATATATTTCACACCCTCCCGCATGGAGGGCATGCGGTCCCCGGTATAGTAGTCCACCGCTGCCAGAATCTGGTCGCGGGTATAGGTGCAATGCAGATCCAGGGGGCTGTCAAAACCCAACTCCACCGGCCGGTCCACAAAGTTTATCCGATCATAACAATAGCGTAATAGCGTTACCATCTCCTCAAACATAACGGGATTGCGCCTGATGCGCTCTACACTACCGTCTAAGCTGTTAAAACCGCCGCCGGGCAGGGGATTTTGCCAGACGGTGTAATGGAACATCAGCAACATCCTGCGCTCCGCTCCGGTTAAAGCGTTTTCATCTATAGTTTCTTCAGACTGTAAAATTTTTAGCAGGAAGGCAATCCACCGGCGGGAATCAATGGCGCACAGGCGGGCCAGCGCCTTTTGCAATACCATCTCATCATGCTCTTTAAAATCATCCCTAATCCCCGCCATAAGCGACAAACGGCTAAAAGAAGTCCTGCTGTACAACTCCCGGGCCTCCAGGTGGCAGTGGTCCAAAAACTTGGCCAGCGTGGGCACCTCACCGGTATCTTCCTCAAAGGAGGCCAGTCTGGCGACGAGCCCCGACACCCCGCGCCCCAGGGCGCTGCGAATGTTGTTCAAAATATGCTCCCGGGCCTTCTTTTCCAGCTGGATAAAACAGCCTTTGGGCAGGCCGGCAAAACCTTCCTTCAGGTCCCGTTGCAGGTTGCGGGTGGTATTAACCAGCAGCGCCTTAAACTTATCCTCAAAGTTATATTTCCTGTTGGCCCGGCCAATAAAGTCCAGCACGGTGAGACAATCCTTGCTCTCATGCAGGCGCAGGCCCCGGCCCAATTGCTGCAGGAAAACCGTCAAACTCTCGGTGGGGCGCAGAAACAGGATGGTATTAACATCCGGGATATCCACGCCCTCATTATAAAGGTCCACCACGAAGATAAACTTGATTTCCCCGCGGGCCAGCCGCCTTTGGGCACTGTTTCGCTCCTTATCCCCGGACAGGGCAGACAGGGCTACGGAAGGGACACCGAAATGATTAAAGAACCCGGCCATATACCCGGCGTGTGCGATGGAAACACAAAAGCCCAGCCCTTTGACCTCTTTTATATCTGTTACATACCGGTCCAGCGAGGTGAGCACATGCTTGGCGCGGGCGTCATTACCGGTATAAACCTTGTTCAAATCGCCCCGGTCATAACCTCCCCTGGCCCAGCGCAAAGCGTCCAAATCCACGGTGTCGGCAACGCCGAAGTATTGGAACGGGCACAGGAGCTTTCTCTCTATGGCTTCAGGCAGGCGGATTTCGGCTGCGATGCGGTGGTTAAAGTATTCCAGCACGCTTTTACCGTCCATGCGTTCAGGAGTGGCGGTAAGGCCCAACAGGATTTCAGGACTGTAGTGGGTAAGAAGCTTTCGATAACTTGACGCTGCAGCATGGTGAAACTCGTCCACAATTATGTAATCGTAAAAATCAGGCGAGGTAAGGCGGTGAAACTCCCGGGAATTAAAAGTCTGTATGGATACGAAAAGGTACTCGATGCTCTCCGGCGTGTGCCCGCCGACAAACAGCTCGCCGAAACCGGGATCTTTAAGCACGGCGCGAAAACAGGCCCGGCTTTGCTTTAATATTTCCTCCCGGTGGGCCACAAACAGCAGGCGGGCCGGGCGGCCAGGGTTTTCACCGCAAAACCTCTTGTAGTCAAAAGCCGATACCACTGTTTTACCGGTGCCGGTGGCGGCCACCACCAGGTTGCGCCGGTGGCCCCGGATCTTTCTCTCGGCCTCCAGCTTGTCCAGAATTTCGTTCTGGAACGGATACGGCGTGATATCAAAATTAAAGGCTACATCCTCCCCGTCACGGCGGCGCTCATCTGCAACGGCACTTTGCAGGACCTGCTTATCTCCTTCACGGTAGGGAACGAATTCCCTGTCGTTCCAATAGGTTTCAAAGGTAGCCGCAATTTTTTTGATGATGTCGGGCTGGTCTTTTTGGGTCAGCTTCACGTTCCATTCCAGCCCGGACGATATGGCGGCGATGGAGAGATTGGACGAACCCACATAGGCGGTGGTAAAACCGCTGCGGCGGTTAAAAACATAGGCCTTGGCATGAAGCCGGGTGCGCCTGGTTTCATAGGATACCTTTATGTCCGTGTTGGGCAGCTCCCGCAAAGCCTCCACAGCCTTAACATCGGTGGCCCCCATGTAGGAAGTGGTAATAACGCGCAGCCTGCCCCGCCCGGTAAATTCCCTCAGCTCGTCAATAACAAGCCGCAGGCCGCTCCACTTGATAAAAGAAACCAGCATATCGATCCGGTCGGAGCTTAAAATTTCTTTCTTAAGCTCCGAAAACATGCTGGGTTCATGCGCCGACCCGGTAAACAGCGAACTGGCCGCAATGGAAGTTACCGGCCGGACAATAGCGGCGTTTTCATTGACTGCGCAAACTGAATTCTGCTTCTCCAGAAAGGCGAGCAGCATCTGGGCGCGCCTGTCCACGGTTAAACCGGCAAAGGCAGCATCGTCCCCTACCCTTGATACTATTTTATTTATCAAATCATTGCAGGCGGCAATCTGATCCTCTATCCGGCCGCCTTCATCCTTGATGTCGGCAAGAACCTGCCTAATAACCCCGGCCAGATAACCGGCCAGCACTTTAGCCGCCTCTTCACCGTCAATAGGGCCTTTTTTTACTATGTGCCGCTCAGAGGAATCGATTTCTTTAGAGATGAGCTTGTTAAGCACCTGCTCATAAATACCCGGTTTTAGCATTTCAGCACCTTGATTTTGGATGGAATAGTATTGGCCCTTCCGGGCTACATAAAAGCGATGTTTTAACCTGCCCGGTATCTCCCCGGCCCTCTGAACACTTCTCTGAAGTGCCAATTGACATAAGCTTGCCCGGGTTGATAACCGGGATGTACCGGTGCACGGATAAGTTTTCCGTGATATCTCATCAACCATTCCTGAAAACCGCTGCTACCATATGCTTCTTCTGCAACCAATAACTCCCTGGAATCCGTTATTGTAAACACGCCCCGGTCAAACAATTTGTGATGCATGGCACATAAAGCTATCCCGTTCTCTTCACAATCAGGACCGCCGACTTGATGCCATTTGATATGGGCAGCTTCTACCGCAACTAAATTATGGCCTAATCTCACGTTAAACCCACAAACGGCACAACTATACTCGTAAGCACGCAGGATCCTTTCTCTAAATTTAGGGTCTCGACACTTTGTGCCTCTAAAATGATCATTTTCTAAATCAATAATTTCAGAATCAAAATCCAGCCCCACCGCTGCCAGGATGTCTTCATGGATAGTATCGGGGAAATGACTGTATAGCACCATCTTGCCGACCTCACGCACCAAAGATGGGTTGTCACGCAACAGGGCGTACGCTTCGTCATTAAATCCGCCTGCAATTCCGTGCTTTAACAACCAGGAACTATTAATATGCACAGAGTCAATATCTGAATTTAAATTCCAAATACCATCCCTGGTCAGGCGAACAAATGGTTCCTCCGGGTGATAAGACTGCCTGCGGGGACCAAACTCTTTCAATAAATTTGTCAGAGGTTCCCGCACTTCTTCATACTGCAAAAATCTGGCGCCTTTATTCTGCAACTGCCCGAGCGCATACAAAATTAAAAGCGGCTTATGAGGGGCTCTTTGGTCACCCTTCTTCCAAATGCTCAGATTTTTGATTCTTTCTTTTAACTGGTTAGCATTCATTTAAATAACCTCATGGAGTTAACTATTTCGCCTAACGTTCTATCGCCCTTTTCCCTTATATAACAGCGAATACTTTCGGAAAGTCCGGAACCAGACCCATCAAGCCCCTTGAAGAAGGCTTTTTTATTTTCACCCCCAGTAAGATCAGGGGGAAAAATATCTAATATACCGATATTATTAAAGATATTATGTGATATTTAAGCCTAATCATCATAAATAAGCTAATACGGAACTTGATTTTTTAAAAACGCCCCTGTAAATTCTCATTTTAATATAGCCAAAACCATGGCTATATTATCAGATTGAACAATCTGCAACCGTTATTAATGCTAAAACAATCTGCGAATACTTCTCAAATTAAATTTGGTTTTCCAAAGAGTCAGTTTGTCAGTCTCTAACCAGATATTACCTTCCATGTTAGCTTTGGAAAAGGTAGAATATTTGCTGGAAGTGGTTGTCATGCAGCAAATATTCTACACATCAGTATCACCGGAAGAGTATCAACGCATGGGGAAAAATTTTCCCTTCCCATACCTTATTCCTGCCCTAATCCCGGCTGTCTCATCAAGGTACCGCCACAAAAACATGGTTTTTATTTTCTTTCAAAGCCGCTGGTCTTTATTACAGGAATGCTTATATAAGTTTCATTTCCATTCATGTGCATATTCCAGGCTTATTCAGATGTCGAAATAAGCCGGAAACATCAGGACATGTTTATGTCAAGACAATATCCGAACACTTTGTCAGTTGACTTATTTTTAATTAATACCTTTATTATTTTTTATTTAAAATATGGTTAACATAGTCTATAACTCAAGGCTTATTTGCCTAGGATTATTAAGCATACTTTTTAGTATACTAAGATTAATCTTTTTTTCAAATTCAAGTACTTCAGAGGGGGCGCATTTTGTTAATAATTTTTCTATGTCAGATAGTTTAGAAATAGTATAAAAACGCTTTTCGGGTGAATAATAAACAAGCGCCTTTTTTTTATTTAAAAGCAAGTTAAAGATATTATTTAATGTCCCAGGGCTTTTTCCATCCCAAAGTAAAAAACCATAATCAGCAACTTTAGCCATGCTCGCATCTTTAACCATATAAAATCTGTTTCCACGCAGGTTTGCCGGAACTGGAACATTAATAACTTCCCACTTGCCAAGATTATTTCTGCAGTTATTACCAGAGCAATAAACAAAAACATTATTATATTGCACTTCATGTAAAAAACGTTGAACAGCTTTATCTGCTCCATTTGCATCACCCAGCAATACCTGGTACTTATTATTTATAATGTTATTTAACCGATCTTTTATCATTTTATTGAGTTGTCTAATATGTCTTGAACCACCAATAAAAACTTTTATCATTGATAACTCCTTGTCTTTGTTAATGTTACGGTATATACGTTTTTTACATCCCCATTATTGTATAGTATGCTAGTTATGGCTCTTAAAGTTGCACCCGAGCTGTATAAATCATCAATCAATAATATGTTTTTGTTGTTAAGATTAGCTTGTCCGGTTAGAGTAAAAGCACTTTTTAAAACCTCTTCTCTCTTATCAGGATCTTTAATATCCTTTATTTGAGGGGTTGCTTTAATTTTTAAAATTTCATTTTTAAGTACTGGAATAGAAAGTTTTAATCCTAGAGCATCAGCAACTAAATAAACAGGCTGAAAACCTCGTTCCTTTGAAGGAGGAATAGGAATAATAAAATTCATTATATTAAGATTTTTGAATTTAGTACAGATCATATTAACAATTTCAGGCACCACAGATTTATCGTTTTTATATTTTAGCAAATAGACTAACTGCCCAATTTCTGTACGAGTTGTATTAAATTGATCATGTCCGTAGTCATCTTGTCCAAGATATTTACTTGACTTCGTATGTAAATCAAGTGCAAATCCTTTTTTCCAATTACCCTTTATTTCTATAACCATTTATATATCCCTCCTGCATATTCCTACTTATTAGGATGACGAAACGAATCCTGAAGCATCCGGGTACTAAACCAGAATCATCCAGATAGTATCCCGACAATAATAACCTACTCCCAACATGCTAAAAAACCCTCCAGGACAGAAAACATATCCCGTTGGGCTTTTCTTTATCAATATTTACAAATCCTTTAGATATATTGTCGAATATTGTCTTTCCCTTTGGAGAACGAATCAATAAATTTGATAATTCGCCGTTCCCTCGTCCCACAATATAGTTCCGGGCAATTTTATCTTCAGTCCATTTATGTTCCTCCAAAAAATGAAAAAGCTACTATTAAGATTATCTCATAACAGTAGCCAGTTAACAACTTTTTTTCTAAGTAGTAAATAACACTTTAACTCAACACACCTCACACCTGTCCCCTTGTCTCCCTGTCCCTACTCCACCGTGACGCTTTTGGCTAAATTGCGGGGTTTATCCACGTCGCAGCCCCTGGCCACCGCCGCGTGGTAGGCCAGCAGTTGCAGCGGGATGACGGCCAGCACCGGGGTCAGGAGCGGGTGCGTCTTGGGAATGTAGACCACTTTGCCGGTCACTTTTTCCACTCCTTTGAGGCCGTCCGTGGCCAGCGCCACCACGGAGGCGCCGCGGGCATTAACCTCCTGGATGTTGCTGACCATCTTGTCAAAGGTGCCCTCCTGGGTGACCAGGGCCACCACGGGCACGTTATCTTCAATCAGGGCCAGGGTGCCGTGTTTCAGTTCACCGGCCGCGTAGGCCTCCGCGTGCAGATAGGAAATTTCTTTTAGCTTCAGCGACCCTTCCATGGCCACGGCGTAATCGAGCCCCCGGCCGATAAAGAAAATGTCCCTGCAGGAAGCAAGTTCACCGGCAAACACCTTTACTTCAGCCGAGTTGCTGAGGATTGACTGGGCCTTGCCGGCGATTTTCTGCAGGCCCAGGATAATCTCCTTGATTTCGTCCGGGTCCACGGTACCGCGGCCTTTAGCCAGGTAAAGCGCCAACAGGTACATAGACACCAGCTGGGTGGTGTAGGCCTTGGTTGAAGCCACGGCTATTTCGGGTCCGGCCCAGGTGTAAATTATACCGTCGGCCTCCCTGGCCACGGAACTCCCCACCACGTTGGTCACGGCCACCACCCGCGCCCCCTGCCGCCTGGCCTCCCGCAGGGCGGCCAGGGTATCGGCCGTCTCGCCGGACTGGCTGATCACCACTACCAGGGTGCCCGGCTCAATGATGGGCTGGCGGTAACGAAATTCGGAGGCGATGTCAACCTCCACCGGCAGCCGCACCAGTTTTTCTATGATGTACTTGCCCACCAGGCCGGCGTGATAGGCGGTGCCGCAGGCAGTTATGTGAATCTTCTTCAAGCCCTCGATTTCTTCCGGAGATATGCTGACCTCGTCGAGCACCACTTCGGAACCGTCCGGCGTGATTCGCCCGCTCAGGGTGTCCCGCAGCGCCCGGGGCTGCTCGTAAATTTCTTTGAGCATGAAGTGTTCGTACCCGCCCCTTTCGGCCTGCTCCGCTTTCCACTTCACTTCGGTGACACCCTTAATGATCTCGTTGCCCTGCCGGTCCAGCACCCTGACCCGGCCGGCCTCGAGCACCGCCATCTCCCCGTCGTTGAGGACGTAGGTCCGCCGGGTATGCTTCAATATGGCGGGAATATCCGAGGCCAGAAAGTTTTCCCCCCGGCCCAGTCCCACTATCAGCGGGCTGTCCTGGCGGAAGGCAACCACTTTGTCCGGCTCATGGGAAGTGACCACGGCTATGGCGAAAGAACCTTCCAGTTTGGCCACCGCTTCCAGCACCGCCGTTTCCAAATTACCGTCGTAAAAATGTTCCACCAGGTGGGGCAGGACTTCGGTGTCGGTCTCGGAACGGAAAACATGCCCCTGCAGCTGCAGCCATTCTTTAAGGCTGAAATAATTTTCAATAATCCCGTTGTGCACGACGGCAAACCGGCCGGTACAGTCGCTGTGCGGGTGCGCGTTGAGATCACTCGGCCGGCCGTGCGTCGCCCAGCGCGTATGCCCGATCCCCGCCGCGGCCCGGTAATTATGCCCGTTCAGGCTTTCCCTGAGCACGGTAAGCTTGCCCATTTTTTTTAAAAATTTTATGCTGCTGCCTTCCGCAAAAGCCACGCCTGCGGAATCATAACCCCGGTACTCCAGCTTTTCCAGTCCTTCTATTAAAACGGAAACGGCCTCTTGGGGACCGATATATCCTACAATACCGCACATACTAACTACCTCCCGGTTTCATCTCGAACAAATTCGCCCTTCAGCAGGCGACCTACTAGACCTTGATATTGAAGCTCGCTCGCTCAGAGTGCTTCGCGTCGAGTGAACTAAAGGCTCGTTTCGGGCGATATTGGACCGCCTTCAACTCACATCCTGTTACGGTTCAGGCTTTCGCGGCCATCCTTGGCCGCTCATCCAATATCGCTTTCTCACTTCGCCTAGTTCATTTACGACGCTCTCGCAATATCGCTCGCTAGCTTCAATATCAAGGTGTTTTATAATAACGTTGTTTTACTTATCCACAATTAACAAAATGTATCCTTTCCAATACAATAAAAATCCCTTACTCCAAATAAAAATGCCGGGCACACCAAAGCCACGGCAAGAAATTTCTGTATCTTTGTCCTTCTGAAAACAGCAATACAAAGCCTGTAGGTTATGCCTATGCCTTTCCGGCCGCCGGCACTTTTGTCCCATCGGTTGCCCGGTGGTTTTGTAATGCCTTTAACGGTTCGCCGAAACCGGGGGGCACCCGCCGAAAATTCGATTAACCCCCTCCTCGTCAACCCTTAGGGAATTTACCTTGCGGTAATTCCTTATTTCAATTTCAAAATTCAACTCTGAACTCTGAACTCTGAACTCTGAAAAAGGGTCCTGGCGCTTGATTTTTTAGTTTTAAACGGTTTGAAGAAACCAAAAGCTTGCCGCTAAACATCACCCCCGGTTATAATTCTTTGATTACTTTCGCCAGTCTTCCGGTAATCTCCTGCAATTGTTTTTTATTTCGACCTTCAACCATTACCCGGATCAACGGCTCGGTACCGGAAGGCCGCACCAGAACGCGTCCCGTTCCGTTCAGCATTTTTTCTTCCTCCGCGATTGCTTTGGCCAGCACCGGACTGCTCATCACCGTTTGTTTGTCGGATACCGGAATGTTTTCCAGCAACTGGGGCAGGCGTTCCATCCAGCCGGCCAGTTCTTCCAGGGACTGCCCGCTTTCCTTCATCACGGACAGCAGTTGCAGGGCCGTAAGTATACCGTCCCCGGTGCGGTTGAGATCCAGAAAGATAATGTGCCCGGATTGTTCTCCGCCAAATACGGCGCCGGTACGCAGCAGCTCTTCCAGGACGTAACGGTCGCCTACCTTGGTTTCCACTACCTTGATGCCCGAATCCTTTAACGCCAGGTGCAAGCCCAAGTTGCTCATTACCGTTACTACCACGGTGTTATTGGCCAGCATACCTTTATCTTTTAAATGCCGCGCGCAAATCAGCATTATTTGGTCCCCGTCAACCAGCCGGCCGCCCGCATCGACGGCCAGAACCCGGTCGGCGTCACCGTCATGGGCCAGGCCCAGGTCGGCTCCGCGCGCCACGACCGCTTCCATCAGGGCTTCCGGGTGGGTGGATCCGCAGCCGTCGTTGATATTCAACCCGTCCGGGTGGTTAAAGACGGGCACCACTTCGGCTCCCATCCGGCTGTAGATCCGGGGGGCGACGTAATAAGCGGCGCCGTTGGCGCAGTCGACGACAATTTTCAAGCCTTTTAAATCCGTATTGACCGTGCCGCAGGCATATTGCTCGTAACGGCCGGCGGCGTCGCGTACCTGGAAGGTATGACCCACCGCTTTCCCCACGGGGGAAGGAACGTGGGCACAATCATCCCTGACCAAGGCTTCGATTTCGGCTTCAAGCGCTTCGGAAAGCTTGTAGCCGCTGGGCCCGAAAAACTTGATCCCGTTATCCTCAACCGGGTTGTGGGAGGCGGAAATCACCACCCCCGCGGCCGCTTTCAGGTCCCGCGTCAGAAAGGCGATGGCGGGCGTGGGCATAATGCCCACCTGCAAAACATTCACCCCGGCCGAACAGACACCGGCAACCATGGCTGATTCCAGCATATCCCCGGAGATGCGGGTGTCCTTCCCGATCACCACGCCGGTACCGCTGCCGTCACGGGCCAGGACGTGGGCTCCCGCCCGGCCCAGCTTGAAAGCCAGTTCGGGAGACAATTCGCGGTTGGCCACACCCCTTACCCCGTCGGTGCCGAACAAAACCCCCATGAAACCAGGTCTCCTTTCGCGCGCCAAAATTACAATATATTATAACTACACCGCTGTCTGTTTGTCAATTTTACTACATTCTATGTCGTTACAGGTCTTATGGTCAATTACCGAACTTGAAAAAATATTTATTCCGGCGGCGCCGGAGAGGAAGGCTCTTCCTCCGTGCTGATTTCCACTTTTACCCGCACCCGGTCCGGTTGTATCTCCTCAATGTCCGGAGGCGGGGACAGTCGTACTTCCCGGCTCAGGCTCCGAGCTGCTCCCTGGATCTGGATAAGCTCAGTTT
>DFAQ01000006.1:0-14516 GCA_002365865.1 Pelotomaculum sp. UBA3102
ATAGGCAGGCTAAAAACCCATTCTATTGCCCAAAAAACAAGGCTTTCTGATTGAGCCCACATGTACTTTTCGAATATTTATTTCCTTGACAATCTTGTTGTCGCAAGGTTCTTATCATTTAAGATTGTCGTCGCTCCCCTGGTATTTCTACGCTATTAGCGTCCGACGACAATTTTTTTGGCTTTACCTTTTACATCAAATTATATTTTCATCCCCGCCTTTCTTCAAGCCCATTATTTCCCGGGAAGAATATTTTGTGGTGCGCAGGTAATAAAAAATAACTGAATCTTCGTCTTTTTTAACGATCCTTTCCAATTCCATTTTCAATTTCTTTAAATTAGCATCGGAAATCTCCCCTTCGAGAACAGAGTTCTGGACCCAATTGAGGTACTGGCGGCACTTTTTCAGGACCTTGGCTACCCTTTTTTGGTTAATATCGTAAACCAGTATAACAAACAGGGCAGGCTCACCAACCTTATTCCTTAATTAAATAATAACATGCCGACTTTATAATCCTTTCTAATCAGTCTCAGTTAGCTGACAACTTATTATTTTACCATCTGGCAATAAATGCCTGGTATCCCTTTTCACCCATCAGATGTTTTTCCAGTTTATATAACTCTAAACGGATCAGTCTGCGGTAAGAGACCGGCCGTCCGATTTCCCTGTGTTTGATGGTTGTCTTCAGTTTCTCGTCAAGATTTTCCACAAAACATTTTCTGGCTTTTTCTTTCATCATAATACCTTCCGTATCCCGGTCGAAGTCATCTTTGGTAATCATCCTTTTCGCCAGCAGGGTAAAAATCAGCCTGTCCACTATGACCGGCTTGAATATTTCTGCTACATCCAGGTTCAGAGTAAAGCGGCGGAAGTTAGTGGCGTGCAGGTAGCCGATACGGGGATCCAGGTGAGTTTTATAAATTTCGCTGAGGCAGATGGTATACATGAGGGAATTACCGAAACTGATCAGGGTGTTCAGATAATTTTTAGGCGGGCGGCGACTACGCACCTGGAAGGCAAAATCCGGCTTGCCTACTATTTCATCAAAAGCCTTGTAATAGTGGTCGCGAATATTTCCTTCCATTGCCATCAGAGCTGAAGTATCCCTGCATTCTTCTATCGGTCCAATTAAATTTTCAATGGCATTAATCTTACCGCTAACATTCTTGTCCCGGCCGTGGTAATATTTTAAGACCTGGCGGATGTTTTTAGCGGCTCCGCGCACAAATTCCTTCGCTATGGTCAGCCGTTTTTCTTCATTCAGGTAGTACTCCGCTTGTTTTAATGTCATGTAGCCGGAATTCAGGTGCTCACGCGGGTAAAAAGATCCCATATAATATCCATGGTGGTTGAAATAGTGCAAAACGATTTCTTTCATGGAGAGGAATTCTAACAACTTTTTGTTTACCGCCACTTCGCCGAAAATCATGATTTCTCCGGTGTCTTCCACCGGAATGAAACGCCTGCCCTTCTCCATTTCAAAAGAAAGAGTGTTGTCCTTACGCGAAAGTTCGCCACTGGAAAAGATGTAAAGAGTTTTTTTCATATGTGTTCACCACCCGCTTTATAAGCACGCTTACGACCAACAAAACTCGGCATAGGCGCATCTTTTGCAAAAGTTTATTTTTTGCGGTGCCGGCGGGCCGGGCAGGTAAAGGATGCGCAGGATCTCTCGTCTTACCCTGTCCAGTTCCAGCTCCGTTTGTTCATCCAGGATAACTTCTTCTTTACGCTTTTCCCTGGGAAAACGCAACTCACCCCTGGCCACGATACCGCGCTGTTTTAATTCGCTCAGGTAAAACGCCAACTGCATGCGGGCGCTGCTGCGGTACTTGGAGCTTTTTTTAACCTCCCCGATGACAAAACCCTCATCACTTGCCCGGAATACGTCCATTTTACTGTGACCCACCAGCAATTCCTTGCGCTCGCGCGGGTAAGAGTAATCCTGAATGAAACGTCCCAGGTTCACATTAGCGTCGTCTTCGTCCGGGTTAATCTGGTGGCCGATCAGCCAGACCTCCCTGGGACATATGTAGTAATACCACACCAGGGTACCGCTAACGTTTATTTCCCGGTTCTCCACCCTGAATTACCTCCTAAACTATAAAGTTAAAAGCAAATGACATCTTTCAAATTCATGATATGTTAATCACTGGAGATCACCTGGTGGTCAAACGTCTTTACCTTTTTAATTAAGCTATTTAAACTAAAGTCTTCATCTAAAGCCAAAGAGTTTTCTCTCAAGTAAACAACACTAATATTACTTCGAATTTATTTCTTCCGGCAATTTTCGTCCAAAGATTCAACCACTCTAACCGGCTCAGGCAAAACAGGCCGGTTCTTATAATCGTTTTCTTTTCTACCGCTACCAGGATTATACCTCTCTATCTCCATGTACCTGGTCTCTTCCAACCAGTTTTCTATTTCCGTATTCTTCCAGTACAACATGGTCTTCAAGTTTTTTAATCGTTCAGTATCCCACAATTTTTTTGCCCCGGTTTCCCGGCTGCCCAATTCCTTGAGTTTTGCCAAAACATACTGTTCAAATTTAGCCATATACTCATCAGGCTGTTGGCCGGTTTCCGCTACTGCCCAGGTTGATTCATCAAATAAAGCGGTATAACGCTCTTTCCTGTTGGAAAGCACTAGTTTAGGCTTTATTTTAACCGACCCCAGGCCCAGGGGTTTGCCCATGCCCAGTTTATGATAATGATCTTCCGGCAGCTTCAAGACGAATAACAATGCTCCTAATTCTACAGGAGACAAATTGACAAACCGGATCTTCCCTTCAAATTTTACCCCGGACTTGACCGGCCGGATTCTTGTATGCTTTGTTGCCTTTATTTCCCCTCGTTCGACCCAGTGGTTCCGGTTCTTATCGTCCCGGGTATCCCGGTGCCAGTAGTATTTATAACCTCGCAATCTGGTTATGCTACCGCTGGAACTCCAGTGGGCAAGTTCTTCAATCGGAGTCTCTACCCCTTTTGGCTGGTTTAAATAGTGTTGAAAAGTAGTCGGTTTAGGAGAAGCCAGGATTTTAGCATACTCCGGTTGCTGCAATAAATTAGCCTGGTCTTTCAGCGGCCGGGCATCTTCAAAGCTAACTCTTGAGGCAAATTTAGTCTCCACACCAAAAATAGCTTCGGCCAAATCAATAACCCCGGTATGTTCCTTTAAACAATCGGTCCGATAGTAGCCAATACTGTTACTATGAGGCAACCTGAATAGTCCCGTATGTCCAAAAGCAATGACTTTTTCTTGATTATTAATTAGTTTACTCAAATAAAAACAGGGAACTCCTGCCGGGTTTTTTTCCAGCATTTTCAACAGATCAGCTTGTTCCGTCCTGTTTTCATCCATGATATAATTTTGCACAACTTCATCCGGTATTACCAGGTTAGATTTGTGATTAGGTAAAGTGATTATCCAATGCATATGTTTTTTGGTTCCCAGATTGCCTGAAGAAATTAAATACCCTTCACAAAAACCTCCTCGCTGAGTTAGAGCTATTTTTTGCACTTTCGCATATTTTAATTTAAAAGGAATTTCTTTGCCATATCTTGTTTTCCGATAATGAGTATGCAGTTTTTCATCAACCGGCTGGAAAAATACTTTCTGATATTCAAACTCGCCCAATGTTATATCGGTACTTGCAACCTTTCTGCTCTTCAGATCATAGTCAACCCTGTAAATTGTAGGAAACCCCGGGAGGGAAGCCGGTGAGCTTGACGGCAGGATAACATGGTTTAGACCGACCTTTTTAAGCAATCCTGCTTTCACTTTTATAGAATAAAGATCATGTAGATTTAACATGGTATCCCTGTATTTCTCTCCCAGTTCCGACTTATCACCAACCATTCGATAAAATAATTTTCTATCATCAAAATTCTCAAACTTCCCCCAGCTCACTATTTCCACCAGGTTTCTGACCATGCCCCTGATGCTGCTGCCGGGAATTTTCACTATTCCTCCCGGGGCAAAAAAATCAGGATTATCGTTTTTTTTACCGCTTTTTTCCGGGGTTACTCCCCTGATGTACAGGGGAGTAATTGTTTCCAGTTCATAAACTATTTCCCCCGTCAAATACCCGTCGTTTCGCTCCCGGTCGTAGTTGTAATATTTATCAAAGGCCGGTGGCTGGTCCGGTTGCTGAAACTGGGCCTCCACCATAACATCGTTTAGCTGGATAAAGTTATACGGTGCCCGGGCGTGGGATCTCTTGCCGGAAACCTTGCCGGTTGTTACTGCATTTGAAGACGGTTTTGTTTTATTTTTCTTTATCAACGGTTCCTCCCCCCCAGTTAAATTTTACAAACCGGCAGTCAACATAGCCTGCCTGCCCCAGATCGTTGTATTCAATGTAATTCCGCGTGACAAGTTTTACTCTGTTATCCAGATCAACATTTAAATTTTCCCCAGGCAAGATAATTTCTGTACCCCGGTCCTCGTAGATCCTGGTCCAACCTTCGCAGATACTTTCAGCCCTGGTTCCCCACAAAATTTGTTCCGCTTCCACCACATCTACTTCTTTTCCACCGTCTTGAGTATCTCCAGTGCCGTCGTCAATCCGCAACCGCCATCGAAAACCACCTTGAGCCCGCCAAATGAATAACTCCCGCTCCTGGTTGAAAACCCTCAGCCTTTTCAGAAAGCGAGGTTCTACCTGCCGGTTGCGGTAAAAGAACATCTGGCCGCCTGCTTCCTCTTGTTCATCCTTTTTTTCATACCTGCCAACAAACACCCGGTAGTCCAGGTAAACTACGCAGAAACCGGAGCCGGTAAAATTACAACCGATAAACGCTGCTAGTTCATCGGTCGTCCGCAGGGAACACACCTGATCACAACCGTCCACTTTCGATTTAATTGTAATTAACCGGTGCCATTTGTTCTTTCCCATATGCCGCCTCCTCTCCCCTGATATTAGCGACAAAAGCAGCCACTAGCTTTTCTAATTTTCCCTTGTTCCCGGCTATCTGCAATTGGTTGCCGGTCAGACTGGTAATGATAACCGGCTGTCCACCAAAGAAGATCTCAGCCCGTCTTCCTTTCAACACGCCCCTACCGATATTCTTTTCGCCACCGATGGGTAAATCTCCGGTCCATAAGTCTTTTAAGATTAACAACAGGAGTCCCGCTTCCCAATCCTGGTAATTTCTTATCGTAACCTTGACTTCCACCATCTCCTGTTCACCGACCATAGCCCACAAAGGCATGGTGTCAAACAGGGCGCCTTTAATTACTCCTCCGGTAAAGCGGTCAACTTTTATCCGGGACTGGATAGCCGCAGTGACATTTTTTATTATGGTCTCCTCCACCACCACCCGGCTTTTGTACTTCTCTCCCGATTTTGCCTCCTCACCGGCCCAGCCGAAAAGGCGCTTGATCATTTCCTCTCCCTGTCCGCCCAGGGTATTGATGATCCTCTCGGCCCTGCTCCTGAGGGCCCCTTTAACCGAAGTCCCCGGCAAAACGTCCTTGCCGTTACTGGTCAGGTGAACCGCATCGGGAGCCTGCGGATCGCCTGAATAAGACCGGACAACCAGCGAGCTTTGCAGAGCAAAGACCGCGTTAAGGTAAAAATCTCTTGGTTCTTGTTCCGCCAGGACATTATTCAAATCAATATCTTTTTGCAGGAAACCCGGTTTGAAATCTTTGTTTAACCAGGCTATTACCGCTTTTTTCTGGCTAAAATCATAATCATGAAGGATCGGATTTCGAAGCCGGCACCGGCCAAACCCTTTAGTAGTCATTGCCCCCAGGGCGACTTTTCTTTCTTTAAGCGCTTTAACCAGGAAGCCGATAACCTGCAAAAATACTTTCTTATCGTAAGCTTCCCGCAAGGTTATTTCAGCCTCAAAACCAAATACCGCCCCCGGCTCCACCAGCTCGTAGTCAAACTTTTTCCCTGGCTCGGCTATTCCCAGCCTATTGTCAATCTTCAGCCCATCCCGTATTTTTATCCGGACTTCGTTCTCTGGATGTAAGTCATTGATGGAAAAAGCGCTCTGATAAATGTGTTCTTTTTCCTTTTTCAAGTCAGCCCCCCAAAAATATTGCAGCTGTTCCGGCGGAACTTGATCTAACCTGGCCCGGCAAAAAAAATAATGGCGCAGCGCTCCTGCCAGGGAGGTTGCCGGGATATAAGGACTACCGGTCTCATCTTTAAGAATGACTATGCCCACGTCATCACTTTTTTCCCCGGCACCTATAATTAACGGGGTCTCAAGAACCAGCTTGCCGGTTAAAATCAGCTTGCCGGTAACGTTAGACGTAAAATTACTTTTCAATCCCGGTCACCCTTCCTTTTGTTCAATTTCCTGGTATTCCTAAAAAATACTAACCAGTACTTTCTGAACAGACTATCCTTGATCTCCTGGTCGGCTTCTAATTTTAAACCGGCCAGTTGCGCCAGGCTATTAATGTCATCGCCAACATTGAGACAAAATTGTCCCCAGTCCGGTAAGCCGCCATCTCGCAACACGTTATACAAGCTTTTATTTTTTGTCGCTTTTATCCGGTATTCCCCCAGTTTGTCCCTGGCCGTATCCCGCAAATTATTAATTCTTTTACAAAACTCATCTATGTTCCCGCTTTCTCCCAGTATCAACTCCAGCCTGCCCAGCAGACTGTTGGGCAACGGTTTTTTCTTTTCGGCAAAAAATTCTTCTGACTTTTCTACAGCCTCTTTTGCCATCCTGGTCTCCAAGTTTTGGTATACGATATTTTTAAAGATTGTCTTCGCTTCTTCCGGCAATAGTCCCCCGGGCTTTTCCGGTTTTCCCGGTTTCAATTTTTCTTTTGAGTACCATTTTTCGGCGGCCAGGTTGACAGTCAGCCTGCCAAATCCTTCATTAGTCCTTTCCCCCAGCCCATCCCGGCAAAGGTCTTTAATTGTTTGCCGGAGTTGAGAGTCCGGTTCCCGCTCAAAGATCAGTTTGAAAGTGCTGCCGGCCGCCAGGGCTTTCTCTTCCGGTCTCTTTAACTGCCAGACGGAGATAAAGTTTTCCACCAGCTCCGTCCTGGCGTAACATTCCTTAATGGTAAAATCTTCCGTTCCCAGGGCCCCGGCCAGATATTCCCGCAAGATTCCGACAGACACTTCTGGAAAGCCATACCGGTTCCTCAAGATAACCGGTGACAAAAAAGTCAAGACCACCGTATTATCTGCAACGGTCAATTCAGTTTGATCATCTTCTACCGGCTCTACAATTTCCGCCAGTACAATTTCCACCCGGCCGTACTGGGTATTTTTCGAGCGTCCCACCCGGGCCAAAAACCTGGGACCAAGCAAGGTTCTAAACTCCTTCAGGTCTTCCTCTGCACCCAGGATCCGGCCTACAAAAAGCTGGCCTTCATTTAGAGCTTCATAATGAAAGATATCTCCATCTTCACTGCGTCCTTTCAACCGGTTCTTCCTGGTATGATGAAAATAAAGTTTTTTCTGCGGCGTTTCATAAATCAGGCGATTATCTGCCAGCCTGGAAAAGCCACCGGGGTACCTGGTTTCTTCAACATTATCGTCAATTAACGTAAGGTTATAAATGATCCTTTCTTCTTTATCTTGCTGCAGGGACATGGGAGTAGGGTAAAATAAATATTCATTTTCTTCATCAGGGACGGCCAGATAGGCGTTGCCAAAAGACAGTCCTCCACGTAAGAACCAGCGGTAAAACTTTTCGTCCCGATGCAAGCCTGCAGAACCACCGGTGGCCTTTTCTTTCCCGGCGGCCTGGTATTTGGACGCAAAAACACCTAAGATGCTGCTGCCGGTCAGGTAATCCAGGGTTCCGGTCAAATTGGCATCGCCACTGGTAGCGCTGATTACCACCGGGGCCAGTGTCTTAACCTTGTATTGCAGAGCTTTCATCTGCTATCCCCTCCTTTAATCCGGCCATGGCCTCCGGCAGCAGGTCCCGGTGTTTTTCCAACAACCGGCATTCCACTTTGCCCAACCCACGGGTCCTTCCGGAACCTACTCTGCGCAGATTAGCACAGGCCAGGGCCAACAACAGTTTAGCGCTGTTCTCCTTAGATTTGCAGGTAATCTCCCCGGTAAATACCTGGCCCGGTTTCAGAACCCTGAGCGTCCGCAGGCTGTTTTCTTCGGCTATCCCGTCTTCACCTATTGCCGTCTGCTGGCGAATTTCCGTAAAAGTAGCAATAATATTTTCAGCGCTTATGGTTCCCTCATACTTTTTCAGCGCCCAGGCAAGCCATTTACTCAATTCCTGGTAATTTTCCAGCTTTAGATTGGCAAACATGGTTGAAGCCCCGGTTGCGGAACCTCGTTTGCCGAAAATATGAGCCACATCTTCCCGGGTAAAAATTTTACTGCCGCAACACTCCAGCATTTCCACCACTTCAATAGCGCTTTCCCGCAACAACCCCTTTAACCTCCGAGCCGGAAAATAAGGCACTCCTAAATGATCAAAGACAACGTCGCTATCTATCCACGAGCCCTGTCCTTCACCGGTATCGGGCAAAACCGGGGACTTGAGCTCCAGCATGACTTGTAATTCAACCATCTCTCCCCACCTCCCTCTCTTCAAGCAAAACACCGGGGTAAAAATCCATCAACTCCACCATGTCAAAATAGGGAGTGGTGGCGTTTTCCCAGCCGTTCACCGCGTATCCTTCCGGACTAGGCGGCAACTCCAAATCCCTGGCCCTCATTTCATCTATAAATTTCCTGGTTGCTTCCCTCCCCAGGGGTAAAGTTGCCCGCAGTTCCTTTAACTTGGAGCGAGGCCACTTGTTTTTATCCAGCATTTCCTTAACCCCGCCTTTAAAATGGCCAATATCTTTTTCATCATAGCCATCGTTATCGCCTAACAGGTAAGGTCCAAAATAAAGCTTGCCCTCCTTTACCTGGTAATGTCTTTCTCTTATTTCATTCAAACTGCCGGACTTGCCTCCGTAAGCAATATAGAAATCAAGCCAGGATGAATCTATATTCCTCTGTCTTTTCCTCGCTCTGGCCGCTTTTTTGGCAGATGCGCACAACTCTTCCGCCAGCTGGTAACCCCGGAAAAAAGGAAATTTTGTCTTGGTTATGGCTACTCCGGCACAAAAACAAAGCGGTTTTTTATCGACTAATTCAACTTTAGTCCCGTGCCGGATAAACCTTTCCGCCAGGTAAATCCCCAGCCGCCCGTCGGTCACAAAAGTGATTTCATCGCCATTAAGTACTATGGGCCGGATGGGCAGAATTGTTTTCTTTTTTTCTTCCTGGATCTTTATCCCGGTGGCTTTAATCTTGTCCATATTCCCGATGAGGTCTTTCAATAATTCTTCAAAAGCAGCCCGGGTTAAAAGATCAACATCCTTAGAAAGCTTCCTGAACATGGCAAGATCAGTGCAGGCTTTAAACCTTTTTCCCATATTGTTACCGTCAATATGAACAATGGCCAGGTGGTTTTTTCCCTCGCTCTGCCCCAGTTTGTCCACTTCAGTGGTGAAAATATATTTGTCTCCCAGTATCTCTTTGTACTCTTCGTTGATTTCTCGCTGAGATTCATCGGCGGCTTCAATTTTGGCCCAAGAAGCGGTAGAAATAAAGCTCACCGTATTATCCGCCTCATTTTTCCAGTGGATTTCCCCGGTCAGGCCGGACAGGGGACAATCGGCCGTTATGCCGTGTTTTACCGGAACCGTGGTTGGAAAATACTTATTTTTGTTGTAAACAAGCTGTTGGTACAACTTTTCCCGCTCCTGACCATAATTGCCAAAATCAAAATCGGCTATAGCAACGGCAGTATTTAAACCGGGAATATTTAATAAATGTTGCCTAGTCCAATTTTTAACAAATTCTTTAGCCTTATCTTCCTGGCGGAAAAACAGCAATGCGTTTCCACCACCGATATACCCCGTTTCATACTGGACATCATTGCCAGCCTTGATAAGCACCTGGTCCGGCTTTTCTTTCCACAAGTCAAGGTCCGGCTCAAATCCCAGGGTCATTTTCAGGACTTCCGCCAATTCTTCTTTGTAAATGTTTGCCACCAGGTAAGATGCCCCCAGGTTTTCCTTAAGTTTATTGCTGGTGAAAATGTACTTTTGAATAGAAGTAGTGTCTAACAGAACTGCAGTAACTACACTCATTACTTTACCTCCCCCCAGATATGCCGGCTAACTTTCTTCCATAATTTATCCGGCGGTAGCTCCTCCGTGCCCAGTACCTCCAGTTTATCGCCGGTTGAACCGGAGATAAGCCGCAATTCCCCGGCCAACGTATCTCTCTTTGGTTTCTCCAGGCAAGTAACCAGGATTGCCTTCCCCTCGTCCCCGCCAACCTGGTTCACCCGGTGTAGCACCTCGAAACCTTTCTCTTTGCAAACACTCTCATTGCCGGAAGTGGTGACTGATATACCCACCACCTGGTAACCGTTGAGCATAATCACGTCCAGCTCAAAAGGTTTTGTCTGGCCGATCTTCTTGATTTCCCAATTGCCGGTCACCGAAATACATCTTTTTTCTTCCTGATTAATCCTTTCTATATTGTCTGTAACTATCTCTTGAACATAAGCTTCCAGCCACTTGCCATGTAAAAAGTCCTTAACAGCCGCCCCCAGTCTGTATATGAAGTCTTTGTTAGGCAATTTTGGAGCAGGCGTCCACAATTCTCCTCCGATAAGTAGCGAATGCTCTTCAGGTATCTCTTTTAATAATTCAATAATAAACTCCGGAGTTTCTTTTCGGAAATTATTTTGCAGTTCAATCAATTTAAGTTTGTTAATGTTTCCATCCTGATCCAGCAGCTGATTATGAGCTAAAAAAGAACTTGTTTTCTTAATAAATCCTTTCTCATTATAATACTTGGCACTTACAAATTTATTTACCCATTGCAGGTATTCTTTCAGCTTACCTTGAGCGATAATTTCCGTAAACTTATCCAACACACAGGGCCAGTTGGGATTGTCTTGCTCGTTACTCTTTTTATAGCCATGCAACTTCATCAAGGTGTCCAGGCCAATATTTATTTTATCCCTTAAATCTCTTGTAACAGCGCCCTCCAGGTCGTCTTTCAATTTAAAATCTCGCCCGCTTAGATAGGAAAATGTACAGTTGTGGGAAAGCTCTTGTTCCAGTTTCCGGTAAACATGAACAGCCATGGCCTTGGTTCCCCCGGTATAATTGAGATGACAACTGCTAAAGTTAGCTTCCCCTTTAATCCCGTCGGTTAGCTTCTCCTCGATGTCTTTCATTATTTGCCTAGCCGAACTGATGTCACTGAGAGGTATTAGTTTAATCCTGACTCTCCGGGAATAATCATTTTGCTCCATTTCAATAATTAATTTCAGGTTTTCCGCAAGTTTTTTCGTTTCCGCCTGGTTAATATTTGCTTTTTCTTCAGAATGGATAATCCATATTCGCTGTAAAAACTTGTTTTCAAGGATGAAATACTTTGCTACCACGTAATTAGGCAACGGATTTGTACCCATTAATAATATTAAATCACTAAATGACCAAGGCATCGTTTTATACCTCCACCTATCTAAATTATTATTTGCTTTCTATTTTGTATCGTATTTACAAGTACCTGCACATCGTCGGAAAAGCGGCGGTAGTAAACAATATTGCCGGTTTTGCACATAGCCACGTCCACCTGTTGTAGGAAAATTCTCTAAAGCGGGGATAATGCGCTGCCCCGGCCAACTCTTAATTCCACGTAATAGAAATTCATTTTGCTTGCACTTTGGCGACTTGGCTATTTCACCTGTTTTTATCAACTGCTCCCTGCTCGCATAAATACTTTACGGAAACCGTCATCCAATCTCCCATATAAAAAATTAAGCCCAGCTTTACAATAAGCTTTCAAAGCTCTAATCCTGCCAGATTTCGTCTGGTAATTCGGTGGGAAACTGGATTGCCTGTTCCCAGTCTCCTCCTTTTTTCTTTCCCCCCCCGGCGCTTTCTACCGCGAATTCCCGTACAAATTGAAAAAATTCCCAGGCCCTCTTGGAATTAATTGGTATAAACCCGTGGGCTAAAATGGAGTTGTTGCGAATAACTAACAGGTCCCGTAGACGCCCCTTTCTTTCGGCAAACATCTTACCCACCGGATGACCCAGGTCCAAAAGCAATTCAAAGGTTTTAAACAAGGGCAGTTGCAATTTGCCTCCTGTCCCGGCTTCTCTCTTTAACTCTTGGTATTTGGGTTTAATTGTCCCGGGAAGCAAGTCTACATTCAAGTTCTCGGTTTTTAATTCGGGATTAAACTCGAACAGGATAAACTGGGCCAGCATTTCCAGACTGCGGTACGTCCTGGCTACCGCATCGTCATAATTTTGCTGGTTTAACCGGCGCTCCGCATTTCGGAGCAAGTCAAAAACAGGGGCGAATAAATGCACAGGCTTGCCTGCCTCTGCATAAGCTTTCTTGGAGGCTATGATTTCTTTCAAAAATTTTATTGAAGGAACAAGATGCCTCCCATAGTAATTCAGGTGACCCAAGGCCTCCAGGTGATTAAATCTATCCCAATCCAAAAAAGCCGAACATATACTCTGGTAAGTCTGCAACATCTTGTCTTCTTTGGACCCGGGCAAGGCATCTATTGACGTTCCCTGGACCAGTTCCAGGCAACCGGTATAATTGTACCGGGAAAAAAGGGATTTCAGTAACGCCAGTCGCTTGCGCCAGATCAGGGGCATCCAATCGCAACGCAGCACCCGCTGGCTGCCGGAACGCACCTTAACCAGGTCAACCCGGTCTCCTCCTACCAGAAACAACTCCACTTCTCCGTCGTCCAGGGCGGCGGCCACCAGACCGGCAGTCATGGTCTTTGTCCCTCCCGTATAGTTGGCCAGAATTTTGCAGCCGGGAAATCTTTTTTTGGCATCTTCAATTGCCGCCACACTATGCTCGTAACATTCGGCCAGGTTATCCATGTGGGATATTTTTACAATTTCATACCGGGTTTCTTCCAGGCCGGTCTGGGCCACTATGGAAGGCGAATCCTCACCTTTTCCATAAGCCTTACAAGGAGTTCCCTCGCCAATTACCGCAACATAGCTCCCGGCAGTTTTTCCGGGGTGTGTTATATCATCGGAACACAGGAAATATACAAAACGGGGACGGTGCTGTCGGATGGCCGTCACCAAAGGTTCACAAGAACCGCCTACCGTAAGCAGTAAAATATTACTCATGATCAAAACTCCCTTCCTTCCCGGTCCAACCTATCTGTTTCACTAACTGAATAATGTAAAAACATCATTCATTGCTTAACTACATAATCAATGCCTCACCCTCAGCTAATAAGCCACGATTACTAGAATAATAGCCTTCCCGCAAAATCCAGTGCCCCAGGTATTCGTCCGCTATCTGTTGCGGGTGAAACCCGGGCCTGGCGTAAACACTAACGGAGATCCGGGCAATACGGCCGGCCAGTTTTCTCCAGGCCTCCCTGCGTTTCCAGCGGTCAATCTCGCTATTGGCTGTGGCCATGTCCTCTTTTAGTTGGGGATCCTGATGAATTACTAAAAAATTATGCAGCATTTTTTCTTTTCCCCGCAGGAGTTCATGCACAGGTAGGTCCTCCTGCCAACGGGCGAACCTCTTCAAATGAACTCCACCGGTATCTTTCTTGGAAAACAACCCTTGAAAGTAGCAATTTGACAATTCAAGCACATCTTCTTCCAGCACTTCGGGGGTAGCTTTAATCAAATCCCTCGTCGCCTGGAGGTGAACGGAATCATAGATCATTTCGGAATACCTTTGTTCTTCTTCGTCGACGAGGTCGACGATCTCCACCTGACAACGCCCTTTCTCACCCTCCCGATTGCAGCGTCCGGCAATTTGAACCAGGCTGTC
Source organism: Pelotomaculum sp. UBA3102 (assembly GCA_002365865.1). Classification (GTDB taxonomy): domain Bacteria; phylum Bacillota; class Desulfotomaculia; order Desulfotomaculales; family Pelotomaculaceae; genus UBA3102. Next base: position 13,810 of record DFAQ01000006.1, read on the forward strand.
CAGCGGGGCAAAATCTCGAATAACCAGGTCCATGTCGATATCGACACCGGCTTCTATGCACTGGGTGGAAACAACGATACACGGTTTACCTGCCTTAATCTTTTTAATAATTTCCAATCGGTCCCTGGGAGTTACATCCGCGCTGATAAAATAAACAGGTGTACCTGTAGTAGTTGAGGACGGGCCGGCCAGAATGTCTCTTACTTTACTAGCGCTCTTGCGGGTGTTTAATGTAATCAGGATACGTTTATTTCCTTCCCCCCACGCCGGCAGACGGCTCTCCACTTCTTCGCAAAACTGTTCTATGGACAATTTTTCTTTAGTTCTAAAACGAAGTACATATCTTTTACAATTGGAAAAATAATTTTCAAATCCGGGGAGTAGCGGTACCGCATTACTTACAAAGGGAGGCAATGTAGCCGACATCAACAAAATTCTGCTGTTGCACGTCGTGACAAGGCTATTGAATATTTTTTCCAGAGGTCGCCATAATCTGCAGGGGAGGGATTGCACCTCGTCCATGATAATTACGGCATCACATAGATTATGGAAACGCATCTGGTATCTGGCCGCAGTGTCCATCAGGCTCATTAGGAACTGGTCGTAAGTGGTGACAATCAACTCGCTCCGCCAGGTATCCACATAGAAAGGTTTCTCCCCTTCCTCCAGCCATTCCGCGTAGTTGCGGTCGGATAGGGAGTGGCTGG
>DFAQ01000006.1:14837-25285 GCA_002365865.1 Pelotomaculum sp. UBA3102
CAAGTTAATTATAGTTTTAGTGTTAACAAAATACTAGTTGCTTTTACACAAACCATATTTCCTTCTCGTCATCCGCAGTCACATAAGAAAGCCCCGTTTCCGGCGAGTAAAGGGATTCTCCCTTCAACCGCAGAATCGACCTGTTTTCAACCGGTTCTCCTACCTCCAGGACCGTTTTTTCTGGCACCTGAACGATAAAATGCTGCATTAACCCCATGAACTGCTTTTTCTCCTTGTATTCAAGAGCAGCTAAAAATCCTTTTGACGAATACCTGTCCCATATCTCGGCAGGATCCTGGCAGCTAAACTTTTTCATGGCCAGCCCAACTTCTTCCGGAAGCTCTCCCAAAAAAAGCGGGACAAAAACACCGTACTGGGGCACATGGGTACCGAAAGGATTCAACCCGGCCGGGGCGGCGAAATTCCCTCTGGCTGCCTCCAAAATCTTTTCCAGCGGCGCCTGTTGAGTATTGCGTTGAAAACATAACCGGTAATAGCGGCTAACCAGATCAACGGATATAGACTCGTCAAAAATTTTGTGTTCGTTCAGGCACAGGTCCGTTACCTCTCTCTGATCACCGTCCCGGTACACATATTGCCTCGTTTTCTTCTCCCCACCGCGCAAATATTCAAATACAAACAACCGGCCTTTTTCCCCTTCACCGTGACGATTGCAGCGCCCCGCCGCTTGGATCAATGAGGAAATGACCGGTGTCGCACGGAACAAATGCTTAAAACTTAAATCGACTCCGGCTTCCAGCACTTGGGTACAAACTACTATGGTGTTTTCCTCGTTGCGTAAAGAACCCCTGATTTCTTTGATTATCTGTCTTTTATGGAGCGGGGTCATTCGCCCGGAAAGAAAGTAAACCGTCCCTTCGGTAACTCTATCACGTACCCGAAGGTAAACCTCCACTGCGTCGCGCACTGTATTCAAAATAGCCGCAGCAGAGCCGCAAGCCCGGTAGGAATGAAGAATTTTTTCAGAAAGCGTGTTTTCATTTTCCGCACCGATATATTCCACCTGATAGCGGGTTGAAACGGGAAGGGCACGTCCCAGCGAAATCACCTCGCTAAAAATTCCCCCTCCGGTTTCCGGCAGAGTGGCCGTAACTAAAAGAAATTTTGTTCCTAATACGGCAGTAGTTGCTTCAGCCATTGCTAAAAAAACGTTCCAGGCCCCGGTGTTGATCACTTGCGGCTCATCCACTATGACGAAAGAATTTTTTAAACCGCACAACCGGATAGTGTTCTGAGCGCGGTAAGGAAAGAGGGCAAGAAAGAGCTGGTTAAAAGTCGTGGCCACTACCGGCGCCTGCCAGCCCTCCAGCAGCAGGTCTTCTGCCTTATCCTGTTCAACCAAGCTCTGCAAGGCGGAAAGGTGATGATGGGTCAAGACTTTGATACCGGTAGCCCTTGCTATCTCATCAGCGGCCTGGGATAGTATGGAAAGATAAGGGGCCACATATATTATTCGCTTGCATTGACCTTCTGCCACGGCCTTTAACGCTATTGACAAAGCAGCTATGGTTTTTCCATAACCGGTGGGCAATTCCAGGCTAAAAATACTTTTTTGACGGTTCTGCCTAAAGGTCTCCAATAACTTCCGACGCCATTTCTCCCGGATATCAATTATTGACTGGCGGGCCCTGCCGGTCATTTCATTTTTGCGTTCTGTACAATATCGCTGGATACTGCTTAAGCCGGCCGAGGCTTCCTCCGGAGTAAGATAATTTTTAGCATCGGGAGCAATTTCCCCCGCATGCATCCGGTCGGCGGCAATTAGGCGCGCATTTTCCGTTTTCAGGCAGAGACGCGCGCCTACTGCATAACGGTTACCACTTTTTAACGATTTTTCTACATAGCTGATCATTTGATTAGTCCACTTGGACCAAAGGCTGGCTACAAGCGATATTTTTTCCACCAAACTCTCCGGCGTTTGAAGATAACGTTCTATTGACAGACTCACTTCCGGAAAATATAAAGCCACCAATTTCAGCAGGCCCGGGATAGCTGCAAATAATACCTGAGAAGGAGCATACGTGCCGGTCCAAGACGGGTACGTGCCGTCTATGTCCTCGATTCTACCGTGGTGGTTGTAGATTATATTTGTCAGGTTGACGGCCAGGTAACACAGTTCTCTCTTCTCCTGTCTGGCAGGCTTCCACACTTCCAGGAGGTCGGCAAAAAGTGCCGCGAAAAGCATGGCCCCAGCAAAGGCATGAGGCACCCCCTTACCTCTTTTTTTGTTGATGTAATCCTGCCACGCCCTGCTGCTTTTGCCAGTGTCGTGCAAAAGACCCGCCAAAAACTTGAGTCTTTCCGAATAATCTCCGCACGGGTTGCCACAGGCTTCGGCTACAGCCAGCAAGTGTTCCGTCAAGGGATAGGCCCTACCCGACTCGTCGGACGGCCGGGCAAGGCATTGCGATAATTTTAAACCTGTTACCACAGGCATATCACCTTCCCATCGGGAGTGCCGATAAATTTACAATTTATCTTCCGATTCTGTTCAACTATAATCCTGAGTGGTCTGCCATTTGTCTCATATAATACGTTAATAGTTTGTTCAAACATCCTATTTCCTATATGTCGATAAGGAAGTGCCCTGGCAATAGCGTAATTACCTTCCGACTCAAAAACAATCTCTTGCACGGCTTCTTGAGGAATAACAGTGGACAAATTTAAAGGTTTTCCGTTTGGGACAATTTTTGCGGTTCGGTAGAGGCCTTGATAGATAGGAAAAGTAAGACAATAGGCAGAGCCAAGATAAGTATGATATACGCTTTGACCCGACATGATCCGCTGCGCCAACTCCCCCAGTCTGCTACCGGCATAATAAACGAGATAATGGGGGGACACCAGCAGTTCTACCGTGGTCAAACGGTTAAATGTACCGCTGCCGCTGGTAAATCCCTTTCCGTGCAGCGACATTTGGGCAAAAACAGTGCGTACCGGGTTTAAAAGGGCTAACCCTACGAGATGCCTTTCTTTTAAAAAGTCTTCTCCTTCCCCGGTATCAAAGTTAATGCCCAAAATGGATGCCAACAAACCGTGGATAGTAGGCCTGGGCGGGAAGGGATAGGTAGCGTGGGTCGCCGTAGTGTCCGGCTGGCGAAAATGCGCCAGCGCTCCTTTTAGACTAAAAACTAAAACTTCCTCATTCATAATTTTTCTCACAGCCTCCTTAAAAGAGGAGTTTACCACATCTCCCACTCTTCCCCCGGCAAATCCCCCTTGAGTTTGAGAGAGGGGTTCTTCAGCCAACGGATGTTTGCAATCTTGTCACGATAAGGGCTGTTATCGCCGATAATCGCTGCCAGTTTGCTTACATCAAGCGTCACTTCATCCAGGGAAACTGGTGGTTGGCCGCCGAGCCAAACTTCGCGACCGGGTTCCAGAACAATCTGATCTTCCAGGTAACCGATGCGGAAAAACGGATCGTTATATTCTATATGCATAAGCAGCAGCGGCTGCTGGATTCCCCGACCGCGCGCCTGCCTATGCAGAGTCCCTTTCCAGAGCCCTTCCAGGAGCAGTTCTAAATCTTCTTCATTCATTCCTGTCTCGCGCTCGGCGATGGCAGCATTTATAACCCCGGGTAGAGCAAAAATTGCAAACGGCAGGGTGTAAGCAGTCCAAATGGTGCCCTGTACGTTGCTTTCTTCCTCACTCGGCATCACTACAGTTCCCTGGACGTATTTAGTCTCAACCGGATGCAGTGAGTGGGCCCAGCCGAACTGAACCGGACCGGTTTTGTGAAAGCTTTGCTTCGACACGCTAAAAACAGCTCCAAAAACCCGCATATCAAAGGCTGACTGCAACAGGGCGCCTGATTTATCAGCATCTCCCTTAAGGCCAGCCCTTTCTAAAATGGCCTTGGCCAGCCGGTCCCGTCCCAACAACTTCCCTTCCGGAGTCCTTTCCTCGCGGCAAAAAATATAATAACGACCATTATTGCCACCTCCATCCGGGTATTTGGCCAGAATATAGTCCCGGACATCTCGTTTGACGCTGACATCGGAAAGAGATATCCTGCCGTCGTCCTCGCCAAATATGCGCCTAGCGTCGGAGTCATTTAAAGGATCCCGGTTTGGAATTCCGTCTTTAACAGACTTAACAAACAAAATCTCGCCGCTTAAAACAGACATCGTTGCTATTCCTCCTTATCATCCAAATTATCGTTAGCAGCATCATCCTTAGTTGACTCGGTCGCCAACATATAACCGCTCCAAAAAGACCCTACAAACTCGTCGCGCCTACGTTCGACCTGCTCCCGCAGACGCCTGTATTCACTTTCAACCACTCCGGCACGCCGGCGAAAATCTTCGGTCAGATTCATGTCCAGCTTAACAGCATATTCTTGGAAGCGGCTTAATGCTTTACGCCAGACCATGTCCGGGGTCAACTTGGAACCGAAACTCATGACCCTGTGTTTTATAAAATCCTTGCCTTTTGCCCCCTTTTCCCTGCTCCCGCCGGTATTATGCCAGTACCAACGGCTAAAGCGCCTGGTTAAAAAACCAGCGGCAAAACCTAATTCTTCCACGTTTTCAAATGATAACTTTTCCGGCGGCGTCTTGGCAGCCTTGTCCAGCATCTGGCGCCAATCGTACACAGCACTGCCTCCCTCCTTAATAATGGTATTATAAAAGCTCAAAAATTTATGAAACGCCAGGTAAAAAGCAACCTCTTCCCTTAAATTCCAAAAAGCAGTATCCTCTGCCTGAGCGGCAGCATATCCGTTTAAGCGCAGGACCGCCCCCTTCACAAATCTTTCTCTGCTTACCGGACGCCTGTTAAGTATAGAGCGCAGGGTATGCCATAAGTAGCCGCCCCCGTAAGCCCTGATAAGAAGGTATACGAGAGACCTGTAATTTTCAGCAGTAAAATCTTGCTCGGTTGCCGCTATTCTTTTTTTTATCTCCGCTGCTTCGTCAGCAACTACAGGAATGTAGTCGGCCAACAGGTTAATAGTAGAAGGAAGAACGTCCTCAATTATTGCCCGCAATTGTACATCAGCCTGAGACTTCTGGTGGTAAACGATTGTCAGGCGGTAATCGTCGGTATTAAAATCGTCGGGCAAAACGGCCTCAAATCCGGTAATAGCGGCCAAAGAACGGTCATTCCTATTCTTGCGTACGTTTTTACTCCTAAAAACGCTCAGGGCCTCTTTCAGCATTTCCCCGCTGTCAGCAGTGGCAATATCTTTACGGAACGGTAGTACCATTGCACAACCAAGAATATTGGGCGGCCTGGAGATGGATTTTTTTGCTGCCTCCCTGCCACCAGCCGAAGCCACCGGCACAAAAAGCTCCTTAGTCAACCGATAAGGGAGGGGCGCTGCTAACTCATCAAATATACCCGCCCCTATAATAAGAGCGGAGTAACAATCCTGGCACAACGCCCCCACGGCATTCGCCAGATCCGGCTCTTTCCCCCGGTATTTTTCTGACAGCGGACAATCCCAGGTGTAGCTCAGCCAATTCCAGGCTTTACAATAAGGCGAAACGGATTCTTCATTCTTCCCGCATAAGGAACAGCTATCTCTCCACCCCCTTTCTTTGCCCTCGGTCATTTTTGAGCCCCAAAAACTTTTTTCCAACAGAGCTAAACGGGCAACTATGTACTTACCGGGATATAACACACTTTCCCCGACCAGAACATATTCCCCGTCGCCAATAACAGGTGCCCTGTCCATATAACAGTATGGCCCTCCTGCTTCAGGGAACACTATCGCTATAAGGCCATATCCTTGGCTCTCCTTCGCAGCCACTTTGCTTTGCACTTGCCCTACCAAACCGGCAATAAGTGCGGCCACCTCCTTTAGCGCACTTTCATCAAACCTCACCGGTAAATTCATTGTCCTTTCCAACCTTTTGCCGATAAAACTAACGGCTCCACCGAGCTCTGACAGAACAGCGAAATTTTTCGGGTAAGTTGGGTAAACAGGCACCCCGTATCTACCCTGCGGCACCAACGGATTTCCACTGCCAGGTTTTACAAAAGGTAAAGCAAGACCCCTGGCTGTATCTGGCAGAAAATTTACTTTCTTCTTGGTACCCTTTTTTTTACCGGCGCCCTCCTGTATCTCGTGCGTGCCCCACGTCATCAAAGGTAGAATGGCAAATTTCAACTCGTCCGCAGTAGAAATGCTCTCCACTACAATAATGTTTTCTAAAAACCTTCCTTCACTAAATACATCCGTAATTTGCTGCAAAGTTTCCTCGGCGTTCATACCGCAAGCCAAAAACGGAGCACCCTGGACAACTAACTTTTCTAAAAACAACAACTTCACCCCCTTATCATTAATCAAATTAATCAGTGTTCTACGTCAGCGGGCAGTTCTTCTCCGGCCAGTTCTCCCGCCAGATAGTCCAAGGCCATTGTCCGTACCGCATCAATCAATCTATCACTCCTTTCTCGTAGTAAAATTATTAACTAATTTATTTTGCTGGTTAATTTACTTTATCTCGCCTAGTCACCCCAACTCACCTCCTTCCCGTTACCTTCTCCATACACCCGTATCCCTGGCTCCCTTTGCCCCCAAGGCCGGCGTCCAGGGCTATCTGCAGCAGTTCTCGTGGACCGCTAAGCTTCAGGCGGCAGGTATACCCCTTTACCACGGTGCCCTTGTATTTGGTCACGTGCAGGCGGGGCCGGTCCAGGGGACGCGCCCGGACTTCTCCTTCCGGCGGCTGGCGTCCGTGTAAGGCCTCAAACTTTTTAGCCAAATTGGATGTAATCAGTTTGTCGAACTCCCCCTCCCCCGGCTGGTAATAACAAGTGTACTTACCGCCCTCCGGCCGCAAAAGAGTGCTGTAGACCACCACCGGGGAAAGGGTGCGTACAGCTAAAACTTCGCTTTCCGCTAATTGCTCGTCAAAACGAACTTCGTCAATCAACAGCAGCGATTGGCCTAGATGCATCTGACCCTTGGTGAGCAAATTATTGACCAGAGCCAGGAAAAATTTCGTGTCCGGCGAAGTGATCACGAAAGATACCTCTTCAGGAAAACTGATTGTTCCCGCATTTCTATTCAGTTTAAACCGGCCCATCAACCTCGAAAATGAAAACAATCTAAAGCTGCGTCTACCAGCGGTAAAACCCTCATCATGAAGACGCTTCGCCATTTCTTCCGGTAACGCGGCATAAATAGCGGCCTGGACTAGGTAATTATAATGAATGGGTATGGCCGGTGAGGACGGGTCCATTCTCATTTTTATATATGCATGCAAGTTTTTTCCTCCTAAAACATTTCGATTATTAAAATAAAACCTATCATACTAAAAAACACCGCGTTCTTTTTGCTCTGCCACGGTGCCGGTTTTTTTATTCACTTTTTGTGGTAAACCCGCAATATGCTTTCTGCCATGGCGCACATGTTTTCCCTGAGCCAGTCCGGTTCCAGCACTTCCACGGCATCCCCCCATTGTACGATCCAGGTCTTCATTTCCTTAATGCCGCAGACATAAAAGGAAACAATTATGGACCCGTCTTCCAGTTCTTTTTCCAATACCTGCGACGGGTGATAAACCAGGTTCCTGATTCTAAAAGCCACGTTGGCTCGGAACTTCAGTCTGACCCGGTAGGCTTCCCCGTCGTTAATGACCCCCCAGCTTTGCGCCATGTGTTCTTTGAGGTTAAAGTCCTGCGGGTGAGTAAACTTTTCTGTGGTATACGGGTAAGCATTTTCGATCTGGTCCACCCGGAATACCCGTACTGCCTGGCGTTTGAGGCAGTACGCCACCAGATACCAGTTATGTCGCTTGCAGATCAGGCCGTAGGGTTCTACCACCCGCTCGGTTATTTTTCCCCGGTAGCCCACGTAGTACCATATTTTAACCCGGTGGCAGTCCTTGAGAGCCTGGACCAGTTTAGTAAACAACTGCCCCACCCGTTCCGGTTCGGCCAGGGCTTCCTCCACCAGGTGGATCCGGTCCTGCAGTTTTTCCACCGCCAGTTCGGCAGGGTTGTAATGGTACTTGAACAGGGTTGAAACCAGGGCGTCCTTGAGGCCGTTCAGGCAGCCGGACAAGGCGGAACCCTGCTGCTGCAGCATGCTTAAAAAGACGGCGGTGGCTTTCTCGGGGCTCAAACTGGGCAGGTAACCGGCTTCCAGGCAGTAAGACACGCTCTTGCGCCCGTCCACAACCCGCTCTTTTTTTACCAGGGGCACCCTCATTTCATTTTGAATGTTATTCAGGTCCCGGTGGATCTGTCGTTCGGTGACTTCGTATTTCTCGGCCAACTCCTTCACGGTTACCCCGCCATAGGGGGTCCGCTGGTTAATACGGTCGATGATCATGTTCAGCCGCAGGCCCCGGCCGGCGTCTTTCCCGGTTTTTTGGTTCATATGCAACCTCCCGGCTTATTAATGTGGGTTTGCATCCATTTTTTTCTTTTCGCCGGGAGTATACAATAACCTGCAATAAATTACAAATTCAACCACAAAAAATTATTTTTTCCGGATAACTTTATAATACCAATGTGCATTGACAGCAGTTTGTCGCAGATAAAAAAAATTGCTCCGATAATGGAATTTTTGTATAAATTCCATATCGAGCATAATTTTGCCTGGTTTCATTATTTTTATTTTTAAATTGTTCCTGTTTGGTTCAAACCATTATTTTATCTTCTTCCAGGCCGGAGACGCCGGCTTCATCAAATGAGGCCATTTCGCGCACGAGCCTGGCCGCGGCTTCCACCAAATGCATGGTCAGGGCAGCCCCCGTGCCTTCGCCCAGCCGCATCTTGAGGTGCATGACCGGCGCGAGGTCAAGCTGCTCCAGAAGCAAACGGTGCCCCTGTTCTCCCGACAGGTGGGAGGCAATCATGAATTCCCCGGCCCGGGGCTGCAGCTTGTAAGCCACCAGGGCCGCCGCGGTGGTGATAAAACCGTCAATCAAGACCGGCACCCGCTTCGCCGCCGCCCCCAGGATCACTCCCGCCAGGCCCGCTATTTCCAGCCCGCCGACTTTGGCCAAAACCTCCAGGGGGTTTCCGGGGTCGGGGCGGTTGATTTCGATAGCGCGTTCGATGGCCCTGACTTTCAGCTCCATCACCTGATCGTTAACCAGCGTGCCCCGGCCCGCCGCCTCCGCGGCGCTGCACCCGCTGAAGGCGGCCAGGAGCGCGCTGCTGGGGGTCGTGTTGCCAATGCCCATGTCACCCGTGGCCAGCAACGCCGCCCCCCGGTCAATTTCCGCCAGTGCCGTTTCTATGCCCACCTCCAGGGCTTCTACGGCTTCTTCCACGGACATGGCCGGACCGGCGGCAATGTTCCCGGTACCCGGCCTTACCTTGCGCTGCCGCACACCCGGGCAATCGACCGTGCCGGCAACCCCGACGTCCACTACCACCAGCCTGGCCCCTGCGTGCCTCGACAATACCCCGATCCCGGCTTTTCCGGTAAGAAAGGCGGGCAGCATCTGGGCGGTAATCTCCTGTGGCGCGACACTTACCCCTTCTGCCACCACCCCGTGGTCACCGGCCATGACAATAATCACTTTTTCTTGCACGTCAGGCAGGGGATTGCCGGTGATCCCGGCCAGGCGCACCGCCATCTCCTCAAGGACGCCGAGACTGCCGGGGGGTTTAATCAGGCTGTCCAAACGTTTCCGGGCCTGCTCCATGGCTCCCGCGTGCAAATCGCCAATTTCATTGATCGTCCTGTTCAATAATGACATAAATTTTTTCACCCTCCTTATTTTTCTTGAAAAATAAAAAACCACAGCCTAAACAGGCCGTGGACTTTTCCATCATCCAACGTTTTGTCCCCTTCACCGCGGGGTTTAACTCTCAACAGGCAGGTCTCCTGGCTCGCGTCATCGCACCTTGCCGCGGCCTTCCCGGCAGGCAGCCGGTGGCTGAATAAAATATATGCGGCGGCGCTCCGGCATACAGTGGCGGGACCGCCCGGGTCTTGCACCCGGTTCCCTATTCTCCCTTGCGGGCACCTGCTGACTGTTTTTTACTTGCCAAAACACAGCTCTACAACTAATATTCTCTGCTGCAACATTTTTTCCTGCTTAATCTAAGTTTAATTCCAGTGCTGAAAATGTAATTTGTTACTTTAAACTTTGTTCTTCTTTGATTACCGGCAGTCTTTTCTTGATAAAGTCCACATCGCTTTTTGTGTTGGGGGAACCGCATAGTCGGTAATCAACTGGACGGGATTACTTTTGTCACAGGTTTCTGTAATATTTGCTACATATTATAACCCACAACGTAAAACATGTCAATACTAAATAGGTCACAGGTTTCTGTAATATTTGCTACATATCCACTTTGGCTTTTACCATTAATAAGCTTGATGAACTGATCAAATATCAGGTCATCCTCATCCGGATATGCAAGGGTATATTTGTAAATACGGTCTCTAAATTCATATATTGTTCTCTCTGCAAGATTAAGTTCGCCAAGTACCCTAATGCCTACAGCATAAT
>DFAQ01000045.1:0-659 GCA_002365865.1 Pelotomaculum sp. UBA3102
TCATCGTTTAATATGGCCTGAAAATATATGCTGGCTTCCGGCGCCACACCCCGGAATTTTCCGTCTGAAGCGGCGCCCGTCCCGGCGACAGTGGCTGCCATGTGGGTGCCGTGACCGTCCGGGTCGTCCGGAATTTCCCGCCCGGCCCAGGACTTGAGCATTACCACCTTGGGCATCCGGCCGGGGGTGCTTTGGAGATCGGGGTGGACGTCTCCGGTTTGACCGGCGTCCAGGCCGCTGTCGGCGATGGCCACAATGCGGCCTTCCCCGGTAAGCCCTTCCGGCACGGAAAAGCCGGGCGCGTTTACCGCGGCGGCGCCGGTGATGTCCGCGGCGCGGTCGTTGAGGAACGACACCGGGCGGCCGGCGGGCGGGTCCGCTTCGGCACCGGCTGCCAGGAGGGATAAAAAAAACACCGCCGGGAGAACCAGACAAGCCGTAATGAAACGGGCTGCCGCGCGCGGCACGGGAAAATAACGGGATTTTATTTTACTGAAATGAAAAAACTGCATGGACAAAAAAACCTCCGCCAAACTGCTGTGCTTTGCAAAAATATTATGATACCGGGCTTGTCAGCCAGTATCATACCTTTTCGACAACTTTTGGCGATTTTCCTTTTCACCGGCAAAAAATAGTTTATTAAGTTAATTAAGTTAATT
>DFAQ01000045.1:960-18142 GCA_002365865.1 Pelotomaculum sp. UBA3102
AATAGTTTATTAAGTTAATTAATTGTGTAAAAAACACAATCTAGTTATCTAGCTTGACATCTAGCTGTCTTACTGTGATAATATAGAAAAGTAAAAGGGGTGTAGGTAATACGCCAAAAAATAGGTACCTCGATCAAGAAGCCATTGTTGATGCGGGCAAAGCAAATGGCATTTCGTAAGAACAAGCCGTTAAATGAAATCATTGAAGCAGCCCTGGAGCAATATTTGAAATCGGAAGACCGGGTCAGCGGCAGGTCCGTGGTTAAGGCCACCCGGAGTGCAATTCCCGCCTCGCACCGTTTAGTAAAGCGGATTATCGAGGAGGAACCGTTCCTTGACTCTTGATCTGATTCCGGACGGAGAAACAGTTTTTATAGATGCCAATATCTTTATTTATCATTTTACCGGCGTATCGCCCGATTGTTCTCAATTTCTTTCCCGCTGTGAATCCGGGTTATTAACAGGAATTACCACCGTGCACCTGCTGCTGGAAGTACTGCACCGGCTTATGATGTTGGAAGCCGTCGGCAAGGGCTTGGTAGAGGCAGGGAACATAGCGAGAAAACTAAGAGCGCGGCCGGATATTGTAAAAAACCTGCATGATTACGCAATAAACGGTCTGCGCATTCCTGAAATGGGGATCGGGGTATTCCCCTGCAGCATGGACGACTGCAGGTACAGCCAGCAGAAAAGAGAGTTTTACGGGTTGCTGACTAATGACTCGGTTTTACTGGCCTCTATGCAAGCCCGCGGTTGCTTTAACCTGGCTACCACAGATGCAGATTTTGACCAGGTAAAAGAAGTGTCGGTTTTTAAGCCGGGCGATATCCAGGGCTGAATTTTAAAAAATCAGCCCTTTATTTTAAACCTCAGGCCGGGCAATTTGCCCGGCCTGCTCAATGCTCAATTTAAATTATCTTCTTAAAATTCTTGCCCTTGTTGGCAGCGCTGATCACGCTCATGTTGGACAAAGCGCGGCCGGTACCCTTGGCCACGCAGGAAAGCGGGTCTTCCGCCACGTAGACGGGCAGGCCGGTTTCCTCGCTGATCAGCCTGTCTATGCCCTCCAGCAGCGCGCCGCCGCCGGTCATGATGATCCCCTTGTTCACTATATCTGCGGCAAGCTCGGGCGAGGTGAGCTCCAGTACTCCTTTTATTCCTCCTACGATAATGTCCAGGATTTCTTTGATGGCTGCGTGCGCCTGGAAACTGGAAACCCTGACGGCCCTGGGCAGCCCGGAAACCATGTCCCGGCCGCGGATTTCCATCACCTTTGATTCGGTTCCCGGCGGGTGGGCGGTGCCGATCTCTATCTTCAGTTCTTCCCCGGTGCGGTCCCCTACCGCCAGGTTATATTCCTTGCGGATATACTTAACGATGGCCTCGTCAATCTTATCCCCGCCGACCCGCAGGGACTTGCTGCACACGATTCCGCCCAGCGACAGGACGGCAATGTCGGAAGTGCCGCCGCCGATATCCACGACCATGGAACCGCTGGGCTGGGAAATATCCAATCCGGCACCCAGGGCCGCAGCCAGGGGCTCTTCAATCAGGTGGGCCTCCCTGGCCCCGGCCTGGATAGTAGCCTGCTTTACCGCACGCTCCTCCACGCCGGTGACACCCGAGGGAATACATACGATAACCCGGGGGCGGAAAAAAAACTTTCTGCCTCCGTCGGCCTTCCCCAAGAAATAACGCAGCATCTTTTCCGTCACGTCGTAGTCGGCGATCACCCCGTCCCGCAACGGGCGGGTGGCGATAATATTCCCCGGGGTCCGTCCCAGCATTCGGCGCGCCTCGGAACCCACCGCGATTACTTTGCCGCTTTCTTTATCTGTGGCCACTACGGAAGGTTCCTGCAGCACTATTCCCTTTCCTTTCATAAAAACCAGCACGTTCGCAGTACCCAGGTCCACCCCGATATCGCTTCCGCCGAACATAAAGCTCGTCCCCTTTCTCACTCAAAAAAATCAAAGGGCCTGTCCCTTGCCTGGAAAATCAAAACTTTGCTCTCCCCGGGAGGATGTCCCGGATATCAATCCAAGTAATGCTAACATTCTACCTTTTTCATCAAATTCCTGTCAACGGTTGGAGTGTTATGCTAAATCTTTATATTTTCTTCTGGTGGCTTCCCCGCCCCGCAAGTGACGTTCGGCCTTATTATATTCGAAGATCGACTTAATCCGGCTTGCCAGGTGTTTATTGAGAGAGGGCAATCGCTCGGTCATGTCCTTGTGCACAGTGCTCTTGCTGATCTGAAAGACCTGCGCGGTATGCCTGACCGTGGCCTTAGTCTCCAGGATATAAGCGCAGATATCAAGTACCCGCTTTTGAATATATTCCTGCATTACCCTGCCTCCCGTTCGGACGTTGGTAGTTGTTAAATCCAATACCTTCTAGATATGTATATGCAGGGGCGCGGGATAAATACTCAGGAAGAAAAAACTTATTTTAAAATGTATTTTCCAGGGAAATTTAATCAAAATTGCTTAAATGCCTGCCCTAAACGACTACCATAACCTTATTTGGGTGTTGACTAATTATGGAAAGCATACTAACCTGAAGTTATAAACTGACTGGTCAGTACAAGCACTGGGAGGAGCAAAAGAAATGACCGATTTGCCCTTCAGCGGGGCCTTCAAAGCGGGAAAGGGCGGAAGCCGGCCCATGTTCAAGGCTGCTGCCGGTATTTTTGCCCGCAAGGGGTATCACGAGGCCACCGTGGACGAGATCGCCCAGGCCGTGGGAGTGGCCAAAGGCACCATTTACTACCATTTTAAAAATAAAGAAGACCTTTACTTTGCCGTGATCCAGGAAGGGATCAATATTTTCGGCAAACAGCTCCGGGTGGCGGCCGCCGCCGCGGACAACCCCCTTGACAAAATCAGGAGCCTCGTGGACAGCCACCTTGATTTCTACGAAAGGGAGCAAGACCTGGTCTTCCTTTTTTTGAAGGAGCTTTCCGGCTCCGAACTGCGGCGGAGGATTCTCGCCGGCATGCTTTCCAAATGCCTGGCAGTGGTACGGGAGGCGATCGCAGCAGGGGTCAAAAACGGGACTTTCCGCGCCGTAAACCCGGAACTGGCAACTTCCTCGTTATTCGGCATGATTACCATTGCGGCTTTTCATTACCTGGCCTTCGCGCGGCCGATTGACCGCGCGAAGGTAAAATCGACTATTGAACAGATATTTACCAGGGGTATTTTATCCGGAGAAGGAGAGGGGGACTGTTGTCGTGTCGCCGGACACCTTTGAAAAAATAGGGCTGAAGAAAAAAGTCGCCACCCTGCTGTTTTTCGGCATCGTCTGCCTGATTGTTTTTTTAATTGCCGCCCAGTACCTGTCCCGGTCGGCAGTAAGCGCCGGGCAGAACCGCCTGACCGCCACGGGTACCGTCGAGGCCAAAAATGTTATGGTTGCTTTCAAAATCCCGGGCAAGATCCAGGACATGAAAGTGACTGAAGGCAGCAAAGTGACGGCGGGCCGGGAACTTGCCCGCCTGGAAACCCAGGAACTGGAGGCCAAACTTGCCCAGGCCCGGGGTGCCCTGGCCGCAGCCAGGGCCAATGAGAGGCAGGCTGGAGAAGCGGTAGCGCTGACTGCGCAGCAGGCTGAGGCCGCCGTGACCCAGGCCCACGCCAAAGTGGCCCAGGCTGAAGTGGGCGTGAAGGACGCCGGGCTTTTATTCAAGCGGGTCTCCGCCCTGTATGAAAGCGGCGCCGTTGCTCAAAAGGACTACGACGCCGCCGAAAACAACTACGAACTGGCCCAAAATAAGCTGCTGGAAGCCCGGGGCGCCCTGGAACAGGCCGAGTCGGCCCGTCTGGAGGTACAGCTAGCCCGAGCCCGGCGTGACGCGGCGGCCGGCCAGGCCGAACAAGCGGCCGGAGCCCTGCAGGAAGCGCGGGTCTATCTTGAGCACGCCTGCCTGAAAGCCCCCACCTCGGGCATCGTCACCCAGCAAATGCTGGAAGAGGGGGAAATGGTTAACGCCGGCACCCCCGTATTTGAAATTACCGACGTTGAAAATACCTACGTCAAGATATTCGTCAGCGAGAAAAAAATCGGCCGGGTCAAGCTCGGCCAGGAAGCCGAAGTAAGGGTGGACTCCTTCCCCGGGCGGGTATTCAAGGGCAAGGTGGTCTGGATCAATAACGCCGGGGAATTTGCCGTGCGCAAGGCCGTAAACGAACAGTACGAGCACGACATCCGCAGTTTTGAAGTAAAGATTGACCTGCCGAACGACGACCTGGTGCTCAAGACCGGAATGACCGCCCGGGTAACGATACTGGAATAACACAATTCCAACAGGAGGAGGCGGTGCAACCCCGTGACTGTAGTGACGGTGGCTGACGCAGTAATAAAAGTAACGGACCTGGTGCAAAAAATCGGGCGCAAGACCGTACTTAACGGCCTGAACTTCGCGGTGGCCCGGGGGGAATGTTTCGGCATTTTCGGCGCCGGCGGCTCCGGCAAATCCACGCTGCTGCACATCCTGGCCGGGATCGACCGGTTCAGTTCCGGCTCCGTCGAAGTCTTCGGCTATGATGCCGGAAAAAGTGAATCTTTCAAAAAGCACACCGGCCTGGTGACCCAGGAGCGCAGCCTTTTCCAGGACCTGAACGCCGGGGAAAACCTGGACTATATCGCAGTTTTAAAAAATGCGCCGCGGGAAAATATCCCCGGCCTGGTCCGGCGGTTCGAGTTGGAGAAAATTCTCGGTGAGCCGGCGGGCACCCTGGAGGACGGGGCCTATAAGCGCCTTTCCCTGGCCTGCGCCCTGCTGAATGCCCCCGATCTCTTAATCGTGGATGAACTGACGCAAAATATTGACCTGCATTCCCGGCAGATCATCCTGAAGGAACTGTCGGCATTCCTGTCCGGCGGGGGAACCTGTGTCTGGGGGTTCGGCGAACCCGCCCTCTTGGAACGGATGACCGGGATTGGCTGGCTGGAAGGCGGGCGGCTGACGGTCTGCCCGCCCGGGGAAGCGCAAAGCGTCTGGGAGGAAAATTATGCCCGGCTGCCGGAGTGCGGTGAAGAAAAATGATCACGCAGTGCCTGTCCATAATGCGCCGGGAAATTTTTTATTTGTGGCGCGACAAAGGGTTGCGCTGGATCCTGATTGCCGGTCCTCTGCTGGGTATTTTACTTTTCTACTCCACCTACAGCAGGCAGGTTTTAAAAGACATACCCACGGCCGTGGTGGACCTGGACCGCTCCGGCAGCAGCCGTGAGATTATCGCCCAAATAAAAAATTCGGAAGACCTGGAGATAGTGGCCCGCCCCGGTAACTTCGACCAACTGGAAGAACTTATCAAGCAGGGGAAAATTGTGGTGGGCGTTGTCATACCGGAAAATTTTGCCGAGAATGTCCTTCTGGGCCGCCAGGCCCGCGTGGAAATGATCCTGGACGGGAGCAACATGGTATACGCCACCGGCGCTACCGGCGCCCTGCTGAAAATCACCCGCGCGGCCGGCGCCCGGGCCGGCATCAAGACCCTGGTGGCCCGCGGCGTCCAGCCGGACCAGGCCAGGAACGCCTACCAGGCAATAGTTTTCCGCGAAGAACCGTGGTTCAACCCGACTTTGAACTACGCCTTTTTCCTGGTGGTGGCGCTGGCCTTAAACGTGTGGCAGCAGTGCTGCACCCTGGCGGCCTGCATGAATATCATCGGGGAAACCGGCTTGAACAGCTGGCGGCAAGTAAAGGCGGCCGGAATTTCCCGGTTTAAATTGTTTTTCTGCAAGTCGCTGGCGCATATTGCGCTCTTTATGTTGACGGTACTGCCGGTATATGTGCTGGCCTACGCGGTATTTAACTTTCCCCTGCACTGCAGCTTTGCCGTGTTGCTGTTATTCACCCTGGCCTTTGCCGTGGCCCTGCACGGGGTGGGAACTCTCGCTTCCAGCATTTCCCGCAACGCAGTGGACGCAACCAGGTTCGGCATGATCATCGCTCTGCCGGCATTTATCCTGTCCGGCTATACCTGGCCTCTGGAAGCAATGCCGCAGTTTATCCGCCACGCAGTAAAGATACTGCCCCAGACCTGGTTCTTCCAGGGGTTCAATTTCCTGACCTTCAAAAATCCGGGCTGGGGATTCATGTCGGATTACTTCCTGGCCCTCTTAATCATCGCCGTCGCCTGTTACGGCACCGCAGCACTAATCTTCAAAGTCAAAGAAATGTAAAACCCTCCCAAAAGGTGCCTGGCACCTTTTGGGAGGAACAGGAAAAAGGGGTCAGGCACCTTTTGGGAGGAATTGGGTTGCGACAGGTGCTGAACATCGCATATTACGAAAGTTTACATGTTTTTAAGGATAAAATTATCCTGCTGCTGATACTGCTGGTGCCCGCGCTTTACACCTTGCTTTTCGGCGCGGTTTATTTTTCGGCGGTCCTGACCGACATCCCCCTGGCCGTGGTGGACCTGGACCGCTCCGGGCTGAGCCGGGAGGTGGTTGCAGCCTTTAAAAACAGTCCCAAGTTTAAGGTGACCGGGGAGATCAGCACCTACGAAGGCCTGCAGGAAGGCATGAAAACGGGCGCCGTCCGGGCAGGCGTGGTGATACCGGAAAATTTTGAAAAAAAGGCGCTGCTGCGCCGCGGCACGGAGGTGCTGACGGTCTACGACGCCTCCAACCTGATCTGGGGCTACAATACCAGAAAGTACGCCCTGGAAGTAATCAACCACTTCAGTACCGGCCGCACGGCTGCTTACCTGGCCGGCCTCGGCATGACCGAACGGGAAATCAAAGGCGTCCTGGACACGGTGTCCTGCAATCTGGACGTGTGGTACAACCCCACCTACAGTTACACCACGTATCTTTTCTTGGGCCTGGTGATGATGATCATTCACCAAATCTGCCTTTTGGGTGTAAGCCTGACGGTAACCAGGGAAAAGGACCGGAACAGCTGGATGCAATACATCGGCGCCGCGCTGCCGCGGTGGAAGATTTTTCTGGGCAAGTGCCTGCCTTATTTGGTGATCAACTTCTTTAATTACGTGCTTTTGTTGTGGCTGTCCGCGCGCTTGATCAACGTTAAGGCCGGGGGAAGCATGGGACTTATTGTTTTGCTGGGGCTCCTTTACGGCGTGATTATTACTTCAGCCGGATTTTATTTTTCGGCCCGGGCCCCGAATTCCCTGCAGGTCACCAGGTACGTAATGCTGCTTTCCGTTCCTTTATTTATTATCTCAGGCTACACCTGGCCGATGACCCATATTCCCGGTTTCGTGGAGGGTCCGGCCCGTCTTCTCCCCTACACCTGGATGGCGGAGGCCATAAGGACGGTCACGGTCAAGAACCTGGGATTTGGCTATGTCCGGGGCGCCATCCTGGCTCTTTCCGCCCTGTCCGTGCTGTCGGTGTTGCTTGCCGTTAACTTCGACCGGCGCAGAAAACCTCCCCGGGCAGGCGGTCCGGTAATAAACAGCGGGTCCGGCTACCCGCAGGAAGGGCCTTAATTAATTTATCGGTCAGCAGCACCGGTATTGGTTATTGCCACCCCCCGGTAATAATGGCGCAGGATTGTCCGGTAATCGTAACCGTGCGCGGCCAGCCCCTTGGCTCCGTACTGGCAGAGACCCACCCCGTGCCCGTAGCCGGTGGTGGTAAAAGCAATTTGGTCTCCCTTTACCTTCCAGTTGAAGTTGGTTGAACGCAGCCCCAGCCGGTCCCGCACCACCACGGCAGGGATTTTTTCAGCCCCGGCAAGCAGGGTTTTCGGCCGGCCACCGGCTGTCTTTTCAGCCACCTTGAGAACGGGAGAAATTTTACTGCCTCCGGAGGCCGGGGCGACAGTAAAATTTATACCCAGGGCTTTCTCTACCTGCAACAGGCTGAATGATACCGTCCTAACCGGCTGCGGCGCGGCGTCATAGGGACAGGGCACGCTGTGCAGGTAAGGAAAGTCGAACTTCCACACGTCCCCGGCACTTTCAGTTCTGCCGCCGCAGGAGGCATGGTAGACCGCTTCAATAAGCTTGCCCCCGTAAGTAAGCACCTCTCCCCTGGTGGCATGCACCGCCCGCTTTATCTTATAATAATACTTGTAATAGGCGATAGTCCCCCACCGTTTTTTTAATTCTTCCCTGGACAGCCAAGCCTGGCCGTGCCGGTGGTCGTCTCAAAGATCGGCACCCGGGTGCTCGGGATTGGCCACACCGCCGGCCGTAAGGCGTTTCACCGCGTAGGTCCTAGCGGCCACTGCCTGGGCTTTCAAGGCTTCCTCGGGAAATTCGGCCGGCATTTCCGCGGCCACGACCCCTACCAGATAGTCTTCCAACGGCAGGGTTTTAATTTTATCTTCCCGGTGAAGGTAAAGCCGGACCGTGTCTGTACCGGGAAACAACCCGCCGGGAGCCTGCCTGGATTTAAATTGAGGCAGGCTTAAAATCAGGGCCGCGGCAATAAGCGTTAATCCAAGCATAAGCCGGCGCAAAGAAAAGCCTCCCTCCGGGTAAATTTGTTTATCCGATACTCTATGTATAGTTGCCCGGCCAGGTAAATATTACCTTAAGAATAAGCTGTAATTTTCTCCCAAAAGGTACCGGTTCCTTTATGGGAGGAAATGGTAGTAAACTCCTGCTAGTACTCAGTAAAGATCAGCGGCGAGGCGGCGTACACGTAGGTGACGTGCTCCCCGGGGTTGCTGCGCAGCGCTACGTTTAAGTTCACTTCTTTCCCGGCGTATTTCAGGTTGTGGGAAAAGTGAGGACTGAGGCCGGTCAGGCTGACCAGGTTGTCCCGGGTGGTCCGGGTGGTCCGTTCCTGAACTGCGGCCCCGGCCAGTTCCATCATCTTCTCGGCCTCCGCCGCCAACTCGGGACCGGTCAATTCTTTTCCTATTTTACCGGAGCAGGTCAGGGCTACCCGCCCTTTGCCGCCGTATCGCTCCAGTACCTGGTAAAATTTTTCCTGAAACCTGCCGGCCTGGATTTCGCCCGTACCGGAAACACTCAACATCAGGTGGGAGGCTTTTTGACCCTCAGGTATATCCAGTGCCTGTCCCAACACGGAATATACTGTACCGTCATTCAGTTGCCCCTTCAGATTTACGCCGTAGGCATAACTGTTCCGCCATTTTTCCACTTTGCGCCCGGTTTCCGGCAAGTTTAACCAGGTGGCCGCATTTTGAGCCAATTTTTCAATATTCCCCGCACTGCTACTGGTTTCGTCCACCCTAACCCAGCCGGTCAAATTTACGGTATTCAACCCGGCCCCGGATGATGCCACCAGTTCAAGCAGAAATGCTTCTTCCTTAGCCGCAGGGTCCTCCGCAAATACCGTCACCAGGGTAAAAAGCGCCAGGGAAAGGGCCAGCAGCAAAAGTGCCGCCGGTATTACCTTTCTTCCCTCACTGAAATAACCGGGCCAACGTTCCGCAGCTTTAAAATCAACCCGTGATTTAATAAATTCGGTTAGGTCTGTGAATTTGTTTTTAAAGAAATTGTGACTGGACATGAATATTCCTCCATAAAAAAGTATTCATGCCCCTATTATTACCATTAATTGCTTAATTTAAAAAAAAGAAAAACCGGGCTTAACGACCGGTTTTAATCTCTTCAGGCTAATGGGCTGCCGCCTTCAGGCGCATTATGGCCCGCTTCAAAGCAAGTTCGGCCCGGAGCAAATCAATGTCCTCCGACTTGGACGCAAGCCTTTCCTCGGCCCGCTGCTTGGCCGCCTCGGCACGCTGCACATCGATCTCTTCGACCCGCTCGGCAGCGTTGGCCAATACAGTGACCCGGTTGTCCCGGACCTCCATAAAACCGCCGGTTACAACCACCTTGGTATATTTTTTATCCTGTTGGACCCGCATTATGCCGATATCGAGAGATGTAATTAACGGGGCGTGCTTCGGCAATATACCCAGTTCCCCTTCACTGCCTGGAGCCACCAAAAAATCTACATTCTCGCTGAAAACCTTTTTCTGAGGAGTAACGATTTCCAGCCGTTGGTTATTTTCCGACATACTGCGCACTCCTCTCTATTATCCTGCTATTTTCTTGGCATTTTCAATTGCCTCATCTATACTGCCCACCAGGAGGAAAGCATCTTCCGGCAGGTCATCATGCTTACCTTCCAGGATCTCCTGGAAGCCCCGGATAGTTTCTTTAATCGGAACATATTTGCCCGGCATGTTGGTAAACGCTTCCGCAACGGTAAACGGCTGCGACAGGAATCTCTGCAGTCTCCGGGCGCGCGCAACCACTACCTTGTCGTCATCGGAAAGTTCTTCCATGCCGAGGATGGCAATAATATCCTGAAGTTCTTTATACCGCTGCAGCACCATTTGAACGTTACGTGCCGTCTCGTAGTGCTCATTTCCGACTACCAGCGGATCGAGGATCCGCGAAGTGGAATCAAGCGGGTCCACCGCCGGGTAAATACCCAGCTCGGCAATTTGCCGGGAAAGAACGACAGTACCGTCCAGGTGGGCGAAGGTATTCGCCGGCGCCGGGTCGGTCAGGTCGTCGGCAGGCACGTAAACGGCCTGCACCGAAGTAATCGATCCTTTTTTGGTTGATGTAATCCGTTCCTGCATCTGGCCCATTTCAGTGGCCAGGGTCGGCTGATAACCCACGGCAGACGGCATCCGGCCGAGCAGCGCGGAAACCTCGGATCCGGCCTGGGTGAAACGGAAAATATTATCGATAAACAGCAGGGTGTCGGCGCCTTCCTCATCACGGAAATATTCCGACAGACAAAGACCCGTCAGGGCCACCCTGAGACGGGCACCCGGAGGCTCGTTCATCTGGCCGAACACCATGGTAGTCTTATCCAGAACACCGGACTCGGTCATTTCGTTATATAGGTCGTTTCCTTCACGGGTACGCTCACCTACACCGGCAAATATCGAAATACCGCCGTGCTGTTTGGCGACGTTGTTGATAAGTTCCATAACGATAACTGTCTTCCCTACCCCGGCACCGCCGAACAAGCCGATCTTTCCGCCCTTGAGGAAGGGTACCAGCAGGTCAATAACCTTGATGCCGGTTTCCAGCATTTCCGTCACCGTGGACTGCTCTACCAGCGGGGGAGCAGGGCGGTGAATCGGGTAAATTTTCTCGCTTTCAATGGGCCCTTTGCCATCGATCGGCTCGCCCAGGACATCAACCAACCTGCCCAGCGTGGATTTTCCGACCGGGCAGGAAATGGGAGCGCCCGTGTCCACCGCTTCCATACCGCGCATCAGTCCGTCAGTGGCGGACATGGCAACGGTACGGACGGTATTATTGCCCAGGTGCTGGGCCACTTCCAGGGTAAGGTCAATCTTCCGGCCGAACATGTCTTCTTTGTCGCTTTTTATTTTAATCGAGTTATAAATATCAGGCACCTGGCCGGGTGGAAAACGTATGTCCACCACGACGCCGATTACCTGTACTACATGACCAACGTTCATTCGCTTCTCTTACCTCCTTCGCCTTTGATAGGAAACTTTAAGCAGTGACAGAAAGCACCTGCCAAAAGCACGTCGAAATTATTCCAGGGCCGCCGCACCGCCGACAATCTCGGAAATCTCCCTGGTAATTTGGGCCTGGCGGGCCCGGTTCAGGGACAGGGTCAGCTT
This sequence comes from Pelotomaculum sp. UBA3102, assembly GCA_002365865.1. Lineage (GTDB taxonomy): Bacteria > Bacillota > Desulfotomaculia > Desulfotomaculales > Pelotomaculaceae > UBA3102. The sequence continues at coordinate 12,539 of DFAQ01000045.1, forward strand.
GTCAATTATTTCACCAGCATTCCTTGTGGCGTTCTCCATGGCGGTCATACGGGCACTGTGCTCGCCTGCCTTTGACTCCAGCAACCCCTGGAAAACGGCGTTTTCAATATATTTCGGCAGCAGTTCGGCCAGCACCGCATCAGCGGAAGGCTCGAAAATGTAATTGATTCTTTTGGCTTCTCCGTCTTCTTTTTTAGCTTCCCCTTCTTCCTCGGGCGGTTCGGCCGGCAGCAACTTGACCACAACCGGCTTCTGTATCAGTACGTTTACAAATTGGCTGTAGATCAAGTACACCGCATCGTATTCTTCCGACGAGTAGTTTTCAATAATAAAGGAAGCTATGTCCTTGACCGTGCCGTACTTAATATCTTCACCCAGCCCGACATACTGCTTTACTATGTCATATTTATGGCGAAGGAAAAAGTCGCGGCTCTTGCGTCCAATGGTAATCAGACCGACTTCCGCGGCAGCTTCTTTTTTTATTTCCTGTACCGCCCTCCGAATTACGTTGCTGTTGAAACCGCCGCACAGTCCCCGGTCGGCCGTTATTATGACATATGCTATTTTCTTCGGCTCACGCACTGCTAAAAGCGGGTGTTTAAAATCACTGCACACCGACCCGACCCGGCCCAGCACGCCTCTCAGACGCTTGGCATACGGGCGGGCGAACAGCACCGCATCCTGGGCCTTGCGCATTTTGGCTGCGGAGACGGCTTTCATGGCTTTGGTAATCTGCTGGGTGCTTTTGATGCTTTTAATGCGCCGCCGGAGATCTCGCAAACTTGCCATTTACGTTTTCACCACCTTTTAATTCGGCAGTTCACAGTCAGTTATTAACAATCAGGCCAAACCCCGTGCCGCTTTAAATTCTTTTTTAAACTCTTCAACGGTAGCATACAGTTCTTTCTCGACTTCATTCAACTGGCCGGTCTTGCGTATGCTTTCACCGATTTCGGGCTTATTGGTTTTCATGTACTTCAAAAATTCCGCCTCAAAAGGCAAAACCATTTCCACCGGCAGGTCATCCAGCAAACCGTTGGCCGCGGCGTAAATACTCATAACCTGATTTTCCACCGCCATGGGCACGTACTGTCCCTGCTTCAGCAATTCCACCATACGCTCACCGCGGGTCAGCCTGGCCTGGGTGCTTTTATCCAGGTCGGAACCAAACTGGGCAAAGGCAGCAAGCTCACGGTACTGGGCCAGGTCCAGACGCAGACGCCCGGCCACCGCTTTCATGGCTTTCACCTGGGCGGCCCCCCCTACCCGTGACACCGAGATACCCACGTTGACCGCGGGACGCACACCGGCGTAGAAAAGATCGGGCTCCAGATAAATCTGACCGTCGGTAATGGAAATGACGTTGGTCGGAATATAAGCCGAAACGTCTCCGGCCTGGGTCTCAATAATGGGCAGCGCCGTCATCGAACCGGCGCCGAGATCGTCGGAAAGTTTACAGGCCCGCTCCAGCAACCGGCTGTGCAGGTTAAACACATCGCCGGGGTAAGCCTCGCGGCCGGGCGGCCGGCGCAGGAGCAGCGACATCTCACGGTAAGCAGCAGCCTGCTTGGTAAGGTCGTCGTATACAATCAGCACGTGTTTGCCCTGGGCCATAAACTCCTCACCAATGGCGGCCCCGGCAAAAGGCGCGATATAGAGCAGCGGGGCCGGGTCGGACGCGGTGGCGGACACTACTATGGAATAGTCGATCGCACCGGTCTCGGTCAGCTTCTGCACCACGTTGGCCACTGTAGATTGTTTTTGCCCTATAGCCACGTAAATGCAGATTACGTCGCCGCCCTTCTGGTTGATGATAGCGTCCACGGCAATAGCCGTCTTACCGGTTTGACGGTCGCCGAGAATAAGTTCCCGCTGGCCGCGGCCGATGGGAATCATGGAATCAATGGCCTTAAGCCCGGTCTGGAGGGGCTGGTGAACCGACTTACGGTAAATAACACCGGGAGCAATCTTTTCCACCGGGTTAAATTTATCGCTCTCAACGGGTCCTTTTCCGTCCAGTGGTTGCCCCAGGGGGTTCACTACCCTGCCGATCATCGGGTCGCCTACGGGCACGGATACAATCCGCCCGGTACGCTTGACGGTGTCGCCTTCTTTAATGTGCTTGTAAGGTCCCAGAATAACGCAACCGATGTTGTCCTCCTCCAGGTTGAGGGCCATCCCCAGCACACCGCCCGGGAACTCCAGCAGTTCCATGGACATACAATCCATCAGGCCGTATACCCTGGCGATACCGTCACCAACCTGGAGCACGGTACCGACGTCGGTAACCTCGATTTGGGCCTGATATTTATCTATCTGCTGCTGAATAATCGAGCTGATTTCTTCAGGTCGCAAATTCATCTACTGGTTCACCCCTATCTAGTTAACTTATTGCCTTCAGGCGCTCTTTCAGGGTTGCCAACCTGGTCTTGATGCTGCCGTCAATAACCTTGTCCCCCATACGTACCACAATCCCGCCGATCAGTGACGGGTCAACCACATAAGAGGTCCGTACTTTTTTGCCGGTCAGCCTGTCAAGTGCCTGGCCCAGCTTCCCTTTTTCCTTGTCGTTCAGTTCCACCGCCGAGGCAACCTGAGCAGCTACGATGTTCCGCCCGGCATTGGCGAGTTTGACATATTCATTGACAATGTCACTAAAAAACGCTTCCCGCCGGCGGTCAATCAGTAAGGCAAGAAAGTTGCTTGTGATTTTGGAAATTTTGCCTTCAAACAACTTTTCCAAAACATCTTTTTTATCCTCAGCTGTAATTCGGGGGTGGTAGAGCAACTGCTGTAATTTTTCGTTTTCATTAAACACGGTTTCAATTGCTTTAAGCTCAGCTTCAATCCTGTCTGCCATATTTTTATACTTGGGTAAAACTTTTTCCTTTGAGGCTATTTCATACAACGCTTCTGCATAACGTCCCGCTACGGCACCCCTCAGCATGGCAGTTCTCCTGCCTCTTCAATAAATTCCCGGACCATACCGTGCTGGATATCATCATTAATTTTCTGGTTGATAATCTTACCTGCAACCAGTACCGAGAGGGAAGCAACCTGGTCGCGCAGTTCCGCCATAGCTTTTTGTTTTTCACGTTCTATATCTGCAAGAGCCGTTTCCCTCATCCTTGACGCCTCGTTCTTGGCGCTTTCGATGATTTCCGCAGCCTGATCTTCGCCTGCCTTGGTCGCCTTCTGAATAATTTCATTGGCTTTTTCACGGGACTGGCGCATCTCAGCTTCATATCCCGCCTTTAATTGTTCCGCCTCCTGCCTTTCCTGTTCGGCAACGGCAATATTCTTTTCAATATGTTCCGTGCGGTCGGAAAGCAATTTCATCAGAGGCTTGTAAACTACCAGGCGTAAGAAAATTAATAAAATTATGAAATCGAATATCTGTGCAAGCAGCGTCGCGTTAAATTCTAACCCCACTCTAATTTTCCCTCCTTCCATCGCTTGTGGACAAAAGGAAGCGATAGCATTTTGGTCGTGGACCGTGTGACGTTGGGCGTGGGAATTCCGACGTTTCTAAGGCATGCCGTGGTTAATTACGACATGTATTATTTTAAAACGGCAAGGAAAATTGCTCTACTTTTAGGAGAGTCGGATTAGCAGGAATTCGGCAATGGAATTCCTGCCTTTCCCAAACGACCCATGACTCACGTCTTACGACCATTCGCTATGCCTTTTTGTCATGAAGCAGTAAACCAGTTCTAATGACTCCCTACTTGACCAAAGAGCATGAAGGCGATAACAACGGCAATGATGGGGAGAGCTTCAATCAGACCTACGGAGATGAACATAAGAGTCATAATATTACCCCTTGCCTCCGGCTGACGAGCAACGCTTGAGACAGCCTGGCCGGTAACCATACCGTCACCAATACCAGCGCCCAGGGCGGCGAGACCCGCAGCAATAGCTGCTCCTAGGGCAGCACCTGCTCCTACTTCCATTCATTTCCCCTCCTTTCCAAGGCAAATTTTAATTACTATTATTTGATTACAGTAAATCGCGGTCTAAACTAACAAAAGACTAACACAAAACATAACCTAGTGATGGTCGGCTACAGCCTGCGAGACATAAGCGATACTGAGCATGGTAAAGATAAACGCCTGGATGCAGCCCACGAAAATACTGAAGGCCAGCCATGTAACCGAGGCGATGAAGCCTCCCATTACGTGAATCCATCCTCCGAGCAAGCCTAAAAGGACAGCAATTAAAACTTCGCCGCCGTAAATATTCCCGTAAAGACGGAAAGCCAGCGTGATTGGTTTAGAAAAATCTTCAATTATTGTAATAGGGAGGAAAAACACGAAGGGCTGAAGATAGTGCTTGAAGTAACCGAGACCCTTGTACCTGATGCCGAAGATATAAATAATGAAAAAGGTGCAAAGAGCCAGTCCCATGGTCGTGTTGTAGTCGGCTGTCGGTGAATTGAGGGTAGGTACAAGACCTATCAGGTTGGAAAACAGAATAAATATAAAGTACGTTACGACGATACTAAGTAAAGCAGCACCTTTCTTGGGATCCATGTTGTCGTTGACCTGGCCTCTTATAAACTCGAAAACAGCTTCAAGTATGTTCTGCGCCCCTTTTGGTTTGCGCATGCTCATGTTGCGTGTAGCTGCCACTCCGAAAAGGACCACCAGGACCATGACTACCCATGTCATGATTAAGGTCTTGGGGTTAAAAGCCAGATGAGTATTTCCCACGACCAGTTCCCATGAACCGTTCGGAGGCCATCCCCACACATTTAGTTGTTGTTCTACTTCATGCAGACTCAACATATTTTCTTTTCTCACCCCTTTCTTGTTTAGATTTTTATTCTATTTTAAAAGATCTGACCTCTCCGGCTTCCCTTGACAGGCGTATTGAATTAACCACAGCGCCAAATGAAAAAATACATGGAACCAGGAAAAGGCCCGCGCCTGCAGCGTACAGGCTGATCCATCGCGTATCGGCGACAAAAAACAGTACAGCAAAAATAATCGAAAGGCGCAGGGCAAACCCGACCTTCATTCTAGTATTAGCTTTTGGCACAGACAAACTTATAACAGATGCCAATCTTTTCCCAAGAAAAAAAGCATTCCACATACCCGCAGCAGTCCCAACCACAAATCCCCATATTATAGGGTCTTTGGGGCGAGAAAAAGCAACGAGACAAAGGAACACTAAAATAAAACCGGAAATTCTTAATGTCCTGGCTAGCTGACCTTCAAAGTCCCAGTCGCGCATTTAACTTACTCCCTCTCGAAAAACCCCTGCAGTGTTTTATAGATGCCCATAGTCCCGACGGCCAAACCGAGCAGAATGCCCCCCAGCAGAAACCAGGGCGCGGTACCCAGCCGCACGTCCAGATAATGCCCCCCGTAATACCCGAGCACCACCATTATGGCCAACTCCATTCCTATGGTAGTAGCCAGGGCCATTGCCTGGAACACGCCACCCGGACCTTGCTTTTTTTTCTGCTCGTTCTCTTTTTTTTTCTCTCTCTTTACAGGCATTTTTTAGCTATACCCAAAACAATCCAGTTTAATTATTTCTAAAATTTATAAAATAAAATGTTTAAAAAATCTATAAACCCTTAAAACTTGATTCTACAAA
>DFAQ01000045.1:18454-32994 GCA_002365865.1 Pelotomaculum sp. UBA3102
TGATTCTACAAAAATATTCTTATTCCTCCACTAAAAAAAGAAAATTTCATATATCTTAAAAATTTTTTTACCGGTGCTTTTTCGCCGGCAAAAAATCTGCCGGCTTTTCAGGGGAAAGGCCGGACCAAAACCGGATCGCCCGCACGATTCTTTGGGCCGCGCGCCCGTCCCCGTAAGGATTTACGGCGGCGGCCATTTTTTCATAATGTTTTTGATCGCTCAAAAGTTTCATCGTCTCACCGGCCACCGCATTCCGGGCGGTCCCCACCAACTTGACCGTTCCGGCTTCCACCGCCTCGGGGCGTTCGGTAGTATCGCGCAGTACCAGCACCGGCTTGCCCAGAGACGGCGCCTCCTCCTGGATACCGCCTGAGTCGCTCAGCACCAGGTAACTGCGCCCGACCAGATTCACAAAAGGCTGGTAATCCATCGGTTCGATCAAGTGAACCTTTTTCAGCCCGCCCAGTTCTTCCTCGACCACGCTGCGCACCGCCGGGTTTTTATGCACCGGGAAAACTACTTCTGCGCACGGGCATGCTTCCGTCACTTCCCGGAGCGCCCTGTAGATCTCCCGCATCGGCCCGCCGAGGTTTTCCCTTCTGTGGGTTGTCACCAGGATCACCCTGCTGTTGTCGTAGTCAATTTGGTTCAGCACCGGATCCGCGAAGCGGTAACCCGGCCGCACAACGGCCAGCAAGGCGTCTATCACCGTGTTCCCGGTAACAAAAACGGAAGCGCTTTTTACTCCTTCCGACAATAAATTTTCTCTGGCCCGGGCTGTCGGGGCAAAATTCAGATCGGCCAGGACCCCGGTCAGATGACGGTTTATTTCTTCAGGAAAGGGAGAATGCTTGTTAAAGGTCCTCAAGCCCGCCTCCACATGCCCGACTGGTATTTGCAAATAAAAGGAGGCCAGCGCGGCAACAAAAGTAGTGGTTGTATCGCCATGCACCAGGACCAGGTCCGGCAGCTCGGTTTCAAGCACCCGCCGGAGCCCGTACAAGGTACGCCCGGTAATATCGAAAAGATTCTGTCCCTGCCGCATGATATTCAGGTCGTGTGCCGGTTCGATCCCAAACAGCTCCAGCACCTGGTCCAGCATTTCCCGGTGCTGTGCCGTAACCGTGACCCGGCATTCTATTTCGCCCCGGTATTTTTCCAGCTCCTTGATCAGGGGCGCCATTTTAATCGCTTCCGGCCTGGTCCCGAAAACTGCCATAACTTTTAACAATAAGTACCGCTCCTTGCCGCCACTATGATTAATATTTACTATATCTGTTTTTTATACCTGGTAAGTAATTTTCTGTATTTTCAATCATCTAACTTTAGATAACCTTTTTTAACCAGTTTCTCAATATGTTCCTCCCGTGCCTGTTCCAAATCCACCCCGTAATACTCCTCCAGCACAAACATCATGGAAGCGGCGGTCTGAGCCACGTCCAGCAGTTCACGGGCAATAATATTCATTACTTCCTTTTCTTCACGCTTTTCTGTTTCTCCAGACAGTCCCCGCAGCTTGCCGATGCCCTGGGCCAGTTCGCCGGCCTCTTCCATTAACTTGATGGCGGTAGATTCGATGGTCGGGGAAAGGTTATTCAATCTCGGAAGGGAGATAATTTTTTTCTGCATGGCCTGTACCTCTTGATTCCGCTTTATATCTTACCGTTTCCACACCGGCTTCTTTAAGCATCTCCAGCGCCAGTTGATCGGGGTAATCCCCCCGGAAAACCACTTTTTTGATTCCCGCGTTAATCATCAGCTTGGCACATAAAACGCACGGCTGGTGCGTAATATAATAAACGGCACCCTTGATGGCGGTGCCGTAAACCGCAGCCTGAATCAGTGCGTTTTGTTCTGCGTGCAGGCCGCGGCAAAGTTCGTGGCGCTCACCGGGCGGAACCTTTCTTTGCTCACGCAGGCAACCGGTTTCCAGGCAGTGCCTCAGACCGGCCGGCGCCCCGTTGTAACCCGTGGCTAAAATTCGCCGGTCCCTGACAATGACGGCCCCCACCCGCCGCCGGATACAGGTGGAACGGCCGGCCACAACTTTTGCTATTTCCAGGAAATATTCATCCCAGCCGGGTCTCACATGTCCCACCTCAATAAAGGGGATAACGCTTACAGATTTCCGCTGTCTTCTCCCGGGCAGATGTCAGTTTCGCCCGGTCTTCCCGGTTGATAACCGCAAAATTCATTATTTCCGCAATCTGCCTCATATCTGCTTCTCCCAGCCCGCGGGAGGTAACCGCCGGGGTGCCGATCCTGATCCCGCTGGCGATATTGGGCGGCTTGGGGTCAAAGGGAATCGCGTTCTTGTTTACCGTGACCCCCACTTCATCAAAAAGCTCCTGGGCTTCACGGCCCGTAATGCCCTTATTCCTCAAGTCAACCAGGATCAAATGATTATCGGTGCCCCCTGAGACCAGCTCAAACCCGTGCTCCATCAGCGCCGCCGCCAGCACCCGGGCATTATTGACCACTTCCTGCTGGTACTCCTTAAATCCCGGTTCCAGCGCTTCTTTCAGCGCCACCGCCTTGGCCGCGATCACGTGCATCAGGGGCCCGCCCTGGATGCCGGGGAAAATCGCCTTATTGATTTTGGCGCCGTACTTTTCGCCGTCGCGGCTCATGATCAAACCGCCCCTGGGACCGCGCAACGTTTTATGGGTGGTGGTGGTGACCACGTCTGCGTAAGGCACCGGGCTCATGTGCAGGCCGGCCGCCACCAGCCCGGCAATATGGGCCATATCTACCATCAGGTAGGCCCCTAACTCTTCGGCGATCTCCTTGAATTTATAAAAATCAAGCGCACGCGGGTAGGCGCTCGCGCCGGCCACGATTAATTTTGGCTTGCTCTCATAAGCAGCGCCGAACACATCTTCATAATTAATCTGACCACTGTCTTTTTCCACACCGTAAAAACTGAAATTGAAATACTTACCTGAAATATTGACGGGACTGCCGTGGGTAAGGTGTCCGCCGTGGGCGAGGTTCATACCCAAGATGGCATCGCCTGGATTGAGCAGAGCGAAGTAAACCGCCGTGTTGGCTTGCGCTCCGGAATGAGGCTGCGCATTCACGTAATCCGCTCCGAACAACTCGCGGGCCCGGGAGATGGCCAGGTTTTCGGCCAGGTCCACGAACTCGCATCCCCCGTAATAACGGCGCCCGGGGTAGCCCTCGGCGTACTTGTTGGTCAGAACCGACCCCTGGGCTTCCATGACCGCGCGACTGGCCACGTTTTCAGAAGCGATCAATTCCAAAGTGTCGCGCTGTCTCCCGGTTTCCAAATCTATTACCCGGAAAATTTCTGAGTCAACTTCAGATAAAGGGCGCATTAAGCTCATAACTACTATCCTCCCCAGTACCGGAAAAATTCCTGCTTGTGCCTGCCGGTTAACACCGGCTATACTTTTGTTCAATAGAACTTATTTTTTTCACCCGGCGGGCATGGCGCCCCCCCTGAAATTCCGCCTGCAGCCAGGTTTTTACAATATCCCCGGCCAGTCCGGGGCCAATCACTCTTTGTCCCATAGTCAAGATGTTAGCATTGTTGTGCTCCCTGGAAGCCCTGGCGGAAAAAGTATCGTGACACTGCGCGGCCCTTATTCCCGGCACCTTGTTGGCAGCCACGGCCACTCCGATGCCGGTGCCGCAGCACAGGATGCCGCGCTCAAACTTACCACCGCCCACCGCTTCAGCCACTGCCAGGGCAAAATCGGGATAATCCGCCGGTTCTTCAGAAAAAGTGCCGAAATCCTCAAACTCGATGCCGGATTCACGGAGCAACCGGATTACTTCGTTTTTTAACCTGAATCCCCCGTGATCGCCGGCAACCGCAATTTTCATATCATTTAACCTTCTTCACTGAGATTATAGTATTAAATCAATAAATAAAAGGTCTCGACAAAATCCCCCATAATAAAAGTTCTACGGTAAAGAGAGATTTCCTCTTTAGTCCCCGTTAAAAAACGGGGGTTGTTTTAAAGCCGGTCCAACAGCCGGGTAATAAGCTCCTGCAACCTGCGGGCACACTCACGATAGGTTGCCACGGGCTGCCCGACGGGATCCGGCACGTCTGCGCCTCCGTCCGCCCGGGCATATTCGGCCAGCGTGAAAATCTTTCCGGCCGCTTCCGGAAGCTTTTCCTTGACCTGCTCCCGGTGGGAGGCGGTCATGGTCAGAATAAGGGCGGCCTCTGCCACCGCCTTCGGCGTCAGAGGGGAAGCCCTGTGTTCCTCCGTGCTGACCTCCATCCCGGCCAGCACCTCTAATGCCGCATCCGCAGCCGGAGTCCCCTGTGAAACGTATATCCCCGCCGAAGCAACCTCAATATCACTCCTGCCGCGTTCCTGCAGCAGTTTGCGCGCCAATGCCTCGGCCATAAAGCTGCGGCACGTATTGCCGGTGCATACAAACAGGATCTTCATAAAAATATTTCACCTGCCACAAGTGTTTTTAAAAAAATAACTTTACCCCGATCCCGACCAGGACCAACCCGCCGGCCAGCTGGGCCTTTTTACCGGCCCACCAGCCCAGGAACCGCCCGAAAATCAGGCCGGAAGCCGCCATCAACCCGGCTACGGCACCTATTATTCCCGCGGTCAGTAAAAGGTTAACCTTGTGAATGCCCAGAGTAAACCCGACACTCAAAGCATCAATACTAACACTGGTTCCCAGCAACAGCAATCCACAGATATTAAATTGCATAGCCACCGGTCCGGTTTCCCCTTTATTATACCAGGCGGAGCGGATCATCCGCACCCCCAGGTAGATTAGAAGCAGTGAGCCGGCAACGGCGGCCGCACGCCCCATGAGACTTCCCGCAAATCCGCCGGCAAACCACCCGGCCAGGGGCATAAAGATATGAAACAATAATATGGCAATGCTGATCAAAAGGATTTGCTTGCGCGCCACCCCGGTCAACCCAATCCCAACGCAGAGAGAAAAAGCATCCGTCCCGAGAGCAACTGCTAAAAAGATCAGGGTTAAAAAGTTCATCATTTCCTCCGGCGCCGAAATAAATGTCAAGCCTGTACAATTCGCCCGCCCGCGGCCCTTCTCAACCGGTTCATGACCGCCAGGCCAAGCCCGTTGTCTTGCAACCCTTCCGCCAGGACCAGGTCCACCCCCAGTTCATCGAAGCGACGCAGGGCGGAGTACAATTCAGACGCCACGGTTTCAGGTTTTTTCCGGTTCCCGGCCAGGACGACTTCCCCGGCAAAAGAAAGATCTTTACCGCCTTGATACGACAGGATACCGACTCGTTTACCGCAGGAGCGCTGTTCTTCTGCCAACTCAATAATTTTCGCGGCCACGTCCTCCGGCCGGCCTTCCACCAGGACAAGCGGCGCCCGGGGGGCATAGTGAACATACTTCATGCCCGGGGAACGGGGCCTCGCACCGGGGGAACCGGCACCGGCCGCCGGGTCGATTTCCACTTCGCCTATTATGCCCCGCAGTTCCTCCGGGGTTACGCCTCCCGGCCGTAAAATCACCGGCACGGGCAGGGTAAGGTCCACAACCGTGGATTCAACCCCTACTCCGGCCGGCCCCCCGTCAAGGACGGCATCAATACGCCCGTTCAGGTCCTGCAGCACGTGACCTGCCGTGGTCGGACTGGGCCGGCCGGAAATATTCGCGCTGGGAGCGGCCACCGGCATCCCGGCCGCCCTGATCAGGGCCAGGGCCACCGGGTGGTCCGGCATGCGTACCGCCACTGTCGGCAGTCCCGCGGTAACCTCGCGGGGAACTCCGCTAAGCACGGGCAGGATCAGGGTGAGCGGGCCCGGCCAGAAGGCGTCCATCAGCATCCCGGCAGGGCCGGAAACCTGCTGCGCCAGGGAAGTTACCTGCATTCTGTCCGTCACGTGCACAATTACCGGGTTGTCTAGGGGGCGTCCCTTGGCCTCGAAAATCGAAGCCACTGCTTGCGCGTTGAGTGCGTCCGCACCCAGGCCGTAGACCGTTTCGGTGGGAAAAGCCACCAACCCGCCTTGCTTCAGGATCCGCGCCGCTTTTTCCATCGCCCGGGTTGCAGGGCGGTCAGGATTTACTTTAATATACTTGGTTGCTATGTTTCTCGTGTTCACGGTTCAAAACCTCGCCAGGATTGACAGAATACAAAAAAAGGATCTTACGGATACTCCATGTATTATAACAAGATAGCGGCAGGCGAACAAGAAAAACCCTGCGTCCGGGAAAACATGGTACGGCCCGGTCTTATCACTGTCCGGCACACCGGGTTCCGGCAACCACCAACCGGTCACGCCCGGCCGGGTCCTTTAAAACCACCGTTTCCCATTGCGGCCGTTCCAGGAGTCCGGCCATCCCGCGTCCCTGGCCGCACCCGATCTCCAGCAGTAAATATCCTCCCTGCTTCAAAAAACCCGGGGCTTCCGGAACCAGGCGCCGGTAGGGCTCCAACCCGTCTGCGCCCCCGTCCAGGGAAAGAAGGGGCTCAAACAGCCGGACCTCCCTCGGCAGTCCGGGGAGGTCTTCTTTGGCTACATACGGCAGATTGGCTGCAATAAGGTCCGCGCCTCCGGCCGGCAGCCGGCCGGCCAGGGATTTGAGCAGGTCGCCGCGGAAGAAAAAGACCCTTTCGGCGACACCGTGCCTGGCAGCGTTCGACCGGGCCACGGCCAGCGCCTCCGGAGACAGGTCGCACGCATAAACAACGGCCTGGGGCCGGTAAAAAGCCAGACTGACTGCTATCGCCCCGCTTCCAGTGCCGACATCGATAATCACCGGGGCAGGCGGTAATATTTTTAATGCTGTTTCTACCAATAACTCCGTTTCGGGCCGGGGAATCAAAACGCGGGGGTCCACTTTAAATTCAAGCCCCATGAATTCCTTGCATCCGGTCAGGTAAGCCACCGGCTCGCCGGACAACCTCCTCCCGGCAAGGGCAAAAAACCTGGCCTCTTCTTCCTTTGCCAGGAAACTCTCCCACCTGCGGTACAACCCGGCCCGGTCGAGGCCGGTAACGTGGGAAAGCAATACTTCGGCATCCAGGGACGGCGTTTCCACACCGTGCTGCTTAAAAAGTTCCCTCGCGGTCCGGACCGCGGACTTAATTGTTGCTGCCAAATCAGCCCACCTGCTTCATTTGCTCCGCCTGGTCGATAGTAACCAGGGTGTCGACAATCTCATCCAGATCGCCTTCAAGCACTTCGTTCAACCGGTGCAGGGTAAGGCCGACACGGTGGTCTGTAACCCGGCTTTGGGGGAAATTATAGGTACGGATGCGCTCGCTGCGGTCGCCGGTGCCCACCATGGACCGGCGGGTGCTGGCCACTTTTTCCTGGTGTTCCTTCTGGGCGCGGTCTAAAAGGCGCGCCCGCAGTACTTTCATCGCCTTATCCTTATTTTTATGCTGGGACTTTTCGTCCTGCATGGAGACAACAATCCCCGTAGGAAGGTGGGTAATCCGCACCGCCGACTGGGTGGTGTTTACCGACTGCCCGCCGTGTCCGGATGCACAGAACACGTCGATCCGAAGGTCATTGGCATCTATCTCGACGTCGACATCTTCCGCTTCAGGCAGCACCGCCACGGTTGCGGCAGAAGTATGGATTCGCCCGCCGGACTCCGTGGTGGGAATCCGCTGTACCCGGTGGACACCGCTTTCGAATTTCATCCGGCTGTAGGCCCCCTTTCCCGCGACGAGGAAAATCACTTCCTTGAATCCCCCGATATCGGTGTAATTGGCGCCAAGCATTTCCGTTTTCCATCCCTGGCGCTCGGCATAACGGGCATACATACGGAAAAGATCGGCGGCAAACAGCGCTGCCTCTTCCCCGCCGGTACCGGCACGAATTTCAATAATCACGTTTTTTTCGTCATTGGGGTCCTTCGGCAGCAGGAGCAATCTCAGCTGTTTTTCCAGTGCTTCTTTCTTTTCCGCCAACTCATCCAGCTCTGCCTGTGCCATTTGTTTCATTTCAGCATCAGTATCTTCGTCCAGGAGGGTTTTGGTATCCTGAAACTCTTTAATGATTTTTTTATAGTCCCGGTATGCCGACACAACCTCGGCCAGTTCCGCATGGGCCTTAACATATTGCTGCCAACTGGGAAGGTCGGCGATTACTTCAGGGTCCCCGATCAGGGTCCCTAACTGATCATACTTTTCTTCCAACTGGGCCAGTTTTTCCAGCATGGTTACTTCTCACCTTCCTTAAAGACAGCGCCGAAGGCGGTAATGGCCACTTCCACCTGCCCGTTGTCCGGCGGCGCGGTTGTCAATTTTTGCAGCCACAGCCCCGGCGCAATCAAAATCCGGCATAAAGCATTATCGGCATATTTGCCGGACAGTTTAACCAGTTCATAAGAAATACCCGCCACCGCCGGCAGAAGAAGCACCCGCGAAAGAATCCGCCACCAGAGCACCTGCTCACCCAGCAGGGAAAAAATAAGGATACTGATAACCAGCACGATCAGGAGAAAACTGGTGCCGCAGCGCGGGTGGAGGGTGGAATAATTTTGGACCCGCTCCACCGTAAGCTCATCACCGGTCTCGTAGGCGTTAATTACCTTGTGTTCGGCCCCGTGGTACTCAAAAACCCGCCGGATATCACCCAGCCGCCCGACTGCCAGCACATAAGCCAAAAAAATGGCTATGCGAAAAACTCCCTCGACCAGGTTTTGCATGAAACTCCCCGGGGCAACCTCTTTTAAGAGGTGTGCGGCAAAAGTAGGCAAGACAACGAAAAGAAGAATTGCCAGCCCGAACGCGATACCGATCGTGACGACAATTTCCTTTACCGTAAGTTCCTCATCTTCTCCGGTGGCCTGGTTTGCGGAATAAGTCAGCGCTTCAATTCCCAGCACCAGGGATTCAACCAGCACCACCATACCGCGTACCAGGGGCCAGTTTAAAACCGGCACCCTTCTGGCCAGGGAACCGACTTTTTTTTCATCGACGATAATATCCCGGTCCGGCAGGCGGACGGCAACGGCACGGGAATCAGGCCCGCGCATCATTACTCCTTCAATGACCGCCTGGCCGCCGTACTGAAACGGCGCGCCCATATCAACACTTCCCTCCGTAAAACTTTTAAGCTCACCTGCGGCAACCGCCTCATATTAAAAACAGCAGAGCGACCGCTCTGCCTGTTACTACTTTTTTAAGCCGTATTTTTTACGGAAGCGCTCGGCTCTTCCGCCGGTTTCAATTGTCCGTTGCGATCCGGTGTAAAAGGGGTGGCATTTGGAACAAATCTCCACGCGCAAGTCTTTCCTGGTGGAGCCGGTTTCAAATGTTTCACCGCAGACACAGGCCACCTTGGTTTTTCCGTATTTCGGATGTATTTTTTCTTTCATGTGGCTCACCTCTTTTCTTTAATGCAAAGGGAAAACATACCTTGTAATTATAGCACAAGAAGTTCCGGCCTGCAAGAAATATAAAAAGTTTTGTTTTAAAAATAGTGTTTTACCTCTACCTTACGGGACGGGAAAAATTGCCCACGGCCAACCCCGGAACTTCTTTTAATGCTTCAACCAGCGCCGGTACGCCCAGAATTTTACCGCTGCTTTCGGGTATATGCCGGAAAAGCAGGTCGGTATCGATATTCAGGTTGCGCAACTGCACCATGTTCAAACCCGTGTCCTGCACCAAGTCCAGCAAAGCTTCAACCTCCTCCTCCCGATCGGTGAGACCGGGAAAAACAAGCAAATTCAACGAGACCCAGACGCCCAGAGACACCCCCGCACTGATGGAACGGCGGACATCGGCGAGACCGAAACCGCGGGGACGAAAGTAAGCCTGATATGTTTTCTCGCGGGCACTGATCAGGCTGATCCGTACGGCATTCAAACCAGCCCGGTAAATATCCGTTACCCCCCTGGTAAACCCGCCGTTGCTGTTCATATTAATGGTGCCGCGCCCGGTTGCCGAGCGGATCATCCCGATTGACTCTACTATGGTATCTGAAGCCAGCGCCGGTTCACCCTCGCAGCCTTGGCCGAAGCTCACCACGGCCCCTTCAGCGGTTTCCAGGTGCGGCACGGCGACTTCCGCCACTTCCCCCGGGGTGGGTACGGATTTAATCCGCTCCTGGGGTGAGGGACAGCATTCCGACGATTGCAGAGAAATACATCCCAGGCATTCGGCGTTGCACGAAGGTGAAACCGGGATCCCCCCCTCCCAGCGGCCGTAAAATATGTTTTGGGCGGTAAAACACCGGTATGCCAACGAGCAGTGGGCCAGCCGGCGGAGAATGCTGTTTTCAGGGTGCCGGTCAACTTTATTTTTAACCAGGTCCGGCAGATCTTCAGTATTATAATGAGCCGGGTCCCACCTGCCGGGGTCGTCAGTAAGCCTGGCGGCTGCGTAAAGTTCCCCGTCCCTGCACGCCACGGCGGTATAACCCATCAAAGGCAGCGGCTCACCTTTTTTCTTTCTTTGATATGCCGGCAGCATGGTGCGGGTATACCCCTGGGGCAAAAGAGCCGCTACCGCCCAGGCCCGGCCTTTCGCCCACGGGTTTTGTTCCAGGAGTGAAAAACGCCCGGCGCGCGTCAACCCGACCGGAGACCCGCCGGGAATCATGACCAGGGAAGCCCCGGCGGGCATTTTCACCATATCGTCCCCGGTAAATTCCACGAACAGGCCGCCGGTGCGCCCGGCGGCCCCCAGGCTCTGATGATCATAAAGCTGCCCGTCATCCCCGGCAAACACCAGGCGGTACAAACCCACCACCCCCACGACTTGTTAATAATTAACAAAAGGTGCCGGTTCCTTTTTGGGGAAAAATGGAATTAAGGTTTTTCATAAAAAAGCCGCCGGTTCAAGCGACTTTTCCCAAGTACTGTTTACCCGTAATAACTTTCCCTTTCCAAAAACATTAACGGGTCAAGCGGGACGCCGTTTTTCAGCACCTCCAGGTGCAGGTGCGGCCCCTGAGAGTGTCCGGTGTTGCCGGCCAGGGCAATAATCGCGTTTGAATCCACGCGCTCACCTTCTGCAACCAGCAGCTTCGAACAGTGAGCGTAGAGCGTACGGATTCCGCCGCCGTGGTCGATGATTACCGCCAGCCCGTAGGTTCCCCTGGGTCCTGCAAATGCCACCCGGCCGGAGGCGGCCGCCCGGATCGGAGTTCCTTCTTCCGCGGCAATATCGATACCTTCGTGGGGCCGGCCATTCCTGATGCCGAACGGCGAAGTTATTGCTCCCACCAGCGGCCAAGTCAAGGGAACCGACCAGGCCGCGAGACCCCGGGCAGGTTTATTGCTGGGACCGGTCAAGGGGATGAAAAGTTGCCGGCCCTCAATTATTTTATGTATATTTGAAAGCCCGTTCCTGGCAGCGATTACATCAATAGCCACCCCATACCTTCCGGAAATATCCCACAAGGTTTCCCCTGCTTGAACCTGGTGGACCATAGAGTCGGTAGGCACTCTTAACAACTGACCGGACACGATGTAATCCTGGTCTGTAAGTTTGTTTGCCGCGACAAGAGTTTCAATGGAAAGCCCCTGCTCTCTGGCAATGCCCGACAGGGTATCGCCGGGCTCAACCAAATATAAAATTTCCGTCGCCGTTTCCGTTTCCGTCACCGGAACTGCAGGCGGGTAAATATACGGCTTGCTGGTCACAATCAGCTCGTCCAGCCTGGCCGTGGCCGGAACTGCTGCCGTACCGACAATCCCCGCGACCGTAATAACTGCTACCCATAATTTAATCTGATTTATTTTTAGTTTTAGAAATTTCATTGCCATAAAATCACCTCTCCCAGTATGCCTAAAGCAGACCAACATTTAGTTTTACCGGGGGAGGATCATTTTATACCTACATGGGTAATATTTTATTTTCTTGCCGCAATCGCCTCGGCATGGCGCAGTCTCCGGAAGGCATGAAGCATGTCCCGGTTGGTTCTGGCCCGCTTCATCTGTTCCATCAGCATTTCCATGGCCTCCCATGAAGTAGCCCCGCTGGCGGCCTTTCGAAACTGCCAAATCATCTCCAGCTCGTCTTTTGTAAGCAACAGTTCTTCCTTACGGGTACCCGAACGCTTGACATCTATGGCCGGAAAAAGCCTTCTTTCCGCCAGGCGGCGGTCCAATATCAACTCCATGTTGCCCGTCCCTTTAAACTCCTCAAAAATAACCTCGTCCATCCTGCTGCCTGTCTCAATCAGGGCCGTGGCCAGTATCGTCAGACTGCCTCCCTCTTCCAGGGTGCGGGCAGCTCCGAAAAAGCGCTTGGGTTTATGAAGCGCCGCGGGGTCCACACCGCCCGACAGGGTACGCCCGCTGGGGGGCACTACCAGGTTATTCGCCCTTGCCAGCCTGGTAATACTGTCCAGAAGGATGACAACATCGTGCTTGTGCTCCACCAAACGCTTGGCCCGCTCAAGCACCATATCCGCCACTTTCACGTGGTTTTCCGGTGGCTCGTCGAAGGTGGAACTGACCACTTCGCCGTTTACCGAACGTTCTATGTCCGTAACTTCCTCCGGTCTCTCGTCAATAAGCAATACCATCAGAAACACTTCCGGGTGATTGATGGTAATGCTGTTGGCGATCTCTTTAAGCAGCATGGTCTTACCTGCTTTGGGCGGGGCTACGATTATGCCCCGCTGGCCTTTTCCTATGGGTGCCACCAAATCTATGATCCTTGCTGAAAGCCTTTCGGGATCGGTTTCAAGGATAAAACGCTCCGTAGGATAAAGGGGGGTAAGACCGTCGAAGTGGAATCTTTCGGCTGATTGCTCCGGGTCTTTGCCATTTACCTGCTCAACCCTCAGTAAGGCGAAATACCGCTCTGAATCCTTGGGCCGGCGCACCTGGCCGGCTACCAGGTCTCCTGTACGCAGGTCAAAACGCCTGATTTGTGATAAGGATACGTATATGTCATCGTAACTGGGAAGGTATTGGAAGGGCCTCAAAAATCCGTAACCGTCCGGAAGTATCTCCAGAACGCCTTTAGCATGTAAAATTCCGTGTTTTTCCGTCTGGGTTTTTAGAATTTCAAAAATCAGCTCTTTTTTTCGCAGTTTATAGTAACCGTGAATTTCAAGCTCTCGCGCTATTTTATAGAGTTCTACCATGGTTTTGTTTTCTAACTCTGCATGATTCAAAGGCATCTCCCCTTTGCGGGCTTAATCAGTATCCTCCCGGATTTACCGGAACGGTTTCAGGCACCCCACCGGCGCCGGCTGCGTTCGATCAAAAAAACTAAAAGAAAATATACCACCAGCCATACCAGCGTGGCGTTTATCAAGCTCCCAGCTAAAAAAGGATAGCCGTGCTCAACGACTTTGGATAAAAACAGGGCGTAAAGCGAATCTCCGGCGATGACGACCTGCGGAGAGGCTATATTGCCGAAAAAGGTGGTTCCGACCAGAACATTTAAAGTAAAGAAAAAAGGAACGGCGAGTTTGAAAAAAATCACGGTTACTACCGCAGCCACAGGGTTACAGTGGGTTGCACGGGCAGCCAGGTAAGACAGGGGGATGCTAATCACCGGAATGGGCAGGAAATCAAAAGCCAGGCCCAATGCCACCCCTGCGGCGATCTTTTTGGGTGAGTCGGCCAAGCTTTTCACCTTGCTCCAATAAACCTTAACAGCTTCACAGACACGGGAAGTTATTTTTTTCCTCAAAAATATAACTCCTTCATAAAACACTTCAAAACTCCTTCGCTTTAAAAAGGTGCCCGTATGCGAAAAACATCATATAATCTCCCTCCATGGATGCTTTGTATACTATTAAAATAAATACCATCAATACTACTACTGATTATTATATTCATTTTGTTGGGGAGTTAAACACCTTCGCCTAACTATTTTACACTGGAAAAGTAATTACTACCTTTATTGATTTACTACTTGTTTTTCACCGTTTCCCAATCATCAAGAAATTTTTTGACCCCGGCATCGGTAAGGGGATGTTTGACCATCTGCATGAGCACCTTGTAGGGGACGGTGGCAATATGGGCGCCGGCCCTGGCCGCTTCGGCCACGTGCACCGGATGGCGGATACTGGCGGCAATTACTTCGGTCCGAAGCTGGTGAATGTCAAATATTTCCATTACATCGCGCACCAAATCCATCCCTTCCTGTCCTATGTCATCGAGCCGCCCGACAAAAGGACTGACGAAGGAGGCGCCGGCCCTGGCGGCCAGGAGGGCCTGGTTGGCGGAAAAGACCAGGGTTACATTGGTGCGGATGCCTTTCCGGCACAAAATCCTTACTGCTTTCAACCCCTCGGCGGTCATCGGGATTTTTACCACGATATTAGGGTGGATCGCAGCCAATTCCTCCGCCTCGGAAACCATCTCCGGCGCTTCCAAACTTACTGCCTCGGCACTGATCGGACCGTCCACTATCGCCGTGATTTCCTTAACCACTTCAGCAAAATTCCGGCCTTCCCGGGCGATTAGAGAAGGGTTGGTAGTCACGCCGCAGACTATGCCCAGCGAATTAACCTCCCTGATTTCAACCACATTTGCAGAATCAATAAAAAGCTTCATAATTAAAACACCTCTGTCTATTACTACAGCGTAATATTGCTTGTTTCGTTATGCCCGCTACGCCA
>DFAQ01000035.1 GCA_002365865.1 Pelotomaculum sp. UBA3102
CACGTGATTTATTATATTCTCACCACCTGATTTTTTTGTCAATTTTTGTGGGTTCATTTGTTTACCCACATGATATAGCGAGGAGCCTAAATGATGTCAAGTCCTGGGAATAAGACAGTTGCTTCCGGTCAGATTTCCAGTTTAAACAGTTCCCGCAGTTCTTGGTTTGAAAGCTCGCTGAGGCTGCTTTCTCCCGCGGTGACTACCAGCCCGGCAAGCTCTCTTTTGGCGGCCATCATGGTATTTATTTTTTCTTCAAAGGTGCCCAGGCTGACCAGGCGGTGGACCATAACTGTCCTGGTTTGCCCGATCCTGTATGTCCTGTCGGTGGCCTGGTCTTCCACAGCGGGGTTCCACCAGAGGTCATAGTGGATTACATGGGTGGCAGCCGTCAAATTCAGCCCCGTCCCCCCGGCTTTGAGGGAAACTACCATGACGGGAGCGGAATCTTTGTCTTCCTGGAATTTTTCCACCATTGCGTCCCGCTTTGGCCGGGAAACGCCGCCGTGGAAGAAAAGGGCCTCCTCCTGCAGTTCCTCTCTGATCAGTTCCACCAGCAGTTCCCCCATTTCCCTGTACTGGGTAAAAAGCAAGGCCTTTTCTCCCGCGGCCGCGATCTGTTCCAGCAGGGCCAACGTCTTGCCGGCTTTGCCCGAGTGCTCCTTGACCGCTTTTCCCTTTTTACTGTACTGCACCGGGTGGTTGCAGATCTGCTTGAGTGAGGTCATCAGCTTAAAGACAAGACCCTTGCGGGTTATTCCCTCGCTGCGCTCTATTTCCTCTATCACCTGTTCCACCACCTGCTGGTACAGGGCCGCCTGCTCTTTGGTCAAATAACAGTTTTCCTCCTTGATCACTTTGGGCGGGAGGTCCTTGATGATTGATTTATCGCTTTTAAGCCTTCTCAGCAAGAAAGGAGCCGTGGCCTTTCTCAAAAGGGCAATTTTCTTCCCGTCCCTGTATTTCTCTATCGGGAGGGCAAAGTTGCCGGTGAAATCATTGCGCCTGCCCAAATAACCCCTGTTGATGAAGTCGAAAATACTCCAGAGTTCCACCAGCCTGTTTTCCACCGGGGTGCCGCTCATGGCGATGCGGCTTTTGGCCGCCAGGGATTTTACCGCTTTGGTCTGCTCGCTTTCCGGGTTTTTTATGTTCTGAGCCTCGTCGATGACCATCAGGCCCCACTTGTTCCTCTTAAATTTTGCCGTTTCCCTGCGCAGAATGCCGTAAGAAGTGATAACCAGGTCCACGCCTTTGGTGTTCAGCCTGCGGCTGCTCCCATGGTAGACGGCCGCTTCCAGCGAGGGGGCAAATTTACCGCATTCCTTGACCCAGTTGCCGATGAGGGTAGTCGGGCAGACGACCAGGGCGGGCTTCTCCAGCCGCCCCTCTTCCTTCAGCTTCAGGATAACAGCGATCACCTGCAGCGTCTTGCCGAGGCCCATGTCGTCGGCCAGGCAGGACCCCAGGCCATTGATGGTGTTGTGGTACAGCCATCTGAAACCCCTTTGCTGGTAGGCGCGCAGGTCTGCCTTTAATCCTGCCGGCAAAGAGACGTCCCCCGGTGCGCCCAGGTTGTCCGCCAGCTGCTGCAGGACCCGGCCGGGGTTAAAAATCGCCCCCGCTGCCTCCCCGGTAACGGCGGACCACAGCGCCTCCATTGCCGAGAGCCGCGGCGCCGGCTCGCGCAGTTTTGCTAAAATACCGCTGACCTCTTCCGGTTTGAGGAGCAGGTACTGTTCTTTGAATTTCACCACTCCCGCCGCGGATTCCGCCAGCTTGCAAAATTCTTCTCCGGTCATGGTAACGCCGCCCAAAGACACCTGCCAGGAAAACTCCAGCATCTCGTCAAGGTTGAAATAGGAGGTGGTTTTTCCCTGGCCCTGTGCCGCCTTTGCCGCCAGCGCCAGCCGGGGCGAAGCTATTTGCTTCAAATCTTTGGGTATCATCACTCTGATCCCCAGCAGGGAACATACATGCTGCCCCCCGGTAAGAAATTCAGCCAGGGTTGTTGGGGAAAGGGCGGCAAGTTTTTTCCCTTTATGGCTTAACAGTTTTTTCAGGATGGGGATGTATTCCCCGGCAATCGTCAGCTGGCGCGCCACTTCCCGGCGGACATATTCAATGGGGAGAGAAAAAAGCTCCTCTTTGGCGGAAAATACTTCGCCCAGCGGCAGCACCGGCGCCAGCGGGTCTCTTTTATTCTCAACATACACCCTGAGGGTGAATTTTTCTTTGCCGGGGCGGGGCAGCCCAATTTTGATCACCGGGGCGACACCGGCGGGCCGCAGGTTGAGCCAGCCCAGCCAATCGGAAATTGCCTTGGCGGTCTGCTTTTCTTCAAATTTTTCAGCGCGGTACGGCTCTCCGCAGAAAAAGGCCCTGGCTACCTTGTCGCCTTTATCCGGTTCAATACCGGCATAGCGGCCGGCAATATGGGTGAGGGCCAAGGTCAAAAATTCTTCGACGGCCGCAGAGCCTTCCAGGACTCCCTTTTCCTTTTGGCAAAAGACAAAACCGGGCGGCATTATTGAAACGAGGTAGTCCACCACGCGCTGCAGTTTGCCGGACCTGTCCAGGGGCCTGAAAACAACGTAAAAATTTTCCGGCACTGGTTCCTTTGCTCCCCCTGGGTCCGGGATTCTCAAAACCGGTACAAAAGAAGAAGATCGCGCCAGCGCCTGGGCAACTGCCGCAGCCGCGCTTAAAAAATCCGCCCAGGGGGAGGTGCGGTTGCCGGGCAGCTTCAAGGGGAGGGAAAGGGAAAGGTCCAGAACGGTCCCAGCCGGCAGCAGCACCCCTCTTTTTCTTTTTAAGACCACTTTTTCTCCTTCTGCCAGGGGTACGCGCAGCGTTTTTTCCTCACCTGCCGGGGAAGGCAGCGGAGCGGGAGCAAACTTTTCTTCTCCGGGAGCGGGATTGAGGGGAGCAGCAAAAAAAGGAAATTCCTGCCCGAGCTGCCGCTCCCGGTGTTTTCCAAGAAGGATTTTTTTAAGCTCTCCGGATGAGGGGTAAAGAAGGGTAAAAGACAAATCTTTAAAGGAAAAGTCGTTTTCCAGCAGCTCAATTTTTTCCATGGAACGGGAAATGTTTTTATACGCCTGCAGCAACAGGGCCTTAAAGTTCCCGTTGGGGTAAAAAAGAGGCGACTCGCCCAAGAGGGCGAAAATGGCCTCGCTTTCTTTATTCCCGGCCAGGGCGCTTAATTCTTCCGGCATTTCCGCGGGTTCCTCCGTGCCGCGTTCCGCCGCTTTTGCCGCTTTCGCCGTATTTTCCGCCGCCCGGCTTTCCTTTGCGGTAACTTTAACCTCTTGGTAAGGTATAAAAGAGGGCGTGCCGTCTAAAATTCCTTCCGCCTGGCCGGGTCCGGCGCCGGCGCCGGGATCCCGGCCGGTAAAACCTGCTGCCCGCATCAATTCCCGGACGTCGACATTCCTCAGTTTGAACAGGATAAAAGGGTCCTTGTCGATTTCGTTGGCCATGATGTAATATACTGCCGCCAGGTGCTTGCACGGGCTGGCCCAGTCGGGGCAAGAGCAGCGGGCAGCAATGTCGCTCCAGTCTTCCGGCAAAAGGGAGATGTTGTTTTCCTCCAAAAGCTGCAGGACCTTTTCGGGAAGGCGGCCCATGGACAGCTCGGCAGCCAGGGCCGGGTCCCCGGCTATTATGGCCGCGGCTGTTTCCTTTTCCTGCCGGGAAAACTCCTTGAGCTTTATCTCAATTTTGTACGGGGTGGCGCGGGTGCCCCTCACCCTGGCGAGCACCATCCCCTCCGAATCTATTTTTATTTCACTCACCCTGCCGCCGCCGGCATAGCTTCTCCCCCGGGGCAGGCGGTTGGTGTTATAGTCTATTCTTTCGAGGGCTTCGACCCAGGCATTGCCCCACCAGGTCTTCCCGTATTTTTTTCTTCCGGCCATTTTAATCCTCCAGGCGGTGCTAAAATTGAAAGTCGTATGTCATAATCACTAATCAAATAATTCACGAAGGTAATCCCGGCGACCATGTAATATGCGGTGAATGATCACGGTGTTGCCGGTTATCCGGTAAAAAACGAGATACGGCGGTACTGCAATAAAGCGGTATCCATGCCGGATAATCGTGAACTCCTCGTCTGATAATACTGAACCCATATGGGGATACTTTGTCAGTCCGGCTATTTCTTTATTTATCTTTTCCAGCATCGTTTTTGCGGTAGTAATATTATCCTGTGATATATATGAGAAAATTTCATCCATATCGTCAGCTGCTGCCGGGGCATACCTAATTTTATGCTTTCGCGGCATCAATTTTCTCCCGGATTCTGGTCATGACTTCATCATGTTCAAGCAGTCGGGCACCTTCGGCAATCTGCTTTTCTGCAACCAGCAGTTTGGATTGCAACTTGATCCGTGCCTCCATGCGTCGAAACGCCTCATAACTCATGACCACCAGGTCGGCTTCACCGTTACGGGTCAGCACTACCGGTTCGTCAAGCTCATGGCATAATTTAGAAAAGCCGTTATAATCCTGACGGATTGTTGTGGAAGGCTTGATATTCATTTTGCGCAACTCCTTTCCTGTATCATTATTCTAACTATAAACTATCATATTTATATCATCAGAGCAAGGGGAACCCGTCTTCCGGTTATCTACATATGTTTGAACAAACCAAAACAGCCGGTTTCCCGGCTGTTTTGGTTAACGGTCTTAATTATATTTAAAAGAATTTCTTTTAGACTATAATTTAAGCACGTTTGCTGCTTGCGGGCCCTTGTTGCCCGGCACGACGTCAAATTCAACTTCCTGTCCCTCGTCCAGCGTTTTGAAACCGTCCGATTGAATGGAGGAAAAATGCACAAAGACATCTTGCCCTTCAGAGGTCTCAATGAATCCAAAACCTTTTTCCGCATTAAACCATTTTACTTTACCTAACAAATATCTTACCTCCTAGATTACCTCAATTGAGGCGAGTAATTTATTATACATTATTAACCGCAGGATGTCAAATTATACGTTAAGGCCGATGCTAAAAGGCTCTTAACATTAAATCGCGGTCACTGGTCAATTGAAAATCGCCTTCATTGGGTACGTGACGTGACCTTTAACGAAGACCGCTCCCAGGTGCGCTCTAAAGAAGGCCCTCGTGTGATGGCAACTTTGCGGAACCTGGTGATAAGCCTATTTCGACTACATAATATTGGGAACATCGCTCAGGCGCTACGTGCCTGCAGTCGTAAACCGGAACGCGCGCTCCATTATAACGGATTGTAACAGGCTTTCTCTACCTTAGTTCAGTCACGAAAAAACACGATTAAAACAGTCGTGTATTTGAGTGTGCCTATTTTCGGCTATTTGTGCTTCCTTAATTTCCTCCTTTTGCCCTTATACCTGTTTAATGCTGCAAGTGTCAATCAGGCCTACTCCCAACTTGAATTTTCAACGTTACTTTGACGAATCCCTGACCTAGAGCAGATCTGACGCATGAAAAAGTTTAAA
>DFAQ01000019.1 GCA_002365865.1 Pelotomaculum sp. UBA3102
GAGGAATTCCGCAAAGCGCTGGTGGCTTACAGGAATCTATACGCTTTCCTTTCGCAGGTCATTCCGTTCCAGGACACCGATCTCGAAAAACTGTACTCCTACATCCGCTTCCTGCTGGTAAAGCTCCCCCGAGGGGACCGCGGACCCGTGTACAACTTCGACGATGAGGTGGTGCTCAAGTACTATCGCCTTCAGAAGATCAGCGAAGGTGCCATCGTAATGGAACCTCAGGCGGAATACAGAATTGATGGGCCAACATCGGTGGGTACTGGAACAGCCCGAGGGGAGCAAATAGAGCTCTCTAAACTGATTGATATCCTCAACGAACGATTTGGTACGGAGTTTAAGCCTGGCGACCAGCTCTTCTTCGACTCAATCCGGGAGGACGCGGTGGCTGATTCCGGCCTGCGGCAAGCTGCTCTGGCCAACACGATGGAGAACTTCGGTTATGTTTTCTTCAAAGCACTGGAGGGGCTTTTCATCGACCGGATGGAGCAGAACGAAGAGATTACAGCGAAGTTCCTAAATGATAAGGAATTTCAACGCACTGTAGGACAGCACCTTTTGAAAGAGGTGTACGAACAGATCCGAGCTGGAGAAGCTCCCCAGGAGCAAGGTTCAATGCGCCTGTAGATCAATAAACAACGAGGGCTCCATACACATTATTAATATTTTATTTCACCAGCGTTAGGACTAACTGTCCAACCTTGCTGGGGGGTTAAATAGTTACTTAACAAAAACATCGGAATAAAAAATTCTTGACACTTAATCCCGTTTTTTGTATACTGGTTAACAAATTTATATATCGTAAAGGCCGTGAAGGGGATAAGGTCTGTGTGTTGAGCGATAGAGAGCCGGGGCAGCTGAAAACCGGTGCAACATATGCCAGGCCGGGATCACTCCGGAGCCGCCGGTTGAAAGGTTTTCGAGTAAGCCGGGCCGGTTGGTGACCGTTAAGAACATCGTGTCTTGTTAAAGGCATAATAAGTGGCTTCCGCATTAAACGGGAGCAAGCAGGGTGGTACCGCGCAAGGTCTCGACCTCTCGTCCCTGGTAGTTTGGATAAGCTGCCGGGAGAGGGGTTGTTTTATTTTAGCGCGGCTGTCGGATTTGGGGTGCCTGAGCGTTGACAACTATCATTTCAGATAAACACAGTTTTAAGGAGCGTGAACCCATGATTATTTATCTTGACGGCGAATTTGTACCCAAAGAGCGGGCTTTAATATCGGTTTTTGACCACGGCCTGTTGTACGGAGACGGTGTTTTTGAGGGTATCCGTGCCTACCACGGCAGGGTGTTCAAGTTGGATGAACATCTGGACCGCCTTTATGATTCAGCCCGGACTATTGCCCTGGAAATACCCGTTTCCAAGGAGGAAATGGAGGAGGTAGTGCTGGAAACTTTGCGGCGCAATGACTTGAGCGATGCCTACATACGCCTGGTGGTGACGCGCGGCGTGGGCGACCTGGGGCTGGACCCGCGCAAATGCCCGGAGGCGACCGTTTTTTGCATTGCCGCATCGATTCAGCTTTACCCGGAGGAGTTATACCAGGAGGGGCTGGCGGTGATCACCGTCTCGACCCGCCGGAATATTCCCGCTGCCTGTATCCCGCGGGTAAAGTCATTAAACTACCTCAACAATATTTACGCTAAAATTGAGGCCAACCTGGCCGGAGCCCCTGAAGCAATCATGCTCAATGCCGAGGGTTACGTGGCTGAAGCTACCGGTGACAACATTTTTATCGTTAAGAAGGGGGTGCTGATTACCCCGCCCACTCACGTGGGCATACTCGAGGGGATTACCCGCAATGCGGTTATGGATCTTGCCCGCAAGCAGGGCATTCCGGTTGAAGAAAAGGTTTTCACCCTGTTTGATGTTTATAATGCCGACGAGTGTTTTCTTACCGGTACCGCCGCTGAAGTAATTCCTACCGTAAAAGTAGACGGGCGACTTATTGCCAACGGCAAGCCCGGGAAAATTACCTGGGAATTAATTGCCGCTTTTCGGGAACTGACTAAAGTTGACGGCACCCTGATTAAACAATAATTTAATCAACCTAATTGAAAACGGGCGTTTAATGGCCGGCCGTGTCCGGTCATTATTTATGTAAAGGAAATATCACGCTTTTAGAGGGGGGACTGGATTTTGCGAAGCGACGTGATGAAAAAAGGTATCGAAAAGGCGCCCCACCGTTCGCTGTTCAAGGCGCTGGGTTTTATCGACCGGGAAATGGACCTGCCCATGATCGGTGTAGTGAATTCCCATAACGAGATCGTTCCGGGGCACATCCACCTGAACGATATTGCGGCAGCGGTAAAGTCCGGGGTGCGCCTGGCCGGTGGCGTTCCCTGCGAATTTCCTACTATAGCCGTTTGTGACGGTATTGCCATGAACCATACCGGTATGAAGTACTCCCTGGCCAGCCGGGAGTTGATCGCCGACAGCATTGAAGTTATGGCCGAGGCACATCCCTTTGACGGCTTGGTACTTATTACCAGCTGCGACAAGGTGGTACCGGGAATGCTGATGGCTGCCGCCAGGCTGAATATACCGGCCGTTGTAATAAGCGGCGGTCCGATGCTGGCCGGCCGGTATAAAGGGGAAGATATTTCCCTGAGCAATCTTTTTGAAGCTGTAGGCAAGGTTTATGCGGGCAGCATGACCGAGGAAGAACTGCACGAGGTCGAAGAAGAGGCCTGTCCCGGCTGCGGTTCGTGTGCCGGTATGTTTACCGCTAACTCAATGAATTGTATCACCGAAGCCCTGGGCATGGCCCTGCCCGGCAACGGTACCGTGCCGGCTGTGTCCGCCGCCCGGCGGCGTCTGGCCAAACTGACGGGTATCAGGGCCGTGGAAATGGTGCGGGAAGGTTTGCGCCCGTCGGACATTATGACCGCGGACGCGTTCAGGAACGCGTTGTCCGTAGACATGGCCCTGGGTTGTTCCACCAATACGGTACTGCACTTGCCGGCCATTGCTGACGAGGCAGGGATTGAATTAAGCCTCGACGAAGTTAACCTGGTCAGTGAACGCACGCCCAACCTGTGCAGGTTAAGTCCGATAGGACCGTTTTTTGTCCAGGACCTGGACGAAGCCGGGGGTATCCGGGCGGTTATGGCGGAACTGGCATTGAAAAGTTTAATCAACCTGGATGCCCGGACGGCCGGTGGACTTACCGTTGGTGAAAATATTAAAGGATGCACGGTATCCCGCCGCGAGGTCATCCGCAGCGTGGAAGACCCTTACAGTCCCGGCGGCGGGATTGCGATTTTACGCGGCAACCTTGCCCCGGACGGAGCGGTGGTTAAGAAAGCCGCGGTGGCACCGGAAATGCTGCAGCACAAAGGTCCGGCCAGGGTGTTTGATTCGGAAGACGAGGCGGTGCAGGCCATCACCTCCGGAAAGATTAAAAAAGGGGACGTCATTGTCATCCGTTACGAGGGACCCAAAGGCGGGCCGGGCATGCGGGAAATGCTTACTCCCACCGCCACTGTCGCCGGAATGGGTCTGGACAAAGAAGTGGCACTTTTGACGGACGGGCGTTTCTCGGGGGCGACCCGGGGCGCATCCATCGGCCATATTTCCCCTGAGGCGGCCGAAGGAGGCCCGGTTGCCTTAATCAGGGACGGGGACATTATTGATATTGATATACCGAATAATTCTTTAAACATAGTGCTGAGTGCGGAAGAAACCGCCGCCCGCCTGAAGGAATGGAAGCCACCCGCGGCCAGGGTCAAAAAGGGTTACCTGGCCCGGTACGCGCGGCAAGTGACTTCTGCCGGTACAGGAGCAATTATAAGAAAGGAATAACATTTATGAAAGACAAGAAGTTGTCAGGGGCTGAAATCTTGATTAAAAGCCTGGAGGCAGAAGGGGTGGAAGTTATATTCGGCTATCCCGGAGGCCAGGCGTTACCGATCTATGATGCCCTGTACGATTCCGGCATCAAGCATATTCTGACCAGACATGAACAGGGAGCGGCCCATGCCGCCGACGGTTATGCACGCGCCACCGGCAGGACCGGGGTCTGTCTGGCAACTTCGGGCCCCGGCGCCACCAACCTGGTTACCGGCATTGCCAACGCGTACATGGACTCGGTGCCCCTGGTGGCGATTACCGGCCAGGTTCCTCAAAGCCTGCTGGGAAAGGATTCTTTCCAGGAAGCTGATATTATGGGAATTACCATGCCCATAACCAAGCACAGTTTCCTGGTCGAAGACCCCGCCGAAATATCGCAGGTCGTCAAGGAGGCATTTTATATTGCCGCCTCCGGCAGGCCGGGTCCGGTGTTGATTGATCTGCCCAAGGACGTTTCAACGGTAAAGGCGGAATACAGCAAGCCGGATAAAATCTGCCTGCCCGGCTACGAACCCGTGCTTGACGGGGACCGGCGGCAGGTAAAGAAGGCTGCCGAGGCAATTGCTCAATCTGAGCGGCCGCTTATTTACGCCGGCGGTGGGGTGGTTACTTCCGGCGCCCATGAAGAACTGTTGCAACTGGCAGAATTGATTGTCGCACCGGTAGCCACCACCCTGATGGGGATTGGCGGATTCCCCGGCAATCACCCGCTGTCGCTGGGGATGCTGGGCATGCACGGGACAAAATACGCCAATTTTGCCGTATGTGAATGCGACTTATTGATCGCCGTGGGCGCGCGCTTTGACGACCGCGTCACGGGCAAACTGGAAACTTTCGCTCCGGGAGCGAAGATTGTTCACATTGACATAGATCCTGCGGAAATAGGGAAGAATATCCAGGTAGACATTCCCATTGTCGGTGATGTCAAGAGGGTAATAAAACAGTTAACGGAAATACTCAGCCCCGATTTGCGGGAAGCATGGCGGGATAAAATTACCGCCTGGAAAAAAGAATATCCTTTGAGTTATTGCAAAAAAGGCGGCTTGAAACCACAGTACATCATCAGTGAAATTTACCGGCAAACAAAGGGCCGGGCCAGGGTGACCACCGAAGTGGGCCAGCACCAGATGTGGGCCGCCCAGTATTATACCTTTACCAGGCCCCGTTCCTTTATATCTTCGGGAGGATTGGGGACCATGGGATACGGCTTGCCGGCGGCAGTCGGCGTCCAGGTCGGCTGCCCTGAAGATGTGGTATTTGATATTGCCGGGGACGGCAGCATCCAGATGAATATCCAGGAACTGGTTACCGCCGTTAATTATAACCTTCCCATCAACATAGCCATCATAAATAACGGCTACCTGGGCATGGTAAGGCAGTGGCAGGAACTATTTTACAACCGGAGATATTCCCAGAGCGAATTAATCAACCCTGATTTTGTCAAGCTGGCCGAGGCATACGGCGCCGAAGGAATCAGGGTCACCACCCGTGACGGGGTGGCCCCGGCGATTGAACGGGCAATACGGTCCGGTAAGCCCGTAATGATCGATTTCGTTGTCGACCGGGAAGATAATGTTTTTCCGATGGTTCCCCCGGGGGGGTCTCTTAACAAGATGCTCGGTTAGAGGAGGTTCTGCAAATGAGACATACCCTTACGGTACTGGTGGAGAATACCCCGGGAGTATTGGCCCGGGTCGCCGGTCTCTTCAGCCGGCGGGGTTTTAACATTGACAGCCTGGCCGTGGGAAGAACGGATAACCCGGCTGTTTCCAGGATGACCATTGTGGTGGAGGGCGACGACCAGGTCCTGGAGCAGGTTAACAAGCAGTTGCACAAACTTATCGACGTGATCAAAATCAACGATATCACCAAGGATGCCTACGTCGACCGGGAACTGGTAATGATCAAGGTTTACGCCGAAGCGGCTACCAGGTCGGAGATAATGCAGTTAGTGGACATTTTCCGGGGACGCATTGTCGACGTGGGCCGCAAGACCCTGACCATAGAAGTAACCGGGGATGAAGGAAAAATCGACGCCTTTGAGAACTGCCTGCGTCCTTTCGGGATTAAAGAACTGGTCCGAACCGGGAAAATAGCCATGCTTCGCGGTTTGAAGCCCGGCACTAAAAATAACGGTTACAAAGAGGAGGATATGGTTTAGATGGTAAACGTTTATTACGATCACGACGCTGACTTGAGCTTATTGAAAGGGAAGAAGATTGCCGTATTGGGATACGGGAGCCAGGGGCACGCCCAGGCGCAAAACTTAAAAGACAGCGGTCTGGACGTTGTCGTCGGACTGCGCAGGAACAGCAACAGCCGGTCCAAAGCGGAATCCGACGGGTTGGAAACAGCTTTATTTTCCGAGGCGGCAGAAGCCGCTGACATTATTCAGATGCTGGTTCCCGACGAGCACCAGGCGCGCATCTACCAGGAAGACATCGCTTCTCACCTCGGTGAAGGCAAGGCACTGATGTTTTCCCACGGTTTCAACATCCATTTCGGCCAGATCGTGCCACCGGGCAACGTGGATGTGTTTATGGTGGCGCCGAAGGGCCCGGGCCATATGGTCCGCCGGATGTACCTGGAAGGCAAGGGAGTTCCTTCCCTGATTGCCGTGCACCAGGATTATTCGGGCAAGGCCAAGGAACTGAGTTTGGCTTACGCCAAGGGTATCGGGGGCACCCGGGCGGGTGTTTTTGAAACCAGTTTCCGGGAGGAGACCGAGACCGATCTTTTCGGTGAGCAGGCGGTACTGTGCGGTGGGGTCACCGAGTTAATCAAGGCGGGTTTCGATACCTTGGTAGAAGCGGGGTATGCCCCGGAAATGGCTTATTTTGAATGCCTTCACGAAATGAAGTTGATCGTCGACCTGATCAACGAGGGCGGCTTGAGCTATATGCGTTACTCCATCAGTAATACTGCCGAATACGGTGACTATATGACCGGCAAGCGGATAATAAACGAAAGTACCCGCAAGGAAATGAAGCAGGTTCTGTCTGAAATTCAGAATGGCGAGTTTGCCAAGAAGTGGATCCTGGAGAACCAGGCCAACCAGCCGGTGTTTAATGCCGTTGCCAAGCGGGAAAAGGAACTGCCGATCGAGAAAGTCGGTTCAGAACTGCGCAAGATGATGCCGTGGCTTAAAAAGTAAAGGTCGGACGTGAGATCCCGGACGCCGGGTTGTTAGTACCGCGTCGGGTATCGGCGGCTGATTATGGTTAGGGGGGATTTGCTTGGAGATTACTGCTGCGGAAGCCCTCATTCAATGCCTGGAAAAGGAAGAGGTAAAAATAATTTTCGGGTGTCCGGGTGGGGCCATACTCCCCGTTTACGACGCGCTGTACGGTTCCTCCATCAAGCATGTCCTGGTACGTCACGAACAGGGGGCGGCGCACGCGGCCGACGGTTACGCCAGGGTGACCGGAAAGGTCGGGGTCTGCATCGCCACATCCGGGCCCGGCGCCACCAATCTTGTGACCGGCATTGCCAACGCTTATATGGATTCGGTGCCCATGGTAGTCATTACCGGCCAGGTGGCCACCACCCAGGTCGGTACCGACGCTTTTCAGGAAGTGGATATTACCGGCATTACCATACCGGTTACCAAGCACAATTACCTGGTAAAAGATCCGCGGCAACTGCCAATGATCGTCAAGAAAGCGTTCCATATAGCTTCTACCGGTCGCCCGGGTCCGGTACTGATTGACCTGCCCAGGGATATTGCCTCGCGCAAAATTAAGTTCAAATACCCGAAAAATTTCGCTTTGCCCGGCTATAAGCCCACCTATAAAGGGCATCCTTCAATGGTGCAACAGGCGGCCCGGGTCATTATGAAGTCAGAACGGCCGGTCATTTATGCCGGCGGGGGCGTCCGTATTTCCGGCGCGTCGCAGGAACTGCTCAAGCTGGCGGAAACAATTTCCGCACCGGTGACCCATACCCTGATGGGCCTGGGTTGTTTTCCCGGTGACCACCCCCTTTTTCTGGGTATGCTGGGACTGCACGGTACCCGGTACGCCAACCTGGCGGTTACCGGGTGTGACTGCCTGATTGCCGTAGGCGCGCGTTTTGACGACCGGGTGGTTTCCAAAATAAGCGGGTTTGCGCCCACGGCCCGGGTAATTCATATCGACATCGACCCGGCCGAGATCGGCAAGAACGTGCGTACCCACCTGCCGATCGTAGGCGATGTAAAAACGGTTTTGGAAGCGCTCCTGCCGCTTTTGGACAAAAAAGACAATGCCGCCTGGTTCGAGCGGATCGAGCAACTCAAACTTGAAAATCCGCTGGTTTATAAACAGGAGCGGCAAGATGTTTTAAAACCTCAGTTTGTGATCGAAAAATTAAACCAGTATAAACCTTGTGACGCGATTGTGGTTACGGACGTAGGACAGCACCAGATGTGGGCGGCCCAGTACATGAGGTTTAAAGAGCCCCGCTGCTTTTTGTCTTCGGGCGGGCTCGGGGCGATGGGGTTTTGCCTGCCGGCTGCCGTCGGCGCCGGATTGGGCGCGCCCGGCAGAACGGTGATCCTGGTGGCGGGGGACGGCGGTTTTCAAATGACCATTCAGGAACTGGCGACTGCCGCCGAGCAGAATCTGCCCTTGAAAATATTTATTATCAATAACCGGAAACTGGGAATGGTCCGCCAGCTTCAGGAATATTACCATGATAAAAGATATATTGCCGTGGATTTCCGCTTCAACCTGGATTTTGCCGCGCTTGGAAGGATGTACGGGATGGAAGGGTATACCGTGGAAACACCGGAACAATTAATGGAGCTCCTTCCCGGAATATTAGCTTCACCGGTGCCGGTCATGGTTAACTGTATCGTCAGCGGTGATGAGAATGTATTGCCGATGGTGCTGGCAGGAACCAATATTGATGAAGCCGTCGATAAATAAAATTTTGGAGGGGCATATGAGCCAGCGGGTTTATATTTTTGACACCACTTTAAGGGACGGCGAGCAATCGCCCGGAGTCAGCCTGGCCGTAAGCGAAAAAGTGCAGATAGCCAGGCAACTGGCCAGGCTGGGTGTAGACGTGATAGAGGCGGGTTTTCCCATCTCCTCTACCGGCGATTTTAATGCCGTCCGTGCTGTGGCCCGGGAAGTCAAAGGGGTTGCCGTAACGGGTCTTTCCAGGGCCAACTTTAAGGATATCGACCGGGTCTGGGAAGCGGTGCAGTATGCCGAGCAACCGCTGATTCACACCTTTATCGCCACTTCGGATATCCACATGCAACACAAGCTGCGCCTGAGCAGGGAGCAGGTGCTGGAGGCGGCCGTGGCAGCGGTAAAACACGCCAAATCATACACTTCCAGCGTTGAGTTTTCGGCGGAAGACGCTTCCCGGTCCGACCTGGATTTTTTATGCCGGGTCCTGGCGGCTGTGATCGAGGCTGGGGCAACGGTCGTGAATATACCGGATACCGTCGGTTATACCACCCCGGCGGAGTGGGGCAGGTTTATCGAAACTATCTGTGGCAAAGTGCCCGGCATCGAAAAGGCGATTGTGAGCGTGCACTGTCACAATGACCTGGGTTTGGCCGTAGCCAACTCCCTTGCCGCTGTGGCAAGCGGCGCCCGGCAGGTGGAGGGGGCCATTAACGGTATCGGCGAGCGGGCGGGCAACGCCGCGCTTGAGGAAGTAGTGATGGCCCTGCACACCAGGAAGGACCACTATAACTACTATACCGGCGTCCGGACGCAGGAAATCTACCGGACCAGCAAAATGGTCAGCACTCTGACCGGTATGAAGGTTCAGGCCAACAAGGCGGTGGTAGGGAACAACGCGTTTGCCCACGAAGCGGGGATCCACCAGGACGGGGTGCTGAAAGAACGGACTACTTACGAAATTATGAATCCGGACATGGTGGGGATCAGCAGCAGCAAGCTGGTGTTGGGAAAACATTCCGGCAGGCATGCTTTCCGGAACCGGCTCGAAGAACTCGGGTATATTCTTTCCGAAGAAGAGGTCAATAAAATTTTTACCCGCTTCAAGGACCTGGCCGATAAAAAGAAAAATATCAGCGAGCTGGACCTGGAAGCGATCGTAGAGGAAGAAATGCGCCGGGTGCCGCACACTTACAGCCTGGAGTATTTACATATCTCCAGCGGCACCACGATTGTCCCTACCGCCACGGTCGGTCTCAGGCAGAACGGGCAGGTCATGGAAGAGGCGGCCTGCGGCAACGGGCCGGTTGACGCCGTTTGTAAGGCGGTGGATAAAATCACTAAATTGACCTGTACCATGACCGAATGGGGCATTGACGCCATCACCGAAGGAAAAGACGCCCTGGGTGACGTTACCCTGAAAATAACCCTGGACGGACAAAAGGTTTACATGGGCCGGGGGATCAGCACCGATGTGATGGAGGCCAGCGCCAAGGCTTACATCAACGCCGTGAACAAACTGGTTTGGGAGCTCAGGCAGGCGGAAAAAAATGAAAAAAATGAATCAGAAAATAACGGCAGTTAATTAAACAGTTTTCGTATTTAAAAACAGGAAAAAATACTTGCAAAACGGGGTGAACCAGATGCCGATGACCATTACGGAAAAAATCCTGGCGGCCCATGCCGGTAAAGAGCGGGTTGTCCCGGGGGAATTAGTCAGTGTCCGGGTTGATCTGGTCTTGGGGAATGATATTACGGCACCGGTGGCCATTAAAGAGTTTAATAAAATCGGAGTCAAAGACGTTTTTGACCGGGAACGCATTGCCCTGGTAGCCGATCATTTTGTCCCCAACCGGGACATCAAATCGGCGGAGCAGGTCAAAACCGTGAAAGAATTTTCCCGCAAACATGGCCTGCCCCATTTTTTTGATGTGGGACAGATGGGCATAGAGCACTGCCTCCTGCCTGAGCAAGGCCTGGTCGGGCCGGGTGACCTGGTTATCGGAGCCGACTCGCACACCTGTACCTACGGAGCGCTCGGCGCTTTTTCCACGGGGGTGGGCAGCACGGACTTGGCGGCCACCATGGCCACGGGAGAGACGTGGCTGAAAGTGCCGGAGACGATTAAATTCGAATTTGAAGGAACGCTAAAACCCTGGGTGGGCGGCAAGGACCTGATTCTTTACGCCATCGGGGCGATCGGCGTGGACGGGGCACTTTACAAGGCGATGGAATTTACCGGTGCTGCAATTGCCGGCCTGTCCCTGGACGGGCGTTTCTCTATGTGCAATATGGCCGTCGAAGCCGGGGGAAAAAACGGAATCATCGCCCCGGATGAAATAACCGCGGCTTACGTTGAGGGCCGCTGCCGGAGACCATATCAATTTTACCGGAGTGATCCGGATGCCGTTTACGAAAAGGTTTATCATTTCGATGTTGCTCTGATCGAACCCCAGGTTGCTTTCCCACACCTGCCGGAGAACACCCGGCCGGTCAGTGAAGCGGGAAATGTAGCGATCGACCAGGTAGTGATCGGTTCCTGTACCAACGGCCGGATGGAGGATTTGAGAATTGCCGCCGGGGTATTGCAGGGGCGGAAGGTGCATAAAAATGTGCGCCTGATCGTGTTCCCGGGCACCCGGGAGATCTACCTCCAGGCCCTGAAAGAAGGATTAATTGAAACGTTTGTCACCGCCGGCGGTGCGGTAAGCACCCCGACTTGCGGGCCGTGCCTGGGCGGGCACATGGGCATCCTGGCCGGGGGAGAGCGGGCGGTCGCTACCACGAACCGCAACTTTAAGGGCCGCATGGGGCACCCCGAAAGTGAAGTGTACCTGTCCAACCCGGCGGTAGCCGCCGCGTCGGCCGTCATGGGCCGTATCGCCGGCCCGGAGGAGGTGGTATAATTGGAACTTAAAGGTACGGTATGGAAGTTCGGTGATGACGTCGATACCGACGCCATCATACCGGCCCGTTACTTGAACACCTCCGACCCGAAAGAACTGGCGGGTTACTGCATGGAAGACGCCGACCCGGCTTTCCCGGCGCGGGTCAGACCAGGGGACATTATTGCGGCAGGCAAAAATTTCGGCTGCGGCAGTTCCAGGGAACACGCCCCCATCGCCATTAAGGCGGCGGGAGTGTCGTGCGTCATTGCCGGGTCCTTTGCCCGTATTTTTTACCGGAACGCCTTTAATATCGGCCTGCCGATTTTTGAATCGCCGGAAGCCGCCGCGGATGTCGAACTGGGAGACGAGGTTTCCGTGGACGTGAACACCGGCACCATAACCAACCTTTCTAAAGGGAAAACCTACCGGGCTAACCCGGTGCCGCCTTTCATGCAGCAAATCATTGCCGCGGGAGGACTAATTAGCTACATAGCTGAAAGGATGAAACGGCAATGTACCAAATAGCCGTGTTGCCTGGGGACGGGATCGGCCCGGAAATCATTGCCCAGGCGGTTAGAATATTAAAAAGCGTGGGGCAAAAGTATCACCGGGAATTTAAATTTAATGAAGCCCTGGTAGGCGGTGCCGCCTGTGACGCGACGGGTCATCCCCTGCCCGGTGAAACCCTGGAGTTGTGCCGGAACAGTGACGCTGTTCTTTTGGGGGCCGTGGGCGGGCCGCGCTGGGATAAACTTCCCGTGCACCTGCGTCCCGAAGCAGGCGGCCTCCTGTCCCTGCGCAAGGAACTGGGCCTTTATGTCAACCTGCGCCCGGTCAAGGTTTTTCCGGCGCTGGCCGAGGCTTCTCCTTTGAAGCCGGAGGTGGTGACCGGCGTGGATTTGCTGGTGGTGCGGGAACTGACCGGGGGGCTTTATTTCGGTAAGAAATACCGTGAATCATTGCCCGGCGGGGGAATCAGGGCGGTCGACACCCTGGAGTATACCACCGCCGAGATCGAGCGCATTGCCCGGTTCGCTTTTGAACAGGCCGGCCGGCGCCGCCAAAAAGTAACCTCGGTTGACAAGGCCAATATTCTCGAGAGCTCGCGTCACTGGCGGGAAGTGGTAACCGCCGCCGGGCGGGAATATCCGGAGATAGAACTGGAGCATATGTATGTCGATAACTGCGCCATGCAACTGGTTAAAAACCCCCGTCAATTCGATGTACTGGTGACTGAGAACCTGTTCGGTGATATTTTAAGCGATCAGGCATCCGTATTGGCAGGTTCCCTGGGCATGCTGCCCTCGGCCAGCCTGGGCGGCAGTACCGGTCTTTACGAACCCGCTCACGGTTCGGCTCCCGACCTGGCCGGCAGGCAAACGGCCAATCCCATTGCCGCCGTCCTGTCCGGCGCCATGCTGCTGCGTTACTCGCTTGACCTTAAAGACGAAGCCGATTGCATAGAACGGGCCGTGGCCAGGGTTCTGGATCTCGGTGCCCGTACCGCCGACCTCGCGGAGGAAGGCAAAGCACCGGTCAATACCATACAGATGAGTGACCGGATCATAGAACAGATAGCCCGGGAGTCATAACGGGTTTTTACCGCGGGAGGATTGGATTGAGGTGATATTTAATGTCTGCGGTGCAAATCTACGATACTACGCTGCGTGACGGCACCCAGAAGGAAGGTATTTCTTTTTCCTGTGAAGACAAAATAAAAATAGCATTATGCCTGGATCAGGCCGGTTTTCACTATATTGAAGGAGGCTGGCCCGGTTCCAATCCCAAGGATCTTGACTTCTTCAAGCGCATTAAGGACTATGACCTGAAAAATTCCAGGCTGGTTGCTTTTGGTTCCACCCGTAAACACGGTGTGCAGACGGAAAATGATGCCAGTGTAAGATCCATTATTGATTCCGGGGTGCAGGCGGCGACAATTTTTGGTAAAACGTGGGATTTTCACGCCACTAAGGCCCTGGGGATTATCCGGGAAGAGAATCTGGACCTAATCCGGGATACTTTAGCCTATTTGAAGCGCCGCGGCCTGGAGGTCTTTTTTGACGCGGAGCATTTCTTTGACGGTTATAAAGCCAACCCGCAATACGCCCTGGAGGCGGTTAAGGCGGCGCAGGAGGGCGGCGCGTCCGCCGTGGTGCTGTGTGACACCAACGGGGGCAGCCTGCCCCTGGAAATAAAGGAGATCGTGGCAACCGTCAAAAGCCGTCTTGATATTCCCCTGGGTATTCACGCCCATAATGACGGAGAATTGGCGGTGGCAAATTCTCTCATGGCGGTGCAGGCAGGGGCGGTGCAGGTGCAGGGGACGGTGAACGGTTACGGGGAAAGATGCGGGAACGCCGACCTGTGCTCCGTAATCCCGAACCTCAGTCTGAAGTGCGGCATCGCAACCATTCCCCGTGAAAAAATTGCCCGCCTGACCGAGGTGTCGCGTTATGTCAGCGAGGTGGCCAACGTCAATTCCAATCCCAACCAGCCTTACGTGGGATTCAGCGCCTTCGCGCATAAGGGGGGCGTGCACGTCAACGCTCTGATGAAAGATTCCCGGACTTACGAGCACATCGCTCCGGAGCTGGTGGGAAATCGCCGCCGGGTGCTGGTGTCGGAGCTTTCGGGCATGTCGAATTTACTGTACAAGTATAAAGAATTAGACTTGAAGCTGGATCACCAGACCCCGGAGGACAGGCGTTTGCTGGAGGAAATAAAACACCTGGAAAACCAGGGGTTCCAGTTCGAGGGAGCGGAAGGTTCTTTTGAACTGCTGCTCCGCAAGGTTTTTAACGGCTACCGGGAGCCGTTTACCCTGGAGTCCCTCCGCCTGATGATCGAAAAGAGAGAAAGCGGTCTGCCCTATGCCGAAGCCATTATCAAGGTCAAGGTGGGCGACCGGATAGTGCATACCGCGGCTGAGGGCAACGGCCCGGTGAACGCCCTGGACAACGCTGCGCGGAAAGCCCTGGAAGAATTTTTCCCGTGTATTAAAAAGATGCATCTTACCGACTACAAGGTTCGGGTGCTCGATGAAAAAGACGGCACCGCGGCGGTGGTCCGGGTGCATATAGAGACTGCCGCCGGCAGGCATTCCTGGGGCACGGTGGGAGTTTCCAGCAACATTATCGAAGCCAGCTGGCAGGCGCTGGCGGACAGCATTGCCTACGGGCTATTGAAACTGGAAAATGCTTAGAAATTGGTGTAAGGAGGAGCACAGCCGTTGGAGCAGATCTGGCACTCAAGCCTGGAATATTTAAAAACGCTGCTTAAATTCAACTTAACCAGCATTATTGATGTTTTGATTGTGGCCTTCGTGATCTACCGGCTGATGCTTCTGATTAAAGGAACCAGGGCGGTCCAGTTGATTAAAGGCCTGGTGGTGCTGCTGGTGGCTACCGCGCTTTCCAGCCTGTTCAATCTTTACACCATGAGCTGGCTTTTAAAACAGGCCATGACGGCACTGGTGGTCGCGCTGCCGATTGTGTTCCAGCCCGAACTCAGGCGGGCGCTGGAGAAACTGGGCAGCGGCAAATTTTTGGCCCGCACCTCCCTGGTGACAGGAACAGGGGAGATTAACCGGGCCAAAATAATCGCCGAAATTACCCGGTCGGTTGCGGTGCTGTCCAAGAACAAGACGGGGGCGTTGATTGTCCTGGAACGCGCAACCGGATTGGAGGAGCATATTGATACCGGTGTGAAAATTGACGGTATCGTATCGGCGGAATTCCTGGTAAATTTATTTATTCCGAAAACGCCCCTGCACGACGGGGCCGTGGTTATCCGCGGAGGACGGGTGGTTGCCGCGGCCTGTTTTTTACCCCTGAGCGAGAACCCTTACCTCACCAGCGAACTGGGCACGAGGCACCGGGCCGGTATCGGCATTACCGAAATTTCCGATGCGGTGGCGGTGATCGTCTCGGAGGAGACCGGGATCGTGTCCGTGGCGGTGGAAGGCGCGATCACCCGGGGGTTGGATGAGGCCGGCCTGCAGGACCGGTTGACCGGGCTTTTAAATAACCGGACCGCTAATTCTATTTCATCACTGTGGTCCAGGAGGTAATAAAGTGGTCCGTCTGCACTGGCGCAACAATACGATCAAACTGCTTTCTTTGCTGCTGGCCTTCGTGTTGTGGGTTTATGTAAGTAACGAGCAAAACCCGGTCCGGGAAAAGAATATCAATGTCAACCTGGAAAATTCCGGCCTGGGACAAAACTTTATCATTACTGAAGGGATGCCTGAAAGCGTCGAGGTTAAAGTGAAGGGCAGCCGCAGCCAACTGGCCAACCTGGCCCCGTGGAGTTTCAAGGCCGTGGTCAACCTGCCCGAGGGGAAGGCCGGTGAGATGGTGTTACCGGTGCGGGTTACCGCGCCCGCGGGGTTGGAGATATTGCAGGTAAGCCCGGAAGAAGTGGCGCTTAAAGTGGACCGGCTGGTGGACCGGAAGGTTTCCGTAACGGTGGAACTGCGGGGCGCCCCGGCCCGGGGCTACACGGCCCTGACCCCGGAAAGCCGGCCCGATACGGTGATTGTCAGGGGTCCGGCCACGGTAGTGAATAAAATTGACCGGGTTAAAGCCGTGGTCAATGTTGATGCGGCGCAGGCGGACATTGAGCAGGATATTCCGGTGGATGCCGGACCTTATAATGTCTCATTGAGTCCTTC
>DFAQ01000046.1 GCA_002365865.1 Pelotomaculum sp. UBA3102
TGCTTACAAAGCAAAATGCTCATTACATTATATCGTTGACTTTCAAAAATAAAAAAAATATAATTACATAATAATCTATTAATTAAAAAAGAAAGTGGGATAAAATGAAAGAAAATTCTCTACAGCAAATGGATGGTTTCTATAAAGAGTTGATAAGCACCTGGTTATCTGAAGACTCTATTGTATTTCAAACCCCCGAACCGGAAGTTATCAAAACTTGCCGGGAAAAAGCAGTTCCTTTAATTAATATCAGCCCTCCAATCGTTAAATACGAAGATTTTTTTGTAATCATGAAGCAAATTTCCGAAGTTATCCAAAAGTACCAACCCGATCTGGCCGAAGAAATTACCAAAATAATCAGCGCTTTACCCGCCGAACCTTCTGAAAAAAAAGCTTTTGTATCTAAAGCAATTATCCCGGGCAGCAGCTTCACTTACTATTTTAATGAAGATGTTAACCAGGATATTTTTGATTTTATGCGTAATTACTCTGTGAAACCGTTTATGCGTGAATACGGAAAATATATGTCGTCCCTGTATGATCTCGAGAAATGGCTGAAAGGATTTTGTCCGGTTTGCGGAAGTTACCCCAACATTGCATTGCTGGAAAAAGAAGAAGGTAAGCGCTATCTTTCATGCGGCTGGTGCGAGACAAAATGGCGTTTTAATCGCTTAGGTTGCCCGTATTGTTTGAGTAATGAATCACAATTTTTCACCATGGAAGGAATTGATAAATACCGGGTATATTTTTGTGAAAACTGCCATGGTTATATTAAAACGGTTGACGAAGCAAGTGCCGGAAATGAAGAGGTTGACCTGCTCTGGGAGGATATCAATACCATACAACT
This sequence comes from Pelotomaculum sp. UBA3102, assembly GCA_002365865.1. Taxonomy (GTDB): domain Bacteria; phylum Bacillota; class Desulfotomaculia; order Desulfotomaculales; family Pelotomaculaceae; genus UBA3102. Next base: position 848 of record DFAQ01000046.1, read on the forward strand.
TGATTTTATTGCCATGCGTGAGGGTTTTTCCAACCAAAAAGCCAACCTAGCATTAAATGACAGTGAAAAATAACAACTGCCAGGCAGGAGTTTCAAGTTGCCATGTCGTAATTTAAAAACAGAAAGGAGTGTGTTTTTTATGCCACAAATCGGCGCAATGGAATTAATATTGATTTTGGCCTTAGCACTTATTATCTTCGGTCCGGGCAAACTGCCGGACCTCGGTAAGGCAGTGGGTAAAACCATCAAGGAATTTCGCAGTTCGTCAAAAGAAATTATGAATGATGTCGAGCCAAATGAAAACGAAAACAAAGAAGGACAGAAAGAACAAAATTTGATTAATGCTGCTAAGAGCTAAATATTCATAAAAGAAACCGGATTAAATCGCTGATTAATAGCACGGTTCAAGGGCCATGACGTATTATTTAAAGCAGTATAATTTCTGGCGAGGGAAGAAAAATTTTGGCTAAAAAAACCGACGAAATGTCCATAATTGAACACCTGGAAGAACTGCGCAAAGTTTTAATTGTTTCCATAATAGGAACAATTGTCTTTGCTGTCGGTGCGTATTTTTTTATTGATCAGATCTTAGCTGTATTATTAGAGCCGTTAACCAACACCGGTAATAAAATATTTTTTACCGGTGTTACCGAAGCTCTTTGGGTTAAGATCAAGCTGTCGTTGTTTGTTGGTTTTCTGGCCGCCCTCCCGGTCATTTTATGGCAGGTATGGAGTTTTATCATTCCTGCCCTGAAAAAAAACGAACGGGTATATTTTACTGTTTTTGTTTTAATTTCATTTTTTAGTTTTATCGGCGGAATAACCTTTGCTTTTTTTGGGGTCTACCGCTTAGGCATTATGTTCTTGCTGCGTTTTGCCGGTCCTGAACTGATGCCTATGCTGACCATTGATAAATATATTGCGTTTACTATTACCTTTCTCCTGCCTTTCGGTATCGTATTTGAGTTTCCTTTAGTCAGCTTTTTCCTGGCCAAAATGGAGCTTATTTCTTATCGTTTTATGTCGAAAAACCGGCGTTACGCTATACTGGCTATAGTAGTCCTGGCGGCAGTGCTTACACCCACTCCGGATATCATTACTTGTTTAATTGTCAGCGGTCCCATGTACCTGCTTTATGAAGTAAGTGCCTGGATTGTAAAAATAGTCGAGCGGAGAACCGCCCGTAAGAAAAGACTGCAAGAAGCTGCTGAAATGTCTGAAGCTCAGACTTCAGATAGTTGTTAGTTTAGTTAAGCAACAGCTATTTTAATTATTGAAAGGAGGGATGATCGGCTTAGCATAATAAATAATAATTTTTTAATGGGAGGAAGATCAGGGTTTAAAGTAAAGGGGGGTTAAGTGTCTTAATGCGCAAACTTAATCGTCGTGACTTTCTAAGGTACTTGGGCCTGGGAACCGCCGGTACCGCATTATTGGAGGGGGCAACCGCCGCACCGGCCATGGCGAGTACGGCAGAGGGTAAATTACCTACTTTTGACGTAGGTCCGTTAAAAATAAAAAAAGCCAAGGAAACCCCTTCTGTTTGTGCTTTTTGTGGTTGCGGATGCGGCCTTATTGTTTATTCTGAAGGAAATAAAATAATAAATATCGAAGGTGACCCGGACAACCCCAATAACGACGGAACCATGTGCTGCAAAGGGATCGCCATCGGAAACGCCAATACGGTTGTTAACCCGAAGCGTCGCAGAGTGGCAAATGACCGCAGGTTGACGGAAGTGCTTTACCGCGCACCCGGCAGCGACAAATGGGAGAAAAAAGACTGGAACTGGGCCCTTTCAGAAATTGCCAAGAGGATCAAGAAAACACGTGACGAGACTTTTGAAGAAAAGGACGAAAACGGGGTTACGGTCAACCGGACCCAGGCTATTGCCCAATTAGGCAGTGCTTCCATCGACAATGAAGAAAACTACTTAATGCACAAGCTCATGCGGGCGCTGGGTGTCGTAAACATGGACCACCACGCCCGTCTCTGACACTCTACCACGGTGGCCGGTCTGGCCCAAACGTTCGGTAGAGGCTGCATGACCAACTCTTTCCCCGATTACCAGAACAGCGACGTGTTTTTAATTATCGGGGCCAACCCCGCGGAAAACCACCCCATGGCCATGCGCCACATGGGAATGGCAAAAGCAAAACGGGGTGCTAAAATCATTTGTGCCGACCCCAGGTTTACCAAGTCGGCGGCAAAGGCGGACTTATACGCTCCCATACGTCCCGGGACTGATATTGCATTTCTGTTAGGTCTAATGAATTATGCCATCCAAAATAACCTTTACCATCACGAGTACGTGGTGAATTATACCAATGCATCTTACTTAATCAACCCGGAATATGCCCTTAAGGACGGCGTTTTTACCGGGTTAGCCGAAAAAGGTGACAAATTTAGTTACGATAATCAATCCTGGCAGTACCAAAAAAACGGGGACAGCGTGAAAAAAGACCCGACGCTGCAAGATCCCAACTGCGTATTTCAAATTTTGAAGAAACACGTAGCCCGCTATGATATTAAAACCGTAAGTAAAATTACCGGCACTCCCGAAGACATTTACCAAAAAGTCTGTGAACTGTATTGCTCCACCGGCAAACCCGGTAAGGCCGGCAACCTGGTTTACGCCATGGGCATCACTCAGCATACTTACGGGGCCCAAAACGTGCGTTCCGTTGCTATGCTGCAGTTGCTTCTGGGCAACATCGGCATTCCCGGCGGCGGGGTAAACGCCCAGCGCGGCGAATCCAACGTCCAGGGTTCTACGGATTTGGCCATGTTGTACCACCTGCTGCCCGGCTATCTGCCCATGCCGAACGCAGCCAAGCATTCCAATCTGAAAGACTACCTGGAAAAAGAAACGCCCGCTTCGGGCTACTGGAAAAACAAGCCCAAGTTTTTTATCAGCCTTTTGAAAGCCTTCTACGGGGATTACGCCACCAGCGCCAATGACTTTTGTTTCGATTGGATGCCCAAGCATACCGGTGGTGACCATTCCCACATGGCCTTTTTTGAAGCCATGTACGAAGGTAAAATCAAGGGCTTCATCGCCTGGGGGCAAAACCCGGCTGTAGGCGGTCCTGCGGCCGCTTTAGAGCGCAAAGCTCTGGAAAACTTGGACTGGTTGGTGGGTATTGACCTGTTTGAAACGGAAACCGTGTCTTTCTGGAAGCGTCCGGGGGTAAATCCCGCCGACATCAAAACGGAGGTTTTCCTGCTACCGGCAGCTTTTTCATACGAGAAAGAAGGAACCGTGGCCAACAGTTCCCGCTGGATTCAATGGCGCTGGAAAGCAGTGGAACCGCCTAAAGACGCCAAAAGCGACCTCTGGATTGCCGACCGCCTGATGAAAGCCATCCGTAAGGAATATCAAAGCGGCGGTAAATTTCCCGAACCGATAATGAAAATGCTTTGGAATTATGATATCGAAGGACACGAAGAACCGGATATTGTTAAAATAGCCAATGAGATGAACGGCTACGTGGTATCCGACGGGACCGTGCTGAATTCCTTCGGCAAGCTTAAAGACGACGGTTCCACCGCTTGCGGTATCTGGATCTACACCGGATATATGTACGTCGATCCGGAACTGAAAGTACCCGCCTGCAAGCGCCGCAGCACGGAAGATCAAAGCGGCCTGGGCCTCTTCCCGAACTGGTCGTTTTCCTGGCCTTTAAACCGGCGGATCGTTTACAACCGCTGCTCGGCCGACCCGTCCGGCAAACCGTGGGATCCGCAAAGAGCCCTGGTGACCTGGGACGGAGCGAAATGGATCAACAACGACGTACCGGATTTCGGTTATAAATCGGGGGATCAGCCCATACCACCACAAGTATCGGCCGCCACTCCTTTCATCATGACCGTCGAGGGATTGGGGCGCGTGTATGCCCCTGTCGGCTTGAAGGACGGGCCTTTACCGGAACATTACGAGCCGGTGGAAAGCCCGGTTCAGAATATCATGAGCAAACAACAGAACAACCCCTTGGCTGCCAAGTTTAAAGGAGATTTTGCCAAGCTCGCGCAGACTTCCAGTCCGGACTTTCCGTATGTCGGTACCACACACCGCTTGATTGAGCATTATCAAAGCGGCGCGGTGACCAGGAACTGTCCTAATTTGACGGAATTAATGCCGGAAATGTTCTGTGAAATATCACCGGATCTGGCCAGTAAGTTGGGAATAAATCCGGGTGATGATGTAATAGTAAGTTCGGCACGTACTGAAATAAAATGTAAAGCTTGCGTCCTGCCGATAATTAAACCGCTGAAAGTAAACGGCTCGATTGTGGAAATTGTGGGCCTGCCCTGGCACTGGGGCTACCAGAGTTTGGCTCCCGGCAGCACGGCAAACGAATTAACACCTTACGTCGGGGACCCCAATACCAGGATTCCCGAATATAAAGCTTTTCTATGCAATGTAAGAAAAGCTTAAGGTGTAACAGTCACGAGCTAAATTAGCGGTAAATGGAGGTGTGTGATGATGTCAAAAGGTGTATTAGTGGATGTTACCAGGTGTATTGGTTGCCGGAGCTGCATGGTAGCGTGCAAAACGTGGAACGACCTGCCCCCTAAGAAAACGACCTTCAGTAACACTTGGGACAGCCCCGGAAAAATAGACGCCGACACCTGGACCGTGGTAAACTACTATATCATTGAAGAAGACGGCCAGGTAAAATGGCGCTTTGTAAAGAAGCAATGCATGCACTGCAATGAGCCTGCCTGTGAATCAGCTTGTTTTACCCATTCTTTTGTCAAGACAAAAGAAGGCGCTGTAATATACAAGCCTACCGTGTTGAACCAGGATTACTGCGTGGGCTGCCGCTACTGCATGATTGCCTGCCCCTTCGGCGTACCTGCTTTCCAATGGGAGAAAGCCTTCCCTTACGTACAAAAATGCAAGTTCTGCTATGAGCGCTTGCAGGAAGGTATGAAACCGGCGTGCGTAACCGCCTGCCCCACCGGCACCCTGAAATTCGGTGACAGGGAAGAACTACTGGCGGAAGCGAGGGAAAGAATCGACAGCAATCCTAACTACTATAAAAAAATTTACGGGGAGAAAGAATACGGCGGCACGTCATGGCTGTATATTTCTGACGTTCCCTTCGAAAAAATCGGTTTCAAAGAAGATGTTTCACAAAAATCCATACCTTCTTACACTTGGGATGTGCTCAAGTGGACCCCGTACATCTTTTTCGGTTGGGGTGCAGTACTGACTGCGCTTCGCGCCTACACCAAACGGCGTGCCGAGGTGCATAATGAAGAAGAATTATATGCTCCCGTTGAGAAAGATTAAATTGGTACGGAGGTGAGAATGTATGCAAAATGGTAAAAAATGGCGGTTTAAAATGACCCCGTTCAGGTTGCTTTTGATCGTTTTGGTTTTGATCGCTGCTGCAGCTGCGATATACCGCTTTGTTTACGGCCTGGGTGCGGTAACAAACCTGAGCGACGAGTGGCCCTGGGGGCTCTGGATCGGGTTTGACCTGTTCTGCGGCATTGCCCTGGCAGGTGGCGGTTTCAGTACGGCTTTAATCGTTCACGTTCTGCACAAGGATAAATACCTGCCTATTGTCCGTGCAGCGCTGTTGACTTCACTTATTGGATATGTAATTGCACTGGTCAGCCTGTTCCTCGACATCGGTAGATGGTTTAACTTCTGGAGGCCTTTCTTCTACTGGGGTTACCACTCCGTTTTGTTCGAAGTATTCTGGTGCATTGCACTTTATACTACGGTACAGGTCTTGGAATTCGGTGACATTTTCTTCGAGCGGGTAAACTGCCCCTCCTTGAAAAAGCTTCTCGGTGTATTCATGACACCGCTGCTGATCATCGGGATTGTCCTGCCGACATTACACCAGTCCTCGCTCGGCTCTCTTTATATCGTTGCCGTCGACAAGCTGAATCCCCTGTGGTGGTCCATGATCATACCGTTTTTCTTTGTCTGGTCCGCATTCTTCCTGGGACCGGCCATGGTCACTATTGAAGGGACACTTGCAGCCAGGGCTTATAACCGGGAACCCGAAACGGACCTATATTCCAGCCTGACTAAAGTCACCATGTGGATGATGATTATTTACTTCATCGTAAAAATGGGCGACCTGGCTTATCGCGGCGTGTTTTCCACGGCATTCAACGGGTCATACGAAAGCAACATGTTTTTAATTGAAATGATTGTCTTCGTGTTGCTGCCGATTGTCATGTACGCCACTCCGTCCATCCAGAATAAGCTGTCGGGAGTTTTAACCGCTTCAATTCTGGTGGTAGCCGGCGTGGTATTCAACCGTATGAACGTTGTGTTCACCGGCATGGCTAAAAGCGTAGGCGGAAGCTATTTTCCCAGTATCTGGGAATGGCTGATTACTATCGGTATGTGGAGTGCCCTGGTTCTGGTTTACTGTTTCGTGGTGGAAAACTTCCCGATTCTGCCCAAAGAAGAACCTGTCTCACACGGTAAGCCCTTTGGAACGGGATTCCACGCGTAGCTCTCAGAAAAAAAGCATCGGAATTTAGACCGGAATTCAGAAATAACAAAAGCCGGGGAAAATATAAATTTCCCCGGCTCTATTTATTTTTTATTTATTGTATTGTATCGATTAATTTATAAGTGGTTATTTGCCGGCACTACTGGTAACCGATTTACCCTTTACCATATTAGCCGCCTGATGAACTTCATCTTTAATTTCTTTAACTTCTTTAGTTGCCTCGCCGGCTGTTTTCTTTACATCATCAACGGTATCATTTATTTCACTGAAACTGGCTACCGAAGCCCTCCTAAACTCATTTAAGGTTTTCCCCAAAGACTTTCCAACTTCGGGCAATTTTTTCGGTCCAAATATCACCAGTGCAAGAACTAATATTAATATTAATTCAGGCATACCCAGGCTGGGCAAGAACACCACCTCCTTACTCCATATACCGGTTTGCATTTAATTTTATTTAAATAAAATTCGCCGTTACCAGACAAAAGTCCTGCAACATTTTAATTTAAATTGGTGATAAATAAAGGCCGGGCTCGTCAAGCGTATGCCTTCCCAGTTTGCCTTCCCGAAATTCTTTCAAAACTATGCTGGCGGATTTCAAATTATCCACGTAGCCCCCTGAGACAAAGAAACCCCTCCTTGCCCCGATAGCCTCAAGCAGTTCACCCGGTTCTTCAGGTAAACGATCAAGCCGGTATCGTTCCCCAACCAAATCAGGACAGGTTTTCACCAGCCGCTTTAACAGTTTTCCGGCAACTTCAACCGGGTCAAAGACCTCTTCTTTAATGGCACCGGTAACTGCCAGGCGGAAGGCTGTTTCCGGGTCATCCAGTTTCGGCCAAAGTATGCCGGGTGTATCCATAAGCTCGATTTGCTCCGCCACCCGGATCCACTGCTGCCCGCGTGTCACGCCGGGCTTCTCCCCCGTCCTGGCGGCCCGCCGTCCCACTAATTTATTAATAAAAAGAGATTTACCTACATTGGGTATACCGATCACCATACATCGTTCAGCCCGGGACCGCCTGCCGGAGGACACCAGGGAGGTCATTTTGGGCTTTGCCATCCGCCGGATCATGACCGGTACCTCCCGTATGCCTCTGCCGCTCATTGAATCAACCGCAACAACTGTATACCCTTCTTTCGAGTAAGCTTTTTTCCAGAGCGAAGTCATTAACGGATCAGCCAGGTCAGACTTGTTTAATATTACCATTCTCGGCATTTGCCCCGTAATGTTGCTGATGTCCGGGTTGCGGCTGCTGGCGGGAATCCTGGCATCCAATACTTCGATCACGATGTCCACCAGCTTGAGATTTTCTTTAACCAAACGCTTGGCCTTGGCCATATGACCGGGGTACCAGTTAATATCCATGAGACACCTTAATGCACCATGCCGGTGCGGCCTGGCGGCCAGTAGATTGCTATCGCTTTTCCTACAATCAGGTTCTCCGGTAAATACCCCCATACCCTGCTGTCATCACTGTTATTGCGGTTATCGCCCATCATGAAATAACTTTCCTCCGGTATTTCTACGGGGCCGAAGTCATCGAACTTTAATCCGGGCGGCAGGTATGGCTCCGGAACCACGCGGCCGTTAATATATAAATCACTGTTCCTGACAGTCAAAGTTTCTCCTCCCACCGCCACAACTCTTTTCACAAAGTTCCGGCTGGTATCCCGCGGGTACTTAAAAACAATTACATCGCCACGTTCCGGTTCCTCAAAATAATAGTTAAGCTTACTGACTAAGATCCGGTCATTTTCCTTTAAAGTAGGCTCCATAGAACCGGACGGAATATAAAAAGGTTCCAGTATAAACAACCTGATTAATACGGCCAGGAGAACCGCTATTGCTACTGATTGAAATACTTCACTAAAAAAAGAACGACTTTTTCTAGCAGCGGACAATTCTTTCGGGTCTTCTTGCTCCACTTCGATGCCTCCTATTCTACTGTTTACCGTCAGAACCTCAAAAAGCAAAAAGGGACTGTAAAAAGCCCAGTCCCTGGTTTTATCTCTTGACTTGAATGCGGGCAGCTTTACCGCGCAGGCCGCGCAGGTAATATAATCTTGCCCTGCGCACCCGGCCTCTCCTCACCACATCTATCCGTTCATACTTAGGAGAGTGCAGGGGAAAGGTTCTTTCCACTCCCACACCATATGATACTCTTCTTACTGTAAAGGTCTCGCCGAGGCCGCTGCCCCTGCGCCTAATCACCGCACCTTCAAAAACCTGTATCCTTTCCCGGCTGCCTTCAACAACCTTAACGTGAACCCTGACGGTATCGCCGGGATTAAACTTAACCACATTTTTCTTTACCTGTTCCTGTTCCAGTGATTGAACGAGGTTCATTCAAAGGTCCCTCCTTCCCTAGGTATATTTCCAGGGTACAATACCTCTTTTTTACACTCAACAAAATACATTTTAGCATATAAAATAAATCATGACAAGAATATTTAGCTCACGATAGCAAAAGCATGAACCCATTATCTTCCAAAACTCTTTCGTAAGAGTTTTTAAAAATGTCATTTCAGCGCTCTAAAACACGTGGC
>DFAQ01000034.1 GCA_002365865.1 Pelotomaculum sp. UBA3102
CTAGAACCGTCCCCATGGCTCCTCCCATGGCTCCCGCTAGTCCCCTGTAGTGTTAGCCCTGAGGGGCTTTTTATATATCTGCACATATATTCAAATGCAGGCAGGAAAAAGTAATTATTTCAAGTATAGTAATATAAATTATAAAATTAACCGGGGTGTTTTTAATGTCCAGGTTGGCTCAGGTCAGTGAAAACGGTCAGAAAGTGGCTGAGGCCATCGCCACTGTGCTGAAGGTCGAAGTGGAAATCATCGATACTGATCTCGTGCGCGTGGCCGGAACCGGGATAGTGAGAAACGACGTGGGTTCCAGGCTCCTGCGCGGCTTTGTCAATAAACACGTTTTACAGACGGGGACTTATATTTTTATCAGTGAAGCCGGATATCATCACATTTGTTTATCCTGCCCGTTAACCGGCCGCTGTTTTTACAAAGCTTCCATCGTATATCCCATCATTGCGGAATCAGAAGTATTAGGAACCATAAGCTTGATTGCCTTTGACGACACCCAACAGGAAAATCTTTGCCGGAATACTGATTACCTGATTGAATTTATCGGCAGAATGGCCGACCTGATCAGTAGCAAGGCACATGAGCAGGAAATTCTAGCCGAAAGAATGATCATGGCTACCCGCCTGGAAGCGGTAGTGGACTCTGTCGACGAGGGCATCCTGGCAACAGACAGGCAGGGACTCATTACTCACTTCAACCATTCCGCGGAAAGGTTTTTTGGAACTAAAAAACAACGGGTTCTGGGCCAAAATGCAAATCAATTACTGCCGGCACTTCCCCTTTCAGAAGTACTGCAGGGCGGAAACGAATTCAACTCAAAAGAAATTTTTACTAACTATGAAGGACGGAGACTGCATCTTTTGAGCACGGCAAAGCCGATCAAGCTGAAAAACGGCTGTATTGCCGGCGTGGTGATCTCTTTCCGGGATTTCAGGGAAACCCAAAAGCTGGCCTATGAAATTATGAATACTCATGAAATAATTAGTTTTGAAGACCTGGTCGGAACCGGCCGTTCTTTAAAAGAGGTCAAGGCTAAGGCTAAAAAAATTTCCGCCAGCAACTCTACCGTGCTGATCGCAGGGGAAAGCGGCACCGGCAAAGAAGTGTTCGCCCGCGCCATTCATTCCAACGGTCCGTACGGGCACCGGCCGTTTGTAACGATAAACTGCGGGGCGATGCCGGAAAACCTGCTGGAAATCGAACTTTTCGGCTACGACGAAGGGCTTAACGATGCCCGGCGGGGCGGTAAACTCGGCAAACTTGAACTGGCCAACGGCGGAACAATTTACCTTGATGAAATAGAGAAGCTATCCCTGTACCTGCAGGCAAAGCTTGCAAAGATCCTTTTAAAACCCCGGATTGAACGGGTAAGTGAACCCAGGTTGATCCCCGCTGAAATAAGGCTCATAGCGGCTACCAGTAAAGACCTCCAGGAACTGGTCCGTAAAAACCTTTTCCGGGACGACCTCTATTACCTTTTAAGCGTTATTCTCCTGAATATCCCTCCCTTAAGAGAAAGGCCGGAAGATATTCCCCTCCTCCTTGATCATTACATGAACCGGTTCAACAAGTTGCTCGGCAAAGATATCAGGGGTTTTACCGACCAGGCCTTGAACGCCTGTAATAAATATTTCTGGCCCGGCAACATCAGGGAGCTGGTTTATGCCGTGGAGTACGCCGTAAACCTTGAAGAAAGTCCCTATATTACCGTAGAGAGCCTTCCCCCCAGGGTGCTTGAAAGAAACCGGAAAAAAACCGGTACCGGTATCGCTCCGAACGGCCGGTTGCTAAAACTGGCCCAACTGGAAAAAGAGGCGGTCATCACTGCGCTGAAACAATACGGCTGGTCGGATGAGGGTAAAATAAAAGCCGCCCGGGCACTGGGCATCAGCCGGGCGACGATCTACCGGAAAATCCAGAAATACAAGCTGCGCCTGCACAGCGATAACGGAATCCCCCCACGCATAAATTAAGGCCGGTTCTTTAACCGGCCTTTCTGAGGTTGAGATAATCCCAGCCCAGGCTTGTCAAGCTGCACATCTTACTTTTACCTTCCGTCACCACTTCAACCAGGCCAAGGGCATAAAGCTGCATAATCACGTGGTCCAGCACGGCTCTTTTGACCTTGGACGTCAACGATAATTCTTCTTTATTCATCGGGCTGTCGTCTTCCAGGGCCTTAAGCACCCGATCCGCTTCACCGGGCAGGCGGTGCTGCACACCGGCAAAATATTCTGCAAGCGTGGAAGTCATTCGGTCATACCTCCTTTCAGAGTGTTTTTCTTAAAAATTCGGTATTAATAGTATGGTCATTTATCTAGTTAAATATAAGTAAAATTTTTTAAAAAAAACAAGAGCCGGAAAATTACCTTTTTCCCGGCTCTTGTTTATTAAATTCCACACAATCCTTACAGGCAACATTTTTATTCTCCAGACATACACTGCACCTGGCCCGGTTATGGCAGTCTATGCAGTTCGGCCCGCAAGGTTCGGAGTGAATCAAAACGTGGACGTCATTAAACTTACAACTGATATCTTCCTCGATCCGGTCGCAAAGATTATGCACCCTTTTAATATCCCATCCTCTCGGAACCACCAGGTGCAGGTCAATATAACGCTGAGAACCGGCCTTCCTGGTTTTCAGCTTGTGGAATTCCACAAAATTAACGGAATGTTTTTCAAGCACCTCCCTGATTTCCTGCTCCTCCGTTTTCGGCAGGCGCACATCAAGGATACTTTGCATGGAATCCCGGATAAGAGCCACTGCGGCCTTAATGATCAGCAGAGCCACTCCGATTCCGATCAGCGGGTCCAAGATCGTGAGACCGGTGATTTTTATGGCAATAATACCGGCGAAAACGCCCAGGGAAGTGTAAACATCGGTGCGCAGGTGCCAGGCATCCGCAGCAAGAGCCGGGGAATCTGTTTCCCGCGCCGTGCGCATCAGCACACTGGATATGAAAATGTTCACCACTGCAGAAATTCCCATTACTGCAGCCCCCAACCCCAGGGAATGAATTTCAGCCCCCTGGTAGAGTTTCGGGTAGGCGTTAAGGATGATCATGGCTGCTGCGACCAGAATTAAAACGGCCTCAATAATACCGGCCACATTTTCGAACTTTCCGTGTCCGTAATTATGGTGTGCATCGGCCGGCTTGGAGGATTCCCTGACCGAAAAAAAAGCAATCAAGGCAGCTATTAAATCCAGGCCGGAATGTATGGCCTCTGATATAACGCTGACCGAACCCATGGCAATACCTACTGTAAACTTCCCAAGAGTCAGCACCGTATTTGATATTATGGACAGTCTTGCCGCTTTAATTTTCTTGTTCATTTAAAAAGTATAGCATAAGGAAAACCCCGCATACAACCGGTGGCCAGGCTGTATTTTTAAAAAACTGATTTGACATTTAACAGCAACTCCATTTAGAATACAGTTAAGAACATCTTAATGTAAAGCCCTCGTCTTAACTAAACGAGGGCTTAATCTGCCTTTTCAGCACCGCTACTTTTTTTAAGAAGGTGAAATAAATGCTGCCTGTAAAAGTAAAGGAAATTGCGTACGATGTAATGATGAACCCGGTAGTCCTGTTAATAGATGAAGAAGAAGCGAAAGTACTGCCTATTTGGGTCGGACATTTTGAAGCACATGCCATAGCCGTTGCCATACAGGGTATGTTACTTGACCGGCCTCTCACCCATGACCTTCTGAAGCATATTTGCGACCGGCTGAAAGCGAAGCTGAGCATGGTTATAATTAATGACGTAGAGGACGGTACTTACTTCGCGGAATTACATTTGTGGCACCAGAACAAGGAACTGGTACTCGATTCCCGTCCCAGCGACGCGATTGCCCTGGGTCTGCGCACCGGCACACCGATATACCTGAGCGATAAAGTAGCCCAAGAAATGATGGCGATAAAGGACCTGCTGGGTGAAGAACAACAGCAGGAACTAAAAGAATTGCTTGAAGCCAACCGCCCGCATGACATCAAAAAATCTCTGCACTAAGACGGCGCGCGCTCATCATCCTTACCACGGAAATTTTTATATATTACTCCATCAGCACCGACTTCGTAAGGAATATTATCAACTTCTTCCACCGCACCCCTGTCTTCAGTTATGTCAAATTCAGAATAACCGTAGTACGAGCCACCCCTGGACCACTCATCCGTAGTTTCGCTATAACGCGCCACTTCCTGCCAGGCATCTTCCCCGTCATACATGATATCTCCCGTAGCATCGTTAAAGGTCCTGGCAAAAGGCCTGCCGAGCACTTCCTCCTCCACCGGCCGGTCGTGCTGCCGCGGCGCGTTCTCCGCGGCTTCCTTGCATTCCAGACATTCTGCGGCAAAAGGCACGGTCTCAAGCCTTGCCGTTGATATTTCTTTCCCGCATGCTGCACATATGCCGTAAGTACCGTTTTTTATTTTTTCGAGGGCCGTGTCTATGGCTTCAAGGATCAGCGCATGTGTTTCCCGCAGGGCAAAATCCTTGCTCCGCTCAAATACTTCCGAGCCGATATCCGCAGGGTGATTATCATAAGTTGAAAGCTCACTGATAGAATTTCCCAGCGGTATTTCCATTCCCTGCCGGTTTATAAACTCCACGTCCCCGGCGATTTTTTTCCTTTCATTCAAAAGACGCTGTTTATATTTGAAGAGCATTTTGTCCTGCACTGTCACAACCTCCGTTTTCTAGGGCCTCATATTTATCTGGACCATTCTTACTATTTCAGCGATAAATCCACCGATTAAAGGGAGATTAAGCATAACCAACTTTCTTAAAAAAAATATTGCCAAGGCCCCCAAAATTGTAAACCCTACCGCTATGCCGAGTCCCCTGGCAACACCCGAAATAAAATTTATATACATTAACCTCCAGGGTCTTTCAAGTAATCGAACGTACTCGGCAAGTTTCATTTTTTCTACGTTTACGGCCAGTTCAGCAACCTTGTCCGACAGGGCTTGAATCAGCCGGTTAAGCCTTTCGTCTTCCATACCGGTCCTCACACCAATAAAAGTTTGCCCTATTAATGTTTCCCGAAAACATATAAATAATCCCGCCAGCATCACGAAAAAGCCGGTCTATCTGCCGGAACGACAGCATTTGTTCAAAATACAGGCCTAAATAAGAATGTCGAATATTGTTTTTTATAAATTACAATATACCTAAAAATTAAATAACCTAAAAAAGGATTTTTAAACTGATGGCAGCATATAGCCACAATTTCCTAAATTTAAGACTTAAATCCCTTGCATGTATACTAAGGGCAT
>DFAQ01000047.1 GCA_002365865.1 Pelotomaculum sp. UBA3102
ATATTACGCTGTAGTACTAATTCAGGTGCATAAATTATATCTTTTCGGGCCAAGCTATTAATGCCTTATATTGGAAAAGGAAGGTATTCTGTGGATATTTTAAGGCAAAACAGGTTGGTGCGAATTTTTTTTATTTTTGGGTTTTGTTTTATAGGATTGCTATACCGGTTCTGGGAAATTCAAATCAAGGAAGGGGACCTGTATTCCTACCTGGCTCTGGAACAAGGAAGCCGCAGGGTTTCCCTGGAGGATGTATCCAGGGGTAAAATACTGGACCGGAATATGGTTTCCCTTACCGGGACGGGAATGGAAGACAGAATAATAGTATTTCCCGGGGCCTTAGTTAACCAGGCGGAGGTAATCCGGGGTCTGGCAGGGATCCTGGGCGTTGATATTTCTAAAGTAGCAGGTTATTTAAAGTGCGGTCCGGGTTACCTTCCCTATGAAATTACATCGGTTCAGTCCGCTGCGGTTAAGAAAAGGGGCTGGTCCGGCGTGATGGTTTTACCTGTCCGGTTCCGTTACGGTGAAAGGCCCCTTGCCGCTCATATTACGGGTCACCTGGGAAAGATAACTTCAAGGGAAGAGTTTCTTGACTTAAGTGATAAAAGTAAGAAAATGTACCGGTATAACGATTTGGTAGGTAAAACCGGGTTGGAAAAATTTTATGAATCATACTTAAAAGGAACCAGGCCGCAGCGTGCGGTAAGGGTTTTTACCGATGCCGGGGGCAGGCTGTTGGGGGGACCTGAATTTAATGTAGAGGAGCAATTGGAGGATCAAGAACGGTGCGACCTTGTGCTTACCCTGGACGCACGTATCCAGCAGGTGGTTGAGGAAATTATGGACCGGCGGGTGGTAAAGGGGGCGGTGGTGGTAATGGAAGCAGGAACCGGAGACATTCTGGCCATGGCGAGCCGCCCCGGCTTTAACCCGGCTTACCCGGAACAATACCTTGAGTCCGGGGTAAAAGGCAGGTTTTTAGATCATTGCACCGCCCTCTACCAGCCCGGATCAATTTTTAAGATCGTGATTGCCGCCGCTGCCCTGGAGGAAGGTATCGCAGGCCCCGAAACCACTTTTACCTGCCGGGGTGACAGGGATAATTTAATTCACTGCTGGGCGGAGGAAGGCCATGGAAACATTGATTTTCCCCGTGCTTTCGCCCAGTCATGCAATCCGGCCTTTGCCAGGATCGGCCTTGCCCTGGGGGCGCCCGGAGTGATCCAATATGCTGAAAGACTGGGTCTGGCCAACCAGTCTGTTGCCGGTTACCCGGTGCCTTTCAATCCGCGCCAGGATCTTGACTTGATCGGTGAACCTTTCAGTCTGGTTAACAGTTCCGTCGGTCAGGGCCCGGTGCTGGTAACTCCGCTTCAAGTTACCTCCATGATGAACGTGATTGTTTCCGGCGGTATTTACCGGGAACCGCGCCTGGTCAAAGAAATTCGTAAGAGCGGCGGAGAGGTGGTAAGGAAGTATACGTCCGATCAAGGTAGAAGGGCAATTTTGCCTGGTACCGCCCGAAAATTATGCTCACTTTTAGAATTGGTAGTAGATGAAGGGGTTGGTAAAAAAGCAAACGTACCGGTTTTCGGCAGTGCCGGCAAGACGGGTTCGGCTCAAACCGGAAACGGTCTGATTAACGCATGGTTTACCGGGTATGCACCCCGGGTGAATCCCCGCTTGGTAGTAACGGTTTTGTTGGAACAAGGAACCAGTGGCGGCGAATCTGCTGCGCCCGTCTTCAGTGAGATTATGGAAAGGATTTTGCCTCTTGACCGGTTTGACTGAGTAGTGAAAGTATATTAGAATCACAGTATAATAATAATTGTAGGAGTGTTTAAAATGATATTGCGGGGAGAGCAAATCAGAGCGTTTCGGGAGGAACGGGGCTATACCCTGCAGGAACTGGCCAAGCGGGCAAAATTATCTTTGTCGTACTTAAGTGAAATAGAACGGGGTTCGAAGCGCCCGTCACTGAAAACGATAGATAAACTGGCCGCTGCTTTGAACGTAGCCAAAACACAGTTTATTAAAGGAGATTTAACCGATACGGGTCTTTCACTTGGAGACAAGATTAGAATGTTGAGATCTGAAAAAAATTTATCTCTGCAGGAACTCGCCCGGAAAGCGGGCATTTCCCTGTCCTATTTAAGCGAGATAGAACGAGGTACGGTATACCCTGCGGTGAGCACTTTAAAGCGGATCGTGGAGGTGTTGGGAGTTCCGCCGGCTGCTCTTATGGGTCAAGAAGGTACCCTGGGACATAAGCTGAAGGCACTGAGGGAAGAATACGGTTTGACCCAGGCCCAACTGGCTTCCATGGCCGGAGTTACGGCAGGCTTAATCGGACAAATTGAGCAAGGCAAGGTTCAGCCTTCCCTCAAAACCCTGGAAAAACTTTCTGATGTCATGGGGGTTACTCCCTGTTACTTTATTATGGAGCAGGGAGCCGTAGACCAGGTGTTAAATATGATGAATCCGGAACTCAGGGACCTGCTCATGGACCCCAGGGTGCAATCGGTTTTGAGCCTGGTAAGCAATTTAAACGAAAAAGAACTCCAGTTTATTCTAAATTTTATTAAGCTTTTTAAAAAATCTGAATTAAGTTAAACAATCTAGAAAGAGGTCGCTATCAAAAGCTAAGGCCCGCCTGTTAACGGCGGGCCTTAGCTTATATTAACATCTGCGATTAACCTTGTCATCGGTAACATAAAAATACCCTGATGTGTCATTTGTTATTATTTTTACATATTATATCCTATGACAGTAACAGAGCGCAGGGAAGCTTCTGAAATACTTGCAATGAAAATTTTGGATCATAGTCTGATTCGTGATGCAGTTTTAAAAGCAGCGGAACGTAAAGGTTATGACCGAATCAAAAGAGTTATGGATTTGGCCATAGCAATATTTATGGTAACTTTTTTAAGTCCTTTATGGGTGTTAATCGCAGTATTGATTAAATTAACTTCCAAAGGACCGGTGTTATATAGTGGCATGGTGGTAGGAAAAAGAGAAATTCCTTTTAAATATTATAAGTGTGTTAAGTTGAGTATGGGTTGACAATTTGGAACGTGCTGGTAAAACAACTCAACCACCCGGGTTTACCCCAGATGGTTGAGTATCCACAGTGCTCCCCTTATAATGGTAATTGCGACATCAACAAGATAAGGGGGAAACAACTGTGCACACTCATCCTACCGTAATGCGTTGTAGAAAGCAAGCGATGAAACTTGATCTCAGGAAAATTCTTAACCGCCGGGAAATAGCCAGCCGATGCCAAATGTCCCATACCACTTTCTATAAGTTTTTAAAAAGGTATAAGGAACAAGGAGAAGACGGATTACATGATAAAGAACGTGTTCCAACTATCAAGCCAAACCAGACACCTCCAGATGTTGAGGAAGCTATCTTGGCCTTTATTCAGGACCATCCGGCCTATGGTCCAAAGAGGATTAGCGACGAACTTAGGCTGCCGGAAAACGGTGCCATTGAAGTAGGCGAAACTGCGGTATACGGCGTGCTTAAGCGTAACAATCTAAATACCAGAAATAAACGGCTTAAATGGATTGATTCTCTGCAACCACCGCAGGATAAAACCGCCTGGGAACTGGACAAGGAGACAAGCCGGCACCGGCATGTACATGCCCCTAAACCAGGCTACCTGATGAGCCAGGATGGAAAGTTGATAGGGCGCTTGGCCGGTATTGGGAAAGTTTATGTCCAGGTCGGAATTGATTGCCATAGCAGTATGGGCTTGGCACGGCTGTATACCGATAAAACAGCCAACTCTAGTGCTGATTTTCTCAAACACGCAAATCAGAGCTATGAAAATATGGGCGTTAAGTTGCAACGGGTCCTTACAGATAACGGCAAAGAGTATGGCTCATCAGAACCTACTTATGACCACCATTTTGGAGCTGCGTGTCTTATTCTCGGCATTAAACATAAAACCACCAAGGTAAGGCACCCCTGGACAAACGGTTACGCAGAAAGGTTTATTCAAACGCTGTATCAGGAGTTTTTCCAGGTGGCCTTGAGACGCAAAAAGTACACCTCTGTGGATGAGCTTCAAACGGATTTAGATCAATATCTATACTACTACAATTGGAAACGCCCGCATCGGGGTCGGCGCATTAGAGGCAGAGTACCGGCACAGGTATTCTTAGTGCCCAACCCGGAGCAGCCTTGTAGCCGGATTATTTATTACCGGCCGCAAAGAGAAACCGGGTGCCGGGATGTGCTCTAGGCCGGCCCCAGCTCATTTAGACGTGGTCATTCTCTGCGGCGGGAAGGGGGAGCGCCTGCGCTCCGTGGTGAGCGACCGGCCCAAGCCGCTTGCCGAAGTAGGGGGGCGCCCTTTTCTGGACATCTTAATTGATTGGGCCGCCGGGTACGGATTGCGCCGGTTCATTCTTCTGGCGGGTTATATGGGCGGTTTGATTAAACAGTATGCCTTTGAAAAAACTGCTTCCAGTCCCTTTGAGGTGCTATGCATCATCGAACCTGCCGTTCTGGATACCGGCGGGTACAGAAAAACCCCGCCGGTCATATCAAAAGTCCTTGTTTTTTAACGCTTAACGGCGATTCCATCTGTCCTGTCGACCTGGGTTCATTATTAAAGTTTCACCGGCAAAAAAACGCTCTGGTGACCGTGATATTGTCCCGGGCGGAAAAAACCGGTGATTACGGGCAGGTATTGATAAATGAAGACGGGCTGATCACTTCGTTTCAAGAAAAAAAGGCCGGAAAAGCATCAGGAGGGTTGGTTAATGCCGGAGTATATCTTATGGAGAAAACCATACTCGATTTTTTGCCTTCCGGTTGCCCGTATTCTTTGGAAAGGGATGTTTTTCCGTTACTGGCCCGCAAAAGAATATACGGCTATGTGGCAGATAAACCGCACGTGGACATAGGTACGCCGGAACGTTATACCGGGGCGCAAGCCATATTTAAAAATAACGGTCGGATAAATGGGTCGAGCTCTTGCTTTAAATCATACAGTGAGGGAGATGCCGGTTTGAAGAAGGAAAAGGCGAAGATTCCTTTCGGTACGGTTACTGTTACCGGAAAAGCCAGGGAATTAATTTTAGAAGCGCTTGATCGTAAAAGGATTTCCAGTGGCAGGCTGGTTCGTGAATTTGAAAAAAAATTTGCCGAATTGTACGGGGTCCGGGATGCGGTTGCGGTTAGTTCGGGGACAGATGCCGACGCCCTGGCGCTGGCAGTTTTGTATGATTACGGTGCCGGGCGCGGCGACGAAGTTATCGTCCCGGCATTAAGTTTTGTGGCCACGGGTAATGCGGTACTGCAGGCCGGTTTTACCCCGGTTTTTATAGACATTAATCCTTTTACTCTTAATATCAACCCCGATTTGATTGAAAAAGCCGTTACCGGACGGACCAGGGCCGTCATGCCGGTTCATCTAATGGGTAAGCCCGCCGACATGGACCGCATAAATGAAACGGCAGCGCGTTACGGCCTTTGTGTGATCGAAGACGCGGCAGAAGCTTTTGGGGCATTTTATAAGGGGAAAAAGATCGGTACTTTGGGGGATATGGCCGCTTTCAGCCTGTACGTGGCGCACGTTATCACTACCGGTGAGGGAGGCGTGGTAATTACCAATGACGAGGATAAGGCGGCGATTTTACGCTCCTTGCGCGCGCACGGGCGCGCGTGTAAATGTAAGACCTGCATTTCCAACC
>DFAQ01000013.1 GCA_002365865.1 Pelotomaculum sp. UBA3102
AAGCCGAACCGGTACCCCTCTATCTCTCCGTCTTTAATTTCATTGGTTACCCATTTTATCCCCATGGGGAAAATTTCTTTTTGTATTTCAAAAACATGAAGTTCCCCGTCAACGTCCTTTACTTGATAGGTTTTTATGAAATCCTTAAAATTTTCTATCCCCATGGCTTCAGCCAATTCTTCGTTGTAGCAGTCACGGCACAATTGTCTTTTTTGTCCGGATAAATCAGTAAGAATTATCATACCGTGGGGACTTTTCCCGCAGAGGTCACAAATTGACTTAGACATTTTTTAAGCCTCCCCAAAATGATAGAATGCCTTATTTCAACCACAAAACATCGCTAAGCCCTGTCCAAACAATCCTGTTGCTATTTATCACGCTCGCAAAATATCGGCCCATCGTTGTTATTTTAAATATTTCGGGGTATCTTAGCTTGGCAGATTTAATATACTCAATATTCTCAGTCGAATTTGCTTTTTTCCTTTTGCGATTACGTTTCTTATCCATTTTTTACTCCTATCTGGCATTTGAGGATAAAAATAGATGCCAACAATGAAGGAGAGCAGGATTATCCCCAAGATGATTATTTCACTTTTTCTCATATTCATAAATCAAAGCTCCAAATATTTAAAGCATGCGAAGGAATTGCGTATAACTATGGGATCATGCGTAATCGGTTTAGGTCTTCGCCCTGCAAAATCGCTTCCTAATTACTACAACATCGGTTATTGCATCCCCTGTTTCTTTTGTCTTCAACTCTTCAACGACCTATTACAAGCCTGGATATTGCCGTTCTTCTCGTAATAACTGTTAATTTTGCAGTTCCAATTCATAAACCATCTCTCGCAACATATACAAACTTACCTCGTCTCCCGCCTTAAGTTCATCCATTTTAACAACGAAACCGTCCGCGTCGTGAAGGTATATTTCTTCATCCAGGTTATAGTCTTCCCAGCTATACCCGTCTTCAAGATATACTTCATCGTCGTCATCATCCGCGTTTACCGCCAGTTCTCCGGAAACCTCTTCCATAACCGTGAAAATAAAGTCGCCTTCAACGTCTTCCACCACTTCGACCCGGTCACCGGTTTTTAATTTGCTTAGCGAATCATACTTCCTGCCGTCTATATTTAATACACTCCCGGCGGTAAAACTTACAGTAACGGTCTCGCCGTCAAAACACTTTATTGTAGTCTTTTCTTGTTCATCATCTACCGCCGTTATTCTTCCGCGTAGAGGTTCAAGGACTTCAACCGCATCCAGGTCTTGTCCCATGTAGGTAGCCAGCACTAGATCACCCACCCGCACATCGTCTATATCGGGATAAGCAATGCCCGGTACCATCAAATCAACCTCATTCTTCAGATACAGCCGGTGACTGTCTCCTTCTTCGTCCACCACTTCAATCCGGTCGTAAACTTCCCTAACCCTTTCCACCCGATAGGTAAACCTGCTGCGCAGATTAATCTCCGTTACCCGGTTGTTTTCAAGGACTACCCGGGCGTAATCGCCTCTCTCGATATCATCCAACTCTTCCCGACCATCCTCGCTGTCAACGTCTACGTCGTTATTCAGGATATAAGTCTCCCGTGCACCGCTGTCACGCTGCAGCACCAGGAGCAGTCCTTTTTCATCCAAGCTGGAAATGATACCCTCCAGCGAATTGTCGGTTTCAATATAAATTATATCGCCGTCCAGTAGGCGGAATTTTACTTCCATATCCTTTTCTAGGTCTTGCAGTTCTGAATCTTCGGCGCCGTTTATATCGACCCGGGCCTCCTCCAAAACCTCATAGACCAGATACTTATCGTCCCGGTCCTTTAGCGTCAGGATGCGGTTAGCCGTATCCACAGCATAAACCGTGGCGGTATAAGTATCCTCAACCTGCCGCCCGGATACTTCCAGAGCTACCGCCTCCCCGCTTTCGATCTCCGCTGTAACCGTATCTCCCTCATTTATGTCGGAAAGAAAGGCGTTGTCCAGGCCGGGCACACTCACCCGGACATTCGGTGACAGGCTGTAAACCTTTATCCTGCCGTCAACCTCAAGGTTAATCAGGTTCTTTTCAGAACTTAAAATTAACACCTCACCGGTGACACTTAACTTCGAGGCCATTTCCAGTATTTCAATACCGGTAACCACGTTGTCTTCCACATCAAGCTTGACCTTGTCACCCACCCGAATATCCTCTACACTTGGGAAACGAACCCCTTCTGCCAGCACATCTACATAATCAACCAACCGGTAAGACGATAAACGGTTATTATCCGACTGGATAGTCAACAAGTCAGCTTCCAGATCCAGGTCGTAAACCACCCCTTCCAAGAACGAAAATCCTTCCCGGTAATTAATCAAGACCCGGAATACCCGCCCCGACGCATCAAGGACCACTTCTACCTGGTCACCCGGCAGGAGGGCTTCTATTCCCTGCAACTCGTTCTCTCCCATTAAAACGGAATTATCGCCGGTTGAATACAGGGTTTTCAAACTGCCGCCGGCTTCCTCAATGATTAGCGCGTTGCTCTCAGGGTAAACCTTTACTACCGTGCCATTTATCGTTGCCAGGTCCCCTCCGGTATCGGTATCCGTAATATTGCCGTTATCTGTTGTTCCATCCGGCAGCTGTTCCCAAACGCGACTTAAAAAGGTAACCATTTCCGCTCTGCTGACCTCTTTATCCGGACGAAAGGAATTATCTTCATAACCGGTTATCAGATCGTTATCCTGCGCTACCCGGACGTAATACACAGCCCAATCCGGTATCTTGTATGAGTCAACAAAATTAGGCAACAACAGCCCTTCTTCCGCCTCGTCCTCTTTGCCGATCATCCGCACCAGCAACCGGGCCACCCAAGCCCGGGAAGCCCCGGAGTAGGCACTGAATTGTTCATTATTCTTAAGCAAACCATGCTTTATTGCCAGCCTGACTTCTTCGTTCGCCCATTCAGGCACGGAAAAAGAAACCTGGGGCAGGTTGTCAGATAATGAAGCCTGAAATCCCATAACCCGTACGGCCATGCATACAGCTTCAGCCTGGCTGACGGAATGGTCGGGACGAAAAGTTCCGTCGCTATATCCGCCCACTACTCCCAACTCGCTTAGCTTCTCGATATTAGCTGCAGCCCAGTGGCTGTCAGGCACATCGGAAAAACCGGCCAGGGCGGCTCCGCCCCACAAAAACACCGAGAGTAATGCAACCAAGCCTACAAATAAAAATTTCTGCAAACCAAGTCCCCTCATGGTTAAATTCACACTCCCTTGGCAATTTTTCACTATCCATGTTTTTGTTCGACATAATATTTTAAAAACCTGCGGATTTGAAAATGAAAAAAGATTTATGCAGTTCTTCTAAAAACAGAGCTACATGCCATACTAGTCATTGTTATTGAGATTGAAATACTTATGCACCTGCGATTTATAAAAAAAATCAAAGCTGAAATTTCGATCTACGATCCGATTGGAGTCGACAAGGAAGGCAATGAGATTACTTTAATCGATATTTTGGGAACTCATCCCGAAGTAGTGGCCGAAGTAGTTGAAAACAGATTTGAAAAAAAGCGGCTCATAGAAAAAATTCAGCATTTGACCCACAGAGAGAAAAAAGTGCTGGAACTTAGATTCGGTCTTAATAACGGCGCGCGGAAAACCCAGCGGGAAATAGCCAAAAGCCTGGGCATATCCCGTTCTTACGTGTCACGCATTGAAAAGAAAGCATTAAATAAACTGCTGCATGAATTTTCTCTGGAAGGCTGTCAATAACGGCAGCCTTTACGTTTATTTATAACAAATTGGGGAGGCCTGGTTTATGATTTTTAATGAAGTCAGGTGGATACGCGCTTACAGTCACAAGTTGTCACTCCTACTCCAAAAAGAAACTTTAAAACTGTACCGTCCCTTTAAGGTACCATGTTTCTTGCAGAAGCCGCTGAAATACATCCGCCGTATTTTTAAAAAAATACCCGTTATCGTCTGCCTGGAACGAACTGAAAAAAACGATCAATCTTTTGATGCCGCTGCTTTTGACGTCGCCCACCAGGCGGGTTGTAAAATTAAACACAGCCTGCCCCTGGTCAGGGGCTTTTCGACTGCCGTAACTGCAGGAACCCTGGAAAAGCTGTGCCTGGAGTCCAGAGTGGCAAGAATCTGGTATGACCGCCCCGTCCAGGCCGTCCTGGACATAGCTGCCCCCACCGTAAAGGCCCCGCCCGTGTGGGATGAAAACTTCACGGGAGAAGGAATAGCGGTAGCCGTGGTCGACACGGGAATTTATCCCCATCAGGATTTAACCGAACCTGCAAACCGGATCATCGCCTTCCACGATATCATAAACCAGCGCACCACATCCTACGACGATAACGGGCACGGGACGCACGTGGCCGGTGACATCGCCGCAAACGGTTTCCGATCCGGCGGGGCATACCGCGGTCCCGCCCCCGGCGCCGGTCTGGTCGGTATAAAAGTCCTGGATAAATACGGGTCGGGTTCTACCTCCGAAGTAATCGCCGGCTTGGATTGGGTTGTTACCTCCAGAGAAAAATACCGGATCAGAGTTGTAACCTTGTCGCTGGGCAGTACTGCCACCACCTCCTACCGTGACGACCCGCTGGCCATGGCGGTAGAAAAAGTATGGCGGGAAGGCATCGTCGTGTGCGTTGCCGCCGGGAATAGCGGACCGGCCGGAAAAACCATCAATTCGCCGGGTATCGCTCCCTCCGTCATTACGGTGGGAGCTGCAGACGACAGGAACACTCCGGGTCCGTCAGACGATATTGTGGCTGATTTTTCCAGTCGCGGTCCCACGGTCGACGGGTTAAAAAAACCGGATGTTGTCGCTCCCGGCGTTGATATTATATCCCTGCGCTCTCCGGGGTCACAGATTGATAAAAGCAAAAAAGAATCCCGGATAAATTCCTGGTACCTCTCCCTGTCCGGTACCTCCATGGCCACGCCGGTATGCGCGGGAGTTTGTGCGCTGGTTCTGGAGGCGAACCCGCAGCTGACGCCGGACCAGGTCAAAGAAATTATCTGCGGGACAGCGGAAAGCATGAACCTGGACCCGGATATCCAGGGAGCAGGTCTGATAAATGCGGCAAAAGCAGTACGCGCCGTTACTGCTACTAACTCGTTGACCAACTGATAAGAAATCCGGTTTTTAAATTATCTACCTCTTAACCGGTTAATGACGGTGGCCATTTCTCCCCATGTAACCGGATCGTCCGGCCGGTGCTCGTTCTTAATCAAACCGTCTGTCTGCAATTTGGCAATTTCTGCGGACGGATCCCAGGGGGCGCCGGGGGGTTGGGTGGGTACCGGGTCTGGAGCGGGAATCGGTTCCGGAAAGGGAGCCGGGGTTGGTTCACTTAATTCAACGGCCAGCATCGGTTTTAAATACCGGTCAACAATATCAGAACCGTAATCCGCCAGCGACGACCAGTGCCCGCCTAAATCCTCAACGTATTGAAGCGCACCGGCCCAGCCGGCTTTAATTACCGCATCCCTGCGCGGATCCATTTTTTTTACCCCCGCCGGCAAATCACCACCATAGTAATAAACGTGCCAATGCTGAAACTGGGCTGCAATGCCCTCTTCCGGGGACGCAAAAGACGCCCCCGGTTTCCCGTCGCAAGAGGCAAGTCCGGCAAAATTATTTTGTTCCGGCTTAACCTGACCGCCGAATCTCCAGTACGCCGTTTCTTTGCAGGACTGGGCAAAAACCACATCCCAGCGGATCCCGTATTTGGCCCCGTTTAACATGTAAACATCGATATAATCAGGTGCCAGCAGATTTTTTTCAGCCAGGAACAACCGCGCCTGGGCAAGTTTTAACGACGGGGCTGCCTTGACCAAAGTTTTTCCCGTTCCTTCCTGTGGCTGCTGCGGTCTTAACGGAAGTTTCAACGCCACCGCCAATCCGTCGGCTATCGCCCTTGCAAGTCCGTCAAGAAAACAACGGTCTTTCAGACTGGCAGCATCTTTCTGATGGTCTAAAAAAAGGTTTTCGATCAAAACAGCCGGCATTCCGGTTTTACGCAGCACGTCAAAATCCGCCCGCTTCATGCCCCGGTCAATAAAACCGGCACTTTTACAATAACCGGCGACGGTACCATGAAGAATCTCGCGCCATTGGACGGTTTTCTCAGGGACGTCATGATAAATAAAGCTTTCGAACCCGGTACCCCCGCCAGCGTTGGAATGAATGGAACAAAAATAATCCGCCTGGATTATTTTAGCAACCTGGCAACGATCGTCTAAACTGAGATATACATCCGCGGTCCTGGTCAAGGTTACTTCCACTTCGTAAAATGACAAGATATAGGTTACCCGCTTGCTGATATCCAGGTTAATATCTTTTTCCTTAAGTCCATTGCCCACGGCCCCGGGATCCCGGCCCCCGTGCCCGGGGTCCAGCACTAGTTTGAACACGCAAAATCACCTCTTTAAATTTTAAACCGGTGGGTTTAAAAAGGCTTGATTTCCGGCATGCTGCACTTACAGCGGTATAAATAAATTTTTACTGTTTTTCCAACTCCGACAGCAGGTCGAACATCATTTTTCCGGTCAGGTAAGGACTGTTGCCGGACCAGGGCGGAATCGGGTGTTTCAGGGCTTTAGCCATGATTATTTCCGCCTCGTTTTTAGTAATGATTTCGTTCGGCCTGAAGGTATGATCCGGGTACCCGGTAATCAATCCTTTTTTAATCATCGGGTATATATATTGTATGCCGGTGGAATCTTCATCAATGTCTTTAAAATTAACGGCACCGTATTCGGGAGGCAGGTCCAGTCTTTGGCCCAGGACAACCAAAAATTGCATCCTGGTAACAGGTAACTCTGAATAAATATCCTGGCTTAAATCCGGTTCCGTTTTTACAACCGTTCCGGTTTTTTCCGCCTTGCTTTGCCATTCACTGCCGGGATTAAAAGGCAAACGGTTGAAAAAAGCCAGGCCGCAGATAAAAAATATCAATATTAAAATCAGAATGAATTCAAGTACTTTCATTAATCAAACCCCACCAGTCTTTTTTGGTCTAAAAAATCACCTGATTATTTGAATGGCTGCTTTAATAATAACTCCGTTGCGGATAAAAGGTCCCACACTTGATAATCAGGAAAACTCCGGCCCCTTTTATGAGCTGAATGTATATTATTAATCAGAATTGTCCTGGTCTGAACTGCCTGCCCGCAAAAAATATCCGTGTCCTGATCACCGATAAACCAGGAATTCACCAGGTCTAACCCGAATTTGATTTCCGCTTCCCGCAAAAAATAGGCTCCGGGTTTCCGGCACCGGCATTTTAAAGCATATTCCGGAACAATTCCATCTGGGTGATGGTAACAGTAATAGTAACCGGTGAATTTTATGCCGTTTCCAGTCAAATAATGATGAATTTCTTCATGTATGGACCTGATATTCTCTAAAGTTGTCTTACCCTTGGCATAACCGGGCTGGTTGGAAACCAAAAATAGCATATAACCGCGCTGCTGCAGTTTTATTAGTGAGCGCGCCGCGTAAGGATATAACACCAAATCCTTCACACAATACGGGGATTCATACTGACCCGTTTCAAGGTTATAAACCAATCGGTTAATTACCCCGTCCCGGTCTAAGAAGACGGCCCGCTTCATCTATCTCACCGATTCCCATTTCATTTCATTGGACTTGAGCTCCGGGTGGGAAACAATCAAGTGCCAGATGACACTTTGAAAAGCCTCCGTATGAGGAGTAACCGTTTTTGCATTGACAACGGGCACAATAATACAGGCGTCCGCCACTTGGGCGGTATAGCCCCCGTCCCTGCCCACCACACCGACTATCCTACCTCCTACAGCTTTAACATATTTCAAAGCCTGCACCAGGTTGGAGCTTATCTTTTGCGCTACATTTCCCCCACCAACGGAAAATACAAATACACAGTCATTACCGGTAATTCTGCTCTCTTTCAGCCAGTTGCTAAAGGCGGTGTCCCACCCGTCATCGTTTATCCGGGCGGTTAATTCAGACACGTTATCAGTGGGTGCGTAGGACTCGATACCGGCAATTTTTCTGAAGTCATTAACTGCGTGGGAGGCGTTGCCGGCACCGCCTCCCACGCCCAAGACGAATAACCGGCCGTTTTTCCCCTTGGTTTCGAGAATAATTCTGACGGTTTTTTCAATTTCATTTTTGTCGATTAAACCGGCAATTTTAGCGGTTTCCGCCAGGTATAAACCGGTGTAGTCCTCAGTAATCATTTTCTTATTGCTCCTTCCGGTTGCGCTTCTGCCGTAAATATCTTCGCGTTTCACGCAGACCTTTGACAGAACCTATTTCGTAAAAACGTTCTTCCACCTCAAACCCCAGCATCTCCCCGCAGTTTACCAAACCCGCGTATAATTCGGCAATATCGAATGCCGCATCCTCAGGTGTACCTTTAAAAGCCTCCCTTGTTAAAAGGGTAAGTCCGTAGTCAATGTGTTTCATCGCGGCTACAGGGTTCATTTTGTCATACTTTAATATACTCCCGTTTGAAAAAAGGACATTGCTTTCATCCCACCGGCCTTCATTTTTAAAAACCGTCATAAGACCGGCTTTATCACCGGATAAGAATTTTTTTAAAATCACGGAATAATCAGTGTCAAGATAAGCATCGCCGTACAAAACCCAAAACAGATCCCCCAGCAACGGCAGGGCCTTGCGAACCGATCCCCCGGTTCCGAGGAGTTTGTCACCGTCATAAGAATATTTAACCGACACGCCGAAACTTTTCCCGTCTCCCACATAGGCCTGAACCTGTTCTCCCAAGTAACCGGCACATATGATTATTTCCGTGATATTTTGTTTTTTTAATAAGTTTATCTGCTGAGCGATAAACGGTTCTCCGGCCACTGTAAGCATCACTTTGGGAACCGTCCTGGTAACGGGATACAGCCGGGTCGCCAGGCCCCCCGCAAGAATCGCAACCGGCGGCATGATCATGAGCATCACTCACACGTGATTATCAGTATTTAGCGGGATTCAGACATGCTTTCTTCTTATATTAATGCGGCACATCTCTTTGATATGCTCCGTCGTCTCCCGGCCAAACTTTTTCTCCATCCGGTCCAGGTATCCCGGATCAAGGTGATATTTCAGAAAAGCGCCGTCCCTGAATTTTAAAACCTCGGCAGACGTTAAATATTTGGTGGGTAAAGGCAGGCAGTCCTCGCCAAACTGGGAATACCCATGCCAGCTGCCGGGTAGTTTCAAACCTTTGGCTACCGCATCCCGGTATAACTTTGAACCGGGATAGGCCATGGTCACATAGAAATTGGCGTAATCAAGTTTTAAGTCCATGGCCATTTCCAGCGTCTCCTGCATCGTTTCATAATTGTCGTCCGGCAGGCCGAAAATAAAATTCCCCAGCACATTAATACCTGCCGCCCGGGTCATTTCCACGGTTTTTTTAATTTTACCCTGGTCAAATTTTTTGGCCACGCCTTCCCTCACCCCGGCGGCGGCCGATTCAATACCGAAGGCGAGCCAGTTAATCCCCGCCCGCTTCATTTTCCCGATCAGTTTTTTACGGACGGTATCTATCCTGGCATAAGCCCACATATTGAGATCGTACCCGCGCTCAATAATTAGGTCACAAATTTTGGCAACATGACTTTCCGTGGAGACAAAAAGTTCATCCATAATTTTAAGGTTTCTTACCCCGTACCGGTTAACCAGAAGGTCTATTTCAACAACCACTTTTTCCGGACTGCGCCGCCGGATTCCGGGACCTCCAAACAGGGCATTAATGCAACAGAAATGACAATTAAAGGGACAACCCAGGCTGGTATAAACAACGGCGTAGGGCTGCCTGCGCTTAATATTGCCGTAACAGTGCCAGTTGTGCGCCCGGTACCTGCTCATGGGTAACAGGTCCCACGCTGCAAAGGGAAGTTCCCCGTCCAGGTCTTTAATTAACGGGGCCCGGGGATTGGAAAATACCCGGTCACTTTTTCGGTACCATAAACCTTCAATATTATAATCCTGGCTGCCGTTTCCGGACTTGAGCGCCTCCAACAGCGAGCGCAGCGTGTAAAACCCCTCCCCCTGGCAGAGAAAATCAACCCCGGTCTCATTTATGGTTCTTTCAGGCAACGCCGTGGGATGAAGCCCGGCTATGACCGTCTTGATCTGAGGAGCTTCACTTTTCAAAGCATCTAAAATTTCGGCGGCGCCGGTCATGTTCATGGTGGATGCCGACGGGTTGGTTCCGGAAACCACCACCCCGGCCAGGACCGGGTTTAATTCCGCCGCCTTTCCGGCAATTTCCCCGGCACTTAAAGGCCCGGCTTCGGCATCAATAATCCGGACTGAATACCCGTGTTTTCTGATGTATCCGGCCAGCAGACCGGCCCAGAGGGGCGGTTCGACAGCGTGCAGGGTATGACTCAATTTCCCGTAAAGAAGTTCCTGCCGCCCCGGTTTAACCAGCAAAAGATCCAGTTTGCTCATAAGGGCCTCCTAAAAACAATACCTTTAACGGTTTGATTAAACGCTGCGCTGGATAAAGCTTTTGATTACTTTATCCAGGTATTCAATTTGATGGTCATTAATGTCCTGGTGCACCCCGATGTGCAGTCCGTGATTGGCCACGTACTCCGCGGCCGGAAAATCCCCGTATTTATAACCAAGGAAATTGAAACCGGCGCACTGCGTCGGCATGGACTGAAAAAGATTCCGGCTGTCCACGCCGTTTTTTTCCAAATAATCGACCAAAGCGTCCCGGCTGAACGGTGCCGTTTGCTTTAAAATTACCGGGAAAGCATGCGGACCGATCTTTTCGTGCTCCTCTTCCTGTATGGTATACATAAACTCGGAATAATTTTGGATCATCTCTATCATGGCACCGAGGTTTTTCCTGCGTTTTCGCACGATTTCCCCGTAACATTCCAGGCTCCCGAGACCAATGGCGGCCTCAAGCTCGTTCATCTTTGCAGAAAAACCATGTCTTTCAAAAACAAAACGAATGTCGGTTTTTGACGGGTTATCGAAACGTTTGGCGCAGTATCCCGAGGTCAGGTTGGAAATGCAGGTCTTACA
>DFAQ01000009.1 GCA_002365865.1 Pelotomaculum sp. UBA3102
ATAATAATTGATCAGAATTACTTTCAGAGAAGACCGGTGTAAGGGATGCCGGCTGTGCAGTACTGTTTGCCCTCAGGGTATCATCATAATGTCGGATGATATCAATGAAATGGGTTACCACCCGGCAATAATAAAAGAAAAAGAAAAGTGTACGGGATGCACATTATGTGCCATAGTATGTCCCGACCTGGTTATTGAAGTAGAAAGAGAGGAGAAGGCGGTTTGAGCAGGGTGTTGATGAAAGGAAATGAAGCAATCGGTGAAGGTGCGGTCCGCGCCGGATGCCGTTATTTTTTTGGATATCCGATTACTCCCCAAAGTGAACTTACTCATTACCTGGCTAGAAGATTGCCGGAAGCAGGAGGTCTGTATTTACAGGCTGAAAGTGAAGTAGCGTCAATAAACATGGTTTACGGTGCATCGGGTGCCGGGGCAAGAGTAATGACCTCCTCTTCCGGGCCGGGAATCAGTCTGATGCAGGAAGGACTGTCATACCTGGCAGGTGCCGAACTTCCCTGTGTGATTGTCAATATGATGCGCGGCGGTCCCGGCCTGGGAAATATCGCTCCGTCCCAGGCCGATTATTTCCAGGCGACTAAAGGCGGCGGGCACGGCGACTACCGTCTGATCACATTGGCACCCAATTCAGTGCAGGAGCTTTTTGATATGATGAAAAAAGCTTTCGACCTTTCGGATAAATACCGGAACCCGGTGATATTGATGGCGGACGGTATTATGGGGCAAATGATGGAGCCGGTGGATATCGAAGAAGAATCTGAAATTAAAATTCCGCAAAAACCGTGGGCAGCCTCCGGTATGATTGATCATGACGGTAAAAACGTAATTAATTCTTGTTACGTTATCCCCGAGGAGATGGAAACGGTTAATATCAGGCTGCAAAAGAAATATGCCGAAATAGAGCAAAGTGAGCCGGTTTGTGAAGAGTATTTACTGGAAGGAGCGGAATTAATAGTGGTTGCCTTCGGTACGGCATCAAGAATCTGTCGGGCGGTAGTGGAAAAAGCCCGCGCACAGGGGATCCCGGCAGGCTTGATCAGGCCGGTAACCCTATGGCCCTTCCCTTCCAAAATTTTTGGAGAAGCAGCTGATAAGGCAAAATGTTTTTTGACCGTGGAAATGAATGCGGGCCAGATGGTGGAAGATGTAAGGCTGGCAGTAAACGGCAAAGCCCCTGTCTATCATTTTGGCCGTTTGGGTGGCATGGTTATGGCTGCCGGGGAGGTCCTGGAAGAAGTTAAGAAACTGTATTACGGGGGTGCGGCCAGATGAAAAAAGTATTTTCCAGGCCCGGAGCTTTAAAGGACATGTCGTTTCATTATTGCCCCGGTTGCACTCACGGTATTGCCCACCGGCTGGTCACGGAGGTAATTGACGAGTTAGGTATTCAAAATACGGTAATCGGGGTCGGTTCGGTCGGGTGTTCCGTATTTACCATGGATTATTTTGACATTGATATGTTCCAGGCGTCTCACGGCAGGGCGCCGGCCGTAGCTACGGGAATTAAGAGAGTCTTACCCGGGCGTGTGGTTTTCACCTACCAGGGGGACGGGGATCTTGCCGCTATTGGTACGGGTGAATTTGTGCATGCGGCGGCCAGGGGTGAAAAAATAACGGTTATTTATATCAATAACGCTGTTTATGGTATGACCGGCGGGCAGATGGCCCCGACCACCCTGCTGGGTCAAAAAACAAAAACCACCCCTTACGGCAGGGATGAGGCAATCAACGGCCTTCCGTTAAGGGTGTGCGAAATGCTTACTAATTTGGACGGAACGGCTTATGCGGCAAGGGTGGCAGTGCATAACCCAAAATCAATAATTAAAGCTAAAAAAATTATTAAAAAGGCCTTTGAAATTCAAATCAAGGGGTTGGGATTTTCTCTGGTGGAAGTGCTGTCCACGTGTCCCACAAACTGGGGCCTGTCGCCGGTAGAATCGGTAAAATGGCTGGAGGAAAAGATGATACCTTATTATCCCCTTGGTGAATACAAGTTGCCTGCGGGGGTGGTTTAATGTTGGAAGAGTTTTACATTGCCGGATTGGGCGGGCAGGGCGCGCTTTCTACCGGTCAACTTCTGGCTCATGCCGGTTTGGCGGAAGGAAAATTTGTTTCATACGTGCCCTTTTACGGGGTCCAAAAACGGGGAGGGATGGCAAATTGCGGAGTGTCGGTTTCAGACCGTCAGATCAGCTGTCCCATAGTAACCGAGCCGACCGTCCTGGTGGTAATGAATAATTCGTCCCTGGAGAGATATGAAAATACAGTGGTTTCGGGCGGTTTGGTGGTTACAAACAGCTCCTTGGTGGAGGTTCCGGTAAAAAGGGATGATATCAGGGTGGTGCCGGTTTATGCCAATAAAGAGGCGGAGAATCTGGGGGACTCCAGGGTTGCCAACAATATTATCCTTGGTGTCCTGCTGGAATTGACCGGTATTGTATCCATTAAAGCGGTGGAAGATTCACTGAGAGTCGTCTTGCCGGAACGGCACCATAAAATGATTCCGGTAAATGTCAGGGCTTTGAAAAGAGGCGTGGAACTGGCAAAGGAGTATAAAAAGGCAGTGGAAGAATAAACTTATAAAAGAGAATTTTTGGGGTTAAGGTGGTGCGTATGGTTGATTCCGACCGGATAGTGGAAGATTTTTTGGAACTGGTTCGGGTAGACAGTGTATCTGGTAAAGAGCGGAAAGTGGCTGACCTGTTAAAAAATAAACTTTCTGCCCTGGGGCTGGAGGTGCAGGAAGATAGTGCCGGACGAGAAGTTGGTTCCGATACGGGTAATATTATCGGTAAATTGCCGGGAAACGGCAGGGGGCCGCTGTTGTTGTTTTGCGCGCACATGGATACCGTTGAACCAGGCCGGGGAGTAAGACCATTGTTGGAAAACGGGGTCATTAGGTCATCCGGTGATACGGTACTTGGTGCTGACGACAAGGCGGGAATAGCAGCTATTCTGGAAGCATTAAGGGTGGTGCGCGGGCAGAATATCGAGCACGGCGGCCTGGAAGTAGCCCTGACCATTTGGGAAGAGGGAGGGCTGTTCGGTTCCAAGAACCTCAATTATGATTTGATTGACGCTCAAAACGGTTTTGTCCTTGACAGTGACGGTCCGCCGGGAACTATTATTACCAGGGCGGCATCCCAGAACAGGATTGGGGCTACCATTACGGGGAAAGCCGCTCATTCGGGAATTAACCCGGAGGACGGGGTTAACGCTATCCAGGTGGCTTCTCACGCCATAGCTAAAATGAAACTGGGACGTATTGATCACGAAACCACCGCTAATATTGGGATTGTTTCCGGCGGTAAAGCG
Organism: Pelotomaculum sp. UBA3102; assembly: GCA_002365865.1. Lineage (GTDB taxonomy): Bacteria > Bacillota > Desulfotomaculia > Desulfotomaculales > Pelotomaculaceae > UBA3102. The sequence goes on from DFAQ01000009.1 coordinate 3,334, forward strand.
ATAAATATAGTTCCCGACAGTGTGAATATTCAAGGTGAGTCCAGAAGTTTGGACGGTAGGAAACTCAAAGTGCAGACAGCACATATGTGTCGGGCTATTAGGGAAGCAGCCGCAAAGTTTGGTGCCCAGGCCGACATTGCAGTGGAAAAAGTTTATCAGGAATTCAACCTGGGTGAGGGTGCGCTCCCAGTAAGAATTGCTTTTAAAGCTGCCGAAAGCCTGGGGCTTAATCCCAGGCTGGAAAAGACGGGGGGCGGCAGCGACGCCAATATATTTAACCACCGGGGTATCGCTACGGTGGTGCTGGGAATCGGGATGCAAAAGGTTCACACTACCGAGGAATATATAAGTATTTCCGATTTGGTTAAAAATGCTCGTTATTTGGTGGAAATCATAAAAACCGCACAGAATTCTGATTTTTAATTTAAGATTCCGGTAATAAGTTCTTTAACCGTCCGGTATTTGCGTCCGTATGACGACAGCAGATGCCGGACTTCTTTTATTTTTCCACAGATAAAAACACCTTCCTCCTGGACGTAAATTTTCATAAAAAATCATCTCTTCCTTCCTGGTCAATTGAAACCAGTATATTACTTTGGGAGGCAAAATATGCCCGGGATTGCTGTGTCATAAAAGAAACAATCTGTCAATAAAGATAAAACAATGGACAGGTATAAAAGCGTTGTGAGGAGGAGAAATAGATTGGGCAAATGGTTTCTGGAATTTTGGGCCGGTTCTCTGCGGCAAAACTGGCCTGTCTATATGATTGTTCTGGTTGTTTTTATTTTGGGCCTGAGCGCCGGTTATTTCGGAGTGCTGAATCTTCAGCCAGAGAAAGCACAAGAACTCATTCGGTACCTGGACAACTTTCTTGCCCAAGCCGGTATGATTGAGGTGAATACAGAAAAAGCTTTGGGCGAAGTGCTTTATAACGATATTGTTGTTATGCTGACGATTTACTTCCTGGGGTTAACTATAATTGGCATTCCGGTAGTCCTGGGGATTATTTTTGCGCGCGGATTTGTTCTGGGATTTTCGGTTGGTTTTTTAGCTCTGAAAAAAAATATCCAAGGGGTGGTTTTAGCCTGTGCCGCCGTATTGCCGCAAAATGTACTTTTTGTTCCGGCGCTTTTAATGGGTGGAGTGGTCTCACTTTCATTTGCCTTGCTTCTTGTCCGGCGGTTTTTTAATTCCAAGCTTTTAATCGGACCCGGTTTTTTTGCCTATAGTGCCTTAATGCTTTTGGTGACGAGCTGTGCGGCGGGAGCGGGTCTGATAGAGGTTTATCTGACGCCGGTTTTGATTAAACTTATTGCCGGATGGACTGCAAATTAAAAGGATTACATGGAGTAATGTGGAAATAGAGCTATATGAAGCTCTATTTTTTTACTTGCGGAGGATAGGGTATGAAAACAATGCTTAATGAATTTATCTATCACCTGGCTGTTGAGCGTGGACTTGCTGAAAATACTCTTACCTCGTATCGGAGAGACCTGGCCGGGTATATTTTATTCTGCCGCAATAAAAAGCTTGAATATCCGGAACAGGCCGGTAGGGATGCGATCATGTCTTACCTGCATCAGCTTCAGCTTAACGGGCGTTCTCCGGCGACTATTGCCCGCCATCTGGCTTCAATAAGGTCTTTTTACAGGTTTATGGTCAGAGAAGGTATTTTGCAAAAAGATCCTTCCACCGATCTGGAATCACCAAGGTCTGCCCAAAAACTCCCCAGGGTGCTGACGACCGGCGAAGTGGAACTTTTACTGGGACAGCCTCTGGCCGGTGAACCGGCCGGACTGCGTGATAAGGCAATGCTGGAACTTTTATACGCTACCGGGGTCAGAGTGTCTGAGTTGGTTTCGTTGGATCTAAGGAACGTTAATATTGAAAATGGTTTTATCCGTTGTTTCGGGAAGGGAGCCAAGGAGCGGATCGTTCCCATGGGTGACGTTGCCGTGCGTTATCTTAAAGAATATCTCGCCCGGGGAAGAAGTAAACTAGTTAAGCCGGGAAGATGTGACGCCTTTTTTGTTAACCAGCACGGTCGCAGGCTTACCAGACAGGGTTTTTGGAAAATAATCAAAAAATATGCCCGGAAGGCAAAAATAAAAACCGGGATAACCCCTCATACTTTGAGACATTCCTTTGCCACGCATTTACTTGAGAACGGGGCGGACTTGCGTTCGGTCCAGGAAATGTTGGGGCACGCCGATATCAGTACGACCCAAATTTACACGCATTTGACCCGGAAAAGACTGAAAGAAATCTATGACCGCAGTCACCCCAGAGCCTGAACTGGATATAAAAGTGGAGGACGTTCAATGAAAGTGAAACGGGTAGTTCTGTTTGTACTTGACAGCGTGGGAGTAGGCGCACTGCCGGATGCAGTAAAGTACGGCGATAAGGGATGCAACACTCTGGTTAATACGGCACGGGCAGTATCCGGTCTTAATTTGCCGAACCTGTGCCGTCTGGGCTTGGGAAATATCATAAAAGTGGAGAGTGTGCCCCGGGTTGAAAGCCCGCTGGCTTCCTTCGGCAGAATGGCTGAGAAATCCTTGGGAAAAGACACCACTACGGGACACTGGGAACTGGCCGGATTAATCCTTACCCGTTCCTTTCCAGTTTATCCTGACGGGTTTCCCCCCGAAGTGATCAGAACTTTTGAGGAGCAAACCGGAAGAAAGGTTTTGGGTAATAAGGCGGCTTCGGGTACTGTTATTATCGAAGAACTAGGTCCAAGACATATTGAAACGGGCTTCCCCATTATATACACATCTGCTGACAGCGTGTTCCAGGTAGCTGCTCATGAAAAAATAATCCCGGTGGAAGAACTTTACGCCATTTGCCGCACGGCAAGGGAGATACTGGTTGGAGAACACGCGGTGGGCAGGGTGATCGCCAGGCCTTTTGAGGGAAAGCCGGGCAGCTTTCGCAGGACGGAGCGCAGGCATGACTTTTCTTTAAAACCGCCCGGGAAAACAGTCCTGGATCTGCTTGAGAAAAGTGATATCACCGTAACGGCGGTGGGCAAAATAGAAGATATTTTTGCCGGGAAAGGCATATCAAGCAGTGTCCACACCAAAGGGAATATGGACGGTGTTGATCAAGTATTAAAATTGTTAAGTTCGGGCAGGAACGGACTTATTTTTATTAACCTGGTCGACTTCGATATGCTATACGGACACCGTAATGATGTTCAGGGTTATGCCCGCGCCTTGGAGGAGCTGGACGGAAGGTTGCCGGAAATCTTTAACCTGATCCGGGACGACGACATAATAATATTTACCGCCGACCACGGTTGCGATCCCACCACTCCGGGAACGGACCATACCAGGGAGTATGTACCACTGCTGGTCTACGGCCGTCCGGTGCACGGGGGAATTAATCTGGGTGTCAGGGAAACATTTGCCGATGTGGCCGCCACGATAGCGGATATTTTCGGCCTTGAATTCGAGGTGGGCAGAAGTTTTTGGCCCCAAATACGCAGGTGCTGACAATCTGCCTCAGCCGGATTGGAGATGTTTGCAGAATGCGCATGTATGATATTATTTTAAAAAAAAGGGAGGGGCGGGAATTAACCACCGGTGAGATAAAACATTTTATCGCAGGTTATACTGCCGGTGATATACCCGATTACCAGGCCTCCGCCTTGTTAATGACCATCTATTTTCAAGGACTCAGCGACAGGGAGACGGTCGACTTAACCATGGCCATGAGCGATTCCGGGGAGCGGGCCGCCTTATCGGCCATACCCGGGATAAAAGTTGATAAACACAGCACCGGAGGGGTGGGTGATAAAACCACCCTGGTTCTGGTGCCACTGGTGGCTGCCGCCGGTGTCCCGGTTGCCAAAATGTCCGGTAGGGGCTTGGGCCATACGGGCGGTACGGTGGACAAACTGGAGTCAATACCCGGTTTTAAAGCAGAGCTGGAGCATGGGAAGTTTATTGAACAGGTCAGTATGACCGGCGCCGCCGTAGTAACCCAGACAGGACATCTGGCTCCGGCGGACAAAAAGCTTTACGCGTTGCGGGATGTTACGGCTACAGTGGACAGCATTCCTCTTATAGCGGGCAGTATCATGAGCAAAAAGATAGCGGCGGGAGCCGATGCAATAGTCCTGGATGTCAAGGTGGGAAACGGTGCCTTTATGCGTGATATTGAAAGTTCCTTTAAGCTTGCCCGGACTATGGTGAGCATCGGAAACCTGGCGGGAAGGCGCACTGTAGCACTGGTCACCGGTATGGACCAACCCCTGGGCTACGCCGTGGGTAACGCCCTGGAAGTTAAAGAGGCCGTTGAAACATTAAGAGGCAGAGGACCGGGAGATTTGGTGGAGCTCTGTATGGCGCTGGGCTCGGTTATGCTTTTACTGGCGGGTAAAGCGGGTAATCTCGAAACAGGGAGAAAAATACTGTCTGATCTGCTTGTGAGCGGTAAAGCCCTGGAAAAGTTTAAAGACTTAATCGCAGCACAAGAAGGCGACCCGCGCGTCACCATGGAAGATGGTTTCCTGCCCGTGGCAACAATAATTGAAGATGTTCCCGCATCTTATACGGGCTATGTGCAAGCGGTCCATGCCGGAAAAATAGGGCGGGCCGCAATGTTGCTGGGTGCCGGAAGGGAAAAGAAAGATTCACCGATAGATCTCTCTGCCGGCATAGTTTTGAGAAAAAAAGCGGGTGATCGGGTTGTAGCGGGAGAAACTACGGCGGTAATGCATACTGGGGATAAACAAAATTTAACCGCAATCAAGAAAATAATTCAGAAAGCATATGAAATTGGAGAAAAAAAACCGGAACTTCAGCCGCTAATTTACGGCATGGTTCCGGAAAGTTTGTAATTTTTAAAACCGGAGTCGAATTATTTTTTAATGTAACCGGCTGTTTTCATGTGCTGGATATGCTTCCACGCATCTTCCGAGCAGTTCATAAAACAAGTCTTTTGTAAGGGGCTTCCTGTTTTCCAGGCAGATCCACCCTTTCCGGCTTGAATACAGTAAGCTGAAACAATTTTTATTGAGTATTATATCTACGCGGCCTATTGCGCCGATGGCAAATCTGCCTACGGGGCGTACTTCGACTAAACTGTTTTTCCCGGAGATAAAAAGTACCGGCACTTTGTAATTACCTAGATATTCCTCTTCTTTTTCCGCATAATGTTCTTTAATACTTGTTATTTCCTTCCACTGCGGGTCGGAAACCCATTGCTTGATTTGGGTCATTAATTTTTCAAGGGCTGAAAGCCAATCTTTTTTTATTTCCAGGGTTTTTTCAGCTTGAACGGTCATAATAATCCCTCCCAACAACTATTTTTATTTTAGCATGAATTAATGTGATAAGCGAAGAAAATAATTATACATCTACGCATAACTTTAATCTTAACAACCATAATAAAATTGACGGACGGACATAAGGAGGGATATATTTTGGCTTTAAAAAAGAAATTGGTAAATATACTGGTTATTTTGTTATTAACGAGTGTGCTCATGGGGCAGCTATCCTGGGCTGCTCAGGACATTTTAAAAGAGGGGGAGCCGGTTGTAAGTGTTTCTGCCGGTCCGGAGACTACTGCCGAATCGGCCGTGTTGTTAGAACCGGTTACTGACAAGGTAATTTACCAAAAAGAGCCGCATAAAAAGCTTCCGATGGCCAGCGTAACCAAGTTGATGACCCTCCTTCTGGCAACGGAGGCGGTGGAACGGGGCGACTTTAAGCTTTCAGACAAGGTTGTAACCAGTGAAAATGCCTGGGAAATGGGCGGATCGCAGATCTATTTGGAACCGGGAGAAGAAATGAGTCTTTGGGATATGTTGCTGGCGATCGGCCTGCAGTCGGCAAATGACGCCAGTGTGGCCGTAGCCGAGCATATAATGGGTACCAGGGAATCTTTTGTCCAGGCAATGAATGACAGGGCCAAAGCCCTAGGCCTGCAAGACACCAACTTTGTCAACTGCCACGGGTTGACTGCCGATAATCATTATACCAGCGCTTACGACATGGCCATTATTTTAAAGGAAGGTTTAAAAAATCCTCTCTTTAGGAAAATTACTGCCATGAAGGAATATGAGCTTCGCGGGGGTGCTTTTAAGCTTTGGAATACTAATAAGCTGCTCTGGTGGTATGACGGCGTTGATGCCGGTAAAACCGGCTGGACTGAAGCAGCAAAATATTGCCTGGCTTCCTCAGCGGAGAGGGACGGGTTGAGGTTAATTTGCGTAGTACTGGGAACGCCTGAGCCGAGAAGTCATTTTCGGGAAGCAACCAAGCTGTTTAACTATGGGTTTGCCGGGTATAAAGCAATAAATATAGCACCGGCGGGTCATATTGCCGGTAAGGTTAAAATAGGAAAAGGGCAGTCCGACAGTGTGGAAGCAGTGACTGCGGACAAAGTCAGCGTGGTGGTTCAAAGAGGAAAAGACAAGGGTTTTGAGTCAAAGATAGAATTATCGGGTTATATTGACGCGCCGGTGAAAAAGGGTCAGAAGTTGGGGTGGTATATAATAACGAAAGACGGCAGTGAATTCATGAGGGTTGGATTAGTGGCTAAGGAGGATGTAGCAAAAGCTACGGTTCTGGAGCAGATAAAAAAAGTTATTGACAGCGTTTTTTAGACCAACGAACGGGGGGCGTTCACCCGGGCCGAAAACCGGTAAATATAACCTGAGTGTAAAGTGGGCAAAAGCCCACTTTATATGTTTGCCCGGCATGCCTGC
>DFAQ01000020.1 GCA_002365865.1 Pelotomaculum sp. UBA3102
TATTGAAAGCTGGTTTTCGGAAAAAACCGGCTTTATCTGTTGTTTAGCCGACCGCGAAGAAATAAAAACCCTGGAACCGGCTGAAATAAAGCCCTTATTAGCCAGGGCCGCAAAGAGCCATTCCGAATTTTTGAATCTGGCGGTGACTGATGAAAAAGGTGTCGTTATCGCCTCGCTCACCCCGCTTTCCGTAAACTTGGACGGACAGACGTATTTTATTGCTGTTCAAAGCAGTACGGGCTATGTTTCAGAAGTGTTGTACAGTAATGAACTTCAAAAGCCGGTAACCGTAATTGCATCTCCGGTAAAAAAACAAGGACGGGCGTCAGGTATGCTTGTGGGAACTATTGATCTCGGACTGTTCAACGGGGTCATGGAAGCAGGCCGTTTTGGAAAGACCGGTGAGTCTTTTCTTGTCGACCGGGAGGGACTGATTATCGCCGGATCACGGCTTGCAGCGGAACATGAGGGCGGTGATGTTGCTGCAAGTAAAGCGCTGACGGACTTAAACTTAAGTCCGGAGGATGTTGATAATAAGCAGATTAATGAAGTACCTTCGGAGTTTGGCCGGTATCAGGATTACCGTGGGGTTGAGGTGCTGGGAGTTTACCAATGGCTCGACCCGGTTAACTTGGGAATAGTAGTGAAAAAGGACTTTAGTGAGATCAGGGAAGAATCCGGGTCGGCAGCCCGTTCCGGTTTTGCTGCGGCTGTAATAGCTACGGGAATTTTATTGCCTTTTATTTTCATCTTATCCGGGAAGTTATCCCGCCCCCTGGAAGAACTCGCCCGGACTGCCGACCAAATAGCCGCCGGTGATTATGGAGTTACTGTAAATGCGTATTCAAATTTCGAATTGAACTCTCTTGCTGCCAGTTTTAATAAAATGTCCCGGAAATTAAAGCAAAATCACGAGGGGCAAATGAAACAGATCGCCGTTTTGAAGGAGAAAAAACAAGAATTAGCCATGCAAAATGAAGAATTAATCGATGCTGTCAACCGACTGGAGGTTTTAGCCGTAACCGATCCTCTTACCGGCGCTTACAACCGGCGTTATATCATAAGCGAAATAAAAAAAGAACTGGCTGCTTCCGTCAGACACGGACTGCCCCTTTCGGTGATCATGGTCGATATCGATCATTATAAAAACATTAACGACAGGCACGGTCACCAGGTCGGCGACGATGTTCTCAGGGAGTTTGTACAGGTACTGTCCGGGTGCATAAGAACCTCTGACGTGCTGGGCCGCTACGGAGGGGAGGAATTTATCGTGATCTCTCCGTTTACAAAGCTCCAAGAAGCAATCAGGCTGGCAGAAAGACTGCGGGAAACAGTAAACAAATGGCCGTTTGAAACTACCTATGGTTTTTTAAAATTCACTATCAGCCTGGGAGTAGCTTCTTTTGACGGTGATGCCGGTGTTTGTGACCTTAATGATGAATCCCTCGAAGATATTCTCGTTGACCGCCTTTTGGCTCAAGCTGACGCAGAGATGTATAAAGCGAAAGCGCAGGGTCGTAACAGAGTAAGCCCGTCACTTTCAGAACCGGAAACCGGAAATGGCGAATGAAATGCTCTAATGCGCTTATTTTTTAATAAACGACTTGAGCACGGTTTTTGCTCCAGATGCGGCCATACTGAAAAAACTCTTGTGTTCCGAAAAGATGTGCTCCAGGGCCGTCAAAAGGGTTTCGACTTGTTCCGGGGTTACATTTAAAGGTGGTTCCAGGCGGATTACGTTAGGGTTGTTCAAGGTGTAAGCAGTGATGATCCGGTGCTTGTTGAGCAGTTCACCCGCTACCATGCTGCCGATGTATTCTTCTGAAAGTTTATTGACGAGGCCGAAGGATGCTTTTGAGGCCAAACCTCCGGGCTGGTTGAACTCAATACCTACCATCAGGCCGCAGCCGCGCACTTCTTTAACCAGCGGGTATTTTTCTTTCAGCTTATAAAGTCCTGTCAGCAGTTGCCTGCCGGTTTCCCAAGCCCGGTCGGGAAGGTTTTCTTCGTAAATTACTTCAAGAGCTGCTATGGCTGCCGCTGCTGCCAGGGTATTACCGCCGAAGGTAGAGGTGTGCAGCAGCGCTCTTTCGATACTGCCGTAGGCTTTTTTCCAGATGTCGTCGGTAGTGATATAGGCACCGGCAGGCATAACCCCGCCGCCCAGTGATTTGGCCAGGCACATGATATCCGGGACTACCCCTTCGTGCTCGCAGGCGAACATCTTGCCGGTACGTCCCAGTCCGGTCTGGATTTCGTCCATAATCAGCAGGGTACCGTATCTTGAGCATATTTCTCGCGCCCCGGACAGGTAGCCGGGAGGCGGGATGATTATGCCTCCTTCCCCTTGAACTGGTTCAACGATAAAGGCGGCAATATTTTCACCTTTTAACGTGCTTTCAAGTGCATCAAGCCGTCCGTAAGGAATAGAGATACAATTAGGCAGTAAGGGCTGAAAGTATTTACGGTACTTTTCCCGCCCGGTTACCGAAAGTGCGCCCATAGTTTTACCGTGAAAGGAGTTTTCACAGTAGACCAATCCCTGGCGTCCGGTAGCTGCTCGCGCCAACTTTAAAGCGCCTTCCACGGCTTCCGCACCGCTGTTGCCGAAGAAGGAACGCTGCAGGTTACCGGGGGTTGCCGCGGCCAGATTTTTGGCCAGGGCGCCGGCCAGGGTGCCGAGGGAGGCCTGGAGCAGGTTGGGTAACTGTTTAACTTGTTCCAGGGCCGCCAGAACCCGCGGGTGGTTGTGACCCAGGTTCAAGGCTCCGTAGGCACCGAGAAAATCAAGGTACCGGTTGCCTTCACTGTCCCACAAATTGATCCCTTCGGCCCTGGTAAATTGTTTATCAAAATTTAACATTCCCATCATCGTGGCCAGCCCGGCATTAACGTAATATTTGTGATTATTCACTACCTGCCTCCGGTTTTGTTTGAGAGCCTCTGAAAGCGGAAGGAATCCGGTAGGTTTCAGACCGGGTTTTATGCCGGCTTCTTTGCTTTTCAACATCAATACCTCCGCATGTTCTGATTATTCGTTAGCTTGCCACAGACTTAAGCTTTTGCACAGATCTGTGCTCAATATATTTATATTATTTTCTCTGCCTGGTTAAAATAACCTTCAAGTAATTATAAATTTTTTATCTCTGCCTTGACATTACATTTTTATTCAAGTAAAATCATCCTGTAAAGCAAAACACCTTTAAAGGTAAGCGGTGAAATTAGATGTTTGTGCTGGAAAAGTTGGCTTGTATTAACCTGCTCTATGACTTTTACGGCCGGCTTTTAACCGACAGGCAAAAAATGTTCGTCGAATTATATTACTGCCAGAACCTGTCCCTCGGTGAGATTGCCGAAGAATATAAGGTTACGCGCCAGGCGGTATACGATACCTTGAAGAGGGCGGAACAGCTTCTTACCGGGTACGAGGAAAAGCTGGGCCTGGCGTTAAAATTTAGTCAGGAAAAAAACAAACTTTCATCCGCGGCGGCACTGCTTGACGAGTATTTAAACGTTAGTGAAAACAAAAGTATCCGTGAAGCAAGGGATATTTTGCAGGAATTATTGAATAACCGGGAATATGAATAAATATAGGTCATGAAAGGGGGATTGCAGCGTGTTTGCCGGCTTGACTGAAAGGCTGCAGGAAACTTTCAAAAAACTCAGGAACAAGGGCCACCTCACTGAACCTGATGTCAACGGCGCGTTAAGAGAAGTGCGTATGGCACTTTTGGAGGCTGACGTAAACTTTAAGGTCGTTAAAGACTTCGTTGCCCGGATTAAAGCAAAGGCGGTGGGGCAGGAATTGCTGGCCAGTCTTAATCCTGCCCAGCATGTAATCAAGATTGTACATGATGAGCTTACAGAGCTTATGGGCGGTTCCAACAGTAAAATCAACCTGTCTGCCAACCCCCCTACGGTGATCATGATGGTTGGTTTGAACGGTGCCGGTAAAACCACTACCTCTGCCAAGCTGGCCGGACTTCTCCGGAAGCAGGGAAGGCGCCCGCTGCTGGCGGCGGCTGATATTTACCGGCCGGCGGCGGTTAAACAGTTGCAGGTGTTGGGAGACCAGTTGGGGATCCCCGTTTTCAGTGCCGGGGATAAACTGGATCCGGTTGCGATAAGTTTGGCGGCGATAGAAAGTGCCGATAACAGCGGCCGTGATATTCTGATCATTGATACTGCAGGGCGCCAGGAAGTTAATGAAGAACTGATGGCTGAACTCGACGCCATGAAAGATGCGCTTAAGCCCCATGAAATATTGCTGGTGGTTGATGCCATGACCGGTCAGGCTGCGGTAAATGTGGCGGATACTTTTAATAGGCGCCTGGATTTGAACGGCGTGATACTGACCAAACTTGACGGTGATACAAGAGGCGGTGCGGCACTGTCGGTGCGTGCGGTTACAGGAAAGCCGATTAAATTTGCGGGTGTCGGTGAAAAAATGGACGCCCTGGAATCTTTTCACCCCGACCGGATGGCTGACCGGATACTGGGAATGGGGGACATGCTTACCTTAATTGAAAAAGCCCGGAATAATTTTGATAACGAACAAATGGTACGCATGCAGAAAAAGATCCGGTCTATGGAATTCACCCTAGATGATTTTTTGGACCAGCTGGCTAATGTTAAAAAAATCGGACCCATAGAACAGGTTTTAAATATGCTGCCGGGTGTAAAAGGAAGTAAAAAGCTTAAAAACTTGCAGGTGGACGAAAAGGAACTAGTTTTCGTAGAAGCAATTATTTGCTCCATGACCCCGCAAGAGCGGCGCGATCCCGGGCGGGTTCTTAACGGCAGTAGGAAAAGGCGCATTGCCAAAGGCAGCGGTACGTCAGTGCAGGAAGTAAACCGCCTGTTAAAACAATTCGAGCAGACCAAAAAAATGATGAAGCATTTTATGGACATGGAAAAAACCATTAAAAAAGGTGGCATATTGCCCAAGATGCCTTTTTAATTATTGTGGATTAAGATAAGGAGGTGAGTTGCAAGTATGGCTGTTAAAATCCGCTTGAAAAGAATAGGCGCGAAAAAGGCTCCGTTTTACCGCATAGTTGTAGCTGATTCCCGTTCACCGAGAGACGGCAGGTTTATTGAAGAAATCGGTTTCTATAACCCCTTGAAGAACCCGGCGGTAATCAATATCAATGAAGAAAAAGCCCTTGACTGGTTGAAAAAAGGTGCTCAAATTTCTGATACTGCTAAAGCTTTATTTAAAAAGGCCGGTATTCTGGAGAAAAATACTGTTGAGGGTCCGGTAGATTAGGGAGGCTGCTATATGAAAGAACTGGTGGAAATTCTGGCTAAGGCTCTCGTTGACCAGCCGGAAAAAGTTAAGGTTGATCTGGTTGATAAGGAAAGGTCAATCATAATAGAATTAAGGGTGGCCCAAGATGACATGGGCAAAGTAATCGGTAAGCAGGGACGTATTGCCAAGGCAATACGCTCGGTGGTCAAAGCGGCAGCCGCCAGGCAAAAGAAGAAGGTTGTGGTTGAAATCGTTTAAATATTGAAGTGGTTATGAGGACGGGGTGGTAACGGAAATCAGGACGGGTATTGGTGGAGATGTCTGTCGCGATGGTTGAAGAATATATTACTGTTGGAAAGATTCTAAAAAACCAGGGTAATAAAGGAGCCGTACGGGTGTTGCCGTTGACGGATTACCCGGAACGGTTTGAAAATATGAGCCGGGTCAGGGTTTCTGTCAAGGGATCCAGGCGGGAATTAAACATTGAACAGGCCTACCTTCAAAAGAAATTCATTATTATTAAGTTTAAAGAAGTAACAAATCTGAAAGAAGCAGAAGAACTTAAGGGAGGATTTCTGGTAGTTACCCGTGAAGAACTGGTTCCTCTTTCCGAAGGCAGTTTTTATATTTTTGATATTGTCGGTTTAAAGGTATATGACCGCGGCGGGAAATTGCTGGGTGAAATTAAAGAAGTAATGCAGACCGGCGCCAACGACGTTTATGTGGTAGCAACGGGCGGTAAGCCGATTCTAATTCCGGCTTTAAAACAGGTGGTCAGGGAAATCGACTTACAGGGAAGAAGGATGGTTGTTGCCATGCCGGAAGGACTGGCGGAATTATGAGCCCCTTTAAACCGGTGAAAATTGATATACTGACCCTTTTCCCGGAAATGTTTGCCGGGCCATTTTCAAACAGCATTTTAAAAAGGGCGCAGGAGTGCGGCCTGATTGAAATCAATTTAATTAATATCCGCGATTTTTCAGCGAACAAACATCGCACCGTGGATGACGCGCCGTATGGGGGCGGCGCGGGGATGGTCATGGGGCCGGAAGCATTATTTGGCGCCGTGGAACATGTTTTAAATACCAGAGGATTTGATCTGTTACCGGGCAGGGTGGTGCTGATGAGTCCCCAGGGCAGGCCTTTTAACCAGATGCTAGCGGATAAAATGGCCCGGGAAAATAACTTGGTGCTGATTTGCGGTCATTATGAGGGTGTGGACGAGAGAGTACGGAAGGAATTGGTGACCGATGAAATTTCAATCGGTGATTACGTCCTTACCGGTGGGGAAATTCCGGCCATGGTGGTTGTAGACGCGGTAACGCGGCTGGTTCCCGGAGTCCTGGGGGAAGCCGCTTCAGCGACAGAAGATTCATTTTGCGGCGGATTATTGGAATATCCTCATTATACCAGGCCCAGGGAATACCGTGGGATGGGGGTCCCCGAAGTATTGTTAAGCGGTCACCATGAGGAGATCAGGAAATGGAGAAGGCGAGAGTCCCTGCTGCGCACCCTGGAACGTCGCCCGGAGTTATTAAGAACCGCGGAATTAACTTCTGAAGATAAAGAAATACTGAGAAGAATCAAGTCCAGCATTAATGAGTTGGATTTATCGTGAGCCACGGCAAAAGCATGAAGTTAA
>DFAQ01000025.1 GCA_002365865.1 Pelotomaculum sp. UBA3102
CTTAAAACTTGCTAACTAGTTTTCCCTGAAAAAAACCATTAGAAAAGAATAAAAATGAAAGAAAATTACCGAGATTGATAAATAAACAAAGTAATTCCAGCTTCAATGTAGAATATTTTGGTAAGATACCACTCAAACCCAAAACCTACAGAAGGGAATCCCTATGTTGTTAATTTTTCACACTAGCTCAAAATCCTGCAACTGTAATTTTGTTTGAGTTTGTACTTAATACATTCTCTCTGAAAAATTTATTTTTCAGAGAGAACTAGCTATAGGCGTCCTTACTTGTTACTGCGTTACTACTTACCACGGTTCCACGATAAGGTGTACCTCGTGGCCTCGCTGCAGCAGGGCCTGAACCACGCGCCGCCCGTAGGAGGCGCCGCTGGCTCCCGTAATGCCGATGATAAATGCCTTTCCTCCAGTTGTCAATCTAAAGCCTCCTCAGGCCACCTTCAAAAGGACATCAGCCAACACGAAAGCAAACAGCAAAATGCTCACCGCGCCGTTGACTACAAAAAAAGCCAGGTTGAGCCGCTCCAGGTTGTCAGCCTTGACGAGGCTATGCTCGTATAGCAGCAGCCCCGCCACGAATAGGACACCAGCTAAAAAAACAGTGCCGAAGTTCAGCAACCACCAGGTAGCAAAAAGCACCACCACCGTAAACAGGTGGAGCCATCTTGCCACCCGCAGCCCACCGGCCACTCCCAGACGGGCAGGGATGGAATGCAGCCCTTCCCTGCGATCGAAGTCGATGTCCTGCAGCGCGTAGATCACGTCGAATCCGGCCACCCACAGGATAACCACTGCTGCTAGGAGCAGCGATTGCCAGGGCAGTTCCCCCGTGACAGCCACCCACCCCCCCACCGGGGCACAGGCGAGAGCAGAGCCCAGGACAAAGTGGCTCAACCAGGAAAACCTCTTCGTGTAGGGGTAGACGGTTAAGATCATCAGAGCCAGCGGCAGCAACTTGAGGGCCAGGGCATTGAGCTGTGCTGCCGCCACTACAAAGACCAGCGTGGCCGCGGCTGCCAGCGCCCACCCGGCGCGCGGGGAAACTACCCCCCGGGGCAGCAGCCGATGCCGGGTGCGCGGGTTCCTGGCATCGAGGTGCCGGTCAATGACCCTGTTGAGGGCCATGGCCGCCGTCCGCGCAGCCGCCATTGCCACGGTCACCCACAACAAGATACGGCCTGAGGGCCAACCTCCCGCAGCGATGAAGACGCCTATGTAAGCGAAGGGCAACGCAAAGATAGTATGTTCAAACTTAACGAGCTCATAGAAGATGATGAACATGCGCGCCGCCCTGGCCAGGAACCCGCTCATGAGAGTCCGTACTCCTTCCAACGCTTGTCCACCAGGGCCTTAACCGCTGGTGACATCTCGATGTCATCGGGCCACTTCCGCGGGTGCCCCTCCGATGGCCATTTCTTGGTCGCGTCGATACCCATTTTACTGCCGTAGAAGGGCATCGGCGACGCGTGGTCCAGGGCATCGAGGGGACCCTCGACAATCACCACGTCCCGCCTAGCATCGATGTTGTTAAAAACCTTCCACATTACCGTGGACACTTCATAGACATCGATGTGTTCGTCAACCACAATGATCATCTTGGTATACATCATCTGCCCCAAGCCCCACAAAGAGTGCATTACCTTCTTGGCATGCCCGGGGTAGCTCTTCTTGATCGAAACAATAGCGCAGTTGTGAAAAACGCCTTCAAGCGGCAGGTTCATATCGACGATCTCCGGTACCTGCAGACGTAACAACGGTAGGAAGATCCGCTCGGTGGCTTTACCGAAATAACAGTCTTCCATCGGCGGCTTACCCACGATGGTGGCCGGGTACAGGGGCTCGCGCTTCCTTGTCACACATTGAACGTGAAATACCGGGTAGTCATCGTCCAGGGAGTAGTAGCCGGTATGGTCGCCAAAGGGCCCTTCCCGGCGCAACTCTCCGGGCTCAACATACCCCTCGAGCACGAACTCGGCGCGGGCTGGCACCTCTAGACCCACCGTCTTCGCCTTAACCAGCTCTACCGGCTGGCGGCACAGAAAACCGGCAAACAGAAACTCGCTGAGCATGGGCGGCAGGGGTGCCGTGGCGGCGTAGATCATGGCCGGGTCCGCCCCTAGGGCGACGGCGACCTCCATCCGCTCGCCGCGTCTTTTATATTTTTGATAGTGATAAGCCCCGTCCTTGTGGGGATGCCAGTGCATGCCTGTGGTCGTAGCGTCAAAAAGCTGCATGCGGTACATCCCAACGTTTTGGTGTCCCGTATCGGGATCCCTGGTGATCACCAGCGGTAAGGTGAAGAACCTCCCGCCATCCTGGGGCCAGCACTTGAGCACGGGAAGCCTGGTCAGGTCCGGCCGCTCTTCGATAACCTCCTGGACTGGGGCCCTGTTGACCTGTCGCGGGAAAACCCCGGCCATCCCCTGAAGTAGCGGTAGTACCTTAAGCTTGTCCAAAACCGATCGCATATCAGGCACGCGAATAAGTCTCTCGATGCGCCGGGCGATGCTGTCCAGGTCGTCAACCTCCAGGGCCAGGCGCATTCTCTCGAAAGTACCGAAGGCATTGATAAGGACCGGATAGGGTGAACCCTTGACATTTTCGAACAGTAAAGCAGGACCGCCGTCTTTCACCACCCGGTCCGTTATCTCCGTGATCTCTAGTATCGGGTCTACCTCGACTGAAATCCTCTTTAGAAGGTCGCGTTCTTCGAGAGCCCGCGCGAACTCCGGTAAATCCTTGTAAGCCATCTGACCTATCCCCAGTTGCTAATCTTATCACACACTTGACCACTATTTGACTTCTTCACCAATGTACTTAGATCCTTTCAAGTTCTTCTAAAAGGTATTCATTGAGAACTCGAATATAGGTACCTTTCATACCGAGAGACTTGGATTCAATCACCCCGGCACTCTCAAATTTACGTAGCGCATTTACGATAACTGACCTGGTAATACCCACTCTGTCTGCAATTTTGCTGGCTACCAAGAGCCCTTCTTCACCGTCTAATTGATCAAAAATATGCTGTACTGCATCCAGTTCAGAATATGAAAGGGTACCCAGAGCAATCTTAACTGCCGTCCGCTTGCGTGTTTCTTCCTCCACTTTGTCAGCCCTGGCTCTTAGTATTTCCATACCTACTACGGTTGCGCCATATTCCCCAAGAACAAGGTCCTCATCAGTAAAATGTTTGTTGAACTTAGCCAGTACCAACGTGCCGAGACGTGAACCGGCACCTACAATGGGAACTATAGTAGTTATTTTATTATTGAATTGACAACGCTGGGGTTTAAACAAACAAGCATTGGCGACTTGACATATATTAGCATTGGTTTCATTTATTTTCATTAAACTGTCATTATAATCTTCAGGAAAACCACCGTAGCTCTCTACAATGTCCTTCATTATATCACAACTCCAACCCTTAAGGTAGGTATAACCAAGGACTTTTCCCCACCGGTCCAGAATATATATACTAGCTCCAATATTTTCACTTAAAACATAGGCTACTTCATTAAAATCTACAATATTTCCGGTCGACTTCTGAAGTATTTTATTTATGGCACGGGCTTTCTCAAGTAATGCCCTCATTTTTTCAACCCTTCCTTCTGTTATAATATGACCCCTACAAGATATATCGGCTTAAATCTTTATTTTTAACTAGTTCACCTAATTTTTCAATTACATCCTCACGCTTTATAGTTATCTCTTTACCTGAAAGCTCTGGAGCTAGAAAAGATATTTCTTCCATAAGTTTTTCTAAAATTGTATGTAAACGCCGGGCACCTATATTTTCTGTTTGCTCATTTACAGTATACGCGATTTCGGCAATTTTCACAAGAGAATTTTCCGTAAATATAACTCTAACCCCTTCTGTAGCAAGCAATTCTGTATATTGCTTGATTAAGGCATTTCTCGGCTCAGTCAAGATTTGTTGAAAATTTTCGCAGGTAAGACTTTCAAGTTCGACACGGATCGGGAAACGCCCCTGGAGTTCCGGAATGAGATCCGACGGTTTCGTAATGTGAAATGCCCCGGCTGCAATAAACAGGATGTGATCGGTTTTAACCGGTCCGTATTTAGTTACAATAGTGGAACCTTCCACTATTGGAAGAATATCACGCTGCACCCCTCCCCGGGAAACATCAGGACCATATCCTTCGCGCCCGGATATTTTATCAATTTCATCAAGAAATATTATCCCGTCTTCTTCGGCACGCCTTATGGCAGCTGCTGTTACTTCATCCATATCGATTAATTTTTGAGCTTCCTGCTGGGTAATAATTTTGCGTGCCTCCTTTATCGTTACCTTGCGCTTACGCTTCTTTTTCGGCAAAATACCTCCCAGCATGTCTTGAATGTTCACTCCCATTTCTTCCATGCCGGAACCGGTAAATACCTCAAGCATCGGCGGTTTATTATCTTCTACTTCTATTTCCACAAGCTCGTCTTCCAGTTCTCCTTTTGACAATTTTTCCGTCAGTATTTCCCTTTCAAAATTAATCCGGTTTATCCTTTGTTCCTGGTTTTTATCTCCCTGCTCCGCCGGCCTGGCGGTGCTGCTGAAAAATATTTCCAGCGGGTTGCGCGCAGTTGTTTCCTGAACCGGGTAGGGAGCTAAAAGTTCAATCAGCTTTTTGTCAGCTGACTTTTTAGCCCGGTCCTCTACCATGGCCAGTTTTTCCTGTTTAACTATTCTGATAGAGGTTTCAACCAGATCCCTTACCATTGCTTCAACATCCCTGCCGATATAGCCTACCTCGGTAAACTTGGTTGCTTCCACTTTCACGAACGGTGCTTGAACCATCCTGGCCAGTCTTCTTGCTATTTCGGTCTTCCCCACCCCGGTAGGTCCGATCATTAAAATATTTTTCGGGATTACTTCGTCCCTGAAATCTTCAGGCAGCTTCTTCCGACGATAGCGGTTGCGCAAGGCTATGGCTACGGCTTTTTTGGCCTTCTCCTGGCCAACGATATACTTGTCGAGTTCCGCCACAATACGGCGTGGTGTCAGGTTTTCCATAATATTTTCCTCCAGGTCCCTAATTTGTTAAAAACATTTTTTATATCTCTTCGACCATGATCTGGTCATTCGTGTAGACGCAAATATCTGAAGCAATTGATAAGGCTTCACGGGCAATATCTTTTACCTCCATTGAGGTATGACTTACCAAGGCCCGGGCAGCAGCCAAGGCATACGAGCCGCCGGAACCGATAGCTGCTACTCCGTCGTCCGGTTCAATCACCTCGCCACCACCGGATATTATTAATAAATCTTCCTTGTTAGCAACAATTAAAAGCGCTTCCAGCCGCCTTAAAATTTTATCGGTACGCCAATCCTTAGCCAGTTCCACCGCCGCACGCTGCAAATTACCGTGATATTCTTCAAGCTTACCCTCAAATTTTTCAAACAGGGTAAACGCATCTGCCACCGAACCGGCAAAACCGGCTACAACCTTGTCTTTATATAAACGCCTTATTTTCCTGGCCCCACTTTTAATGATGGTATTCTGAGCCAAAGTAACTTGACCGTCGCCGGCAATAGCTACCTTCCCATCCTTTTTTACAGCAACTATGGTAGTGGCGTGAAACATATTATTCTCCCTTCTGGATATTCTACTTATTCTTAATATCTATTTACTCTTTCGCACGTGGGTGAGACTTCCTGTAAACCTGCTTCAACTTTTCACCGGTAACGTGAGTATATACCTGGGTGCTTGAAAGTCGCATGTGTCCCAAGAGTTCCTGTACCGAACGCAGATCGGCACCGGCATTAAGAAGGTGCGTAGCAAACGAATGGCGCATGGTATGCGGACTGATTTTCTGATTCAAACCGGCTTTTGCTGCATATTTATTAATTATTTTTCGAATCCCCCTTCCAGATAGCCTCTCACCCGAACGGTTTAAAAAAACAGCGCTACTGATCCTGGTACAAGAAGGTGTTTTCCCCGGCCCTGCTTTAGCACCCGGCTTAATTCGGCTGTTTTTAACGGGTGCACCGGCCAGCAGTTCTGGGCGTGCCTCGTCGAGATATTTCCTTAAGGCCTCTACGGCCTTCGAACCCAAGGGAACCAGTCTTTCCCGGGCCCTCTTACCCATGACCCGTATATATCCGGAACCGAGGTCCAGGTCTCCCAAGTCAAGCGTTACCAGTTCGTTGATTCTCAACCCTCCGGCATATAATGTTTCCAGCAGGGCACGGTCACGCATGCCGAGGGGATGATTTAAAGCAGGTGTCTCTATAAGAACCGCTGCTTCATCTTCGTACAAAAATTTAGGCAGTCTTTTTTCCAGTTTAGGGCTCGGGACCGTACCTATGGGGTTTTCTTCCACAATATTTTCCCGCCGCAGGTAGCGGTAGAAGGTTCGCCAAGCCGCCAGTCGCCTGGCGATAGTGGACCTGGCAAGACCTTTTTGCTGTAAAAAAGCAAGGTAGTTACGAAAAATCTTATAATCTATATCCAGAGGAGAAACGGCATAATCCTCTTTTTTTAAATGAAATGAAAAGTAATCCAAACCCTGGAATAAGTCTTTCCGGTAATTTTCTATAGTCAGGGGAGAAGCGTTTTTTTCAATTTTGAGATAAAATAAAAAATTATCAATATAGCTGTACATGGATGTCTACCTTTTTTTTATTTTAATTTTTCTTTAAAACTCTCTATCGACTCCAGGGCCTTTGAGGCCACCATCCGGTAACGTTCCTTTTTATTCTTTATTTTTTTATCCCGGTTTGCAAAGAGACCGAAGTTAATGTTCATCGGCTGGAAGTGAGCCGTATCGGCAGCCGTGATATAATAAGCCAGTGAACCGTGGGCAGTATCCCTGGGAAAAACCAGCGGGTCCTCCCCCTTTATGATCCGGGCGGCATTAATCCCGGCCATCAAACCTGCCGCCGCCGACTCAACATAACCCTCCACTCCGGTGATTTGCCCGGCAAACAAAAGAGTGGCGCGTTTTTTACTCTGAAAAGTTGGTTTTAACAAAGCCGGCGAATTAATAAAGGTATTCCGGTGCATAACCCCGTAGCGAATTAATTCAGCTTCTTCCAGGCCGGGAATGAGGCGAAAGACACGCTGCTGTTCTTTCCACTTAAGCCCGGTCTGAAAACCTACCAAGTTATACATGGTTCCTTCAGCGTCCTCCTGTCTCAGCTGCGCCACCGCGCAAGGCCGCCTGCCCGTACGGGGGTCATTCAGGCCGACAGGCTTTAACGGGCCGTAAAGAAGCGTTTCCCTGCCTCTTGCTGCCAAGGTTTCCACCGGCATACAACCCTCAAAATGCAGTTCTTTTTCAAATTCCTTGCGGGGCACCTTCTCTGCTTTTCTTAAGGCTTCCCAAAATACCTCGTATTCTTTCTCATCCATGGGACAATTAATATAATCTGCTTCACCTTTACCGTAACGGGAAGAGCGGAAAACTTTATTCAGGTTGATTGACTCAGAAGCAATTATAGGAGCGACAGCATCATAAAAATAAAGGTACTCTTCACCGGTGAAGCGGCGAATACTTTCTGCCAGGGCATCCGATGTCAACGGCCCGGACGCCAGGATGACCAATTGATCCTCAGGTATGCCGGTTACCTCGTCACGACATATTTCTACCAGGGGATGTTGAGACAGTTTTTCAGTTACACAAGCGGCGAAAAGCCGCCTGTCGACTGCCAGCGCGCCCCCCGCCGGGACCCTGGTATTATCCGCACATTCCATGATAAGTGAATTCAGGCGCCTCATTTCTTCTTTTAAAAGCCCCACCGCATTTTCCGAAGAGGCTGACCGCAGGGAGTTACTACAAACCAGTTCTGCAAAATCACCGCCACGATGAGCAGGAGTTTGCTTTTTGGGACGCATTTCAAAAAGCCTGACTTTTACTCCCCTTTGCGCCACCTGCCAGGCCGCCTCGGCTCCTGCCAACCCCGCTCCTACAATCATAACTGTTTTTATACTAAGTGTTTTGATATTGTTTTTCAGTTTCATCAACACCTGTCATTATCTCTTTTCTTGAGTACCTTTATAGGCACAATCTTCATTAATACACTGCAGTTTCATAATTTTTTTGCCTGTACTGTTCTTCTCCACCATCATACCGTTACATTCGGGGCATCTAACCATTGACGGCCGGTGCCAGGTGACAAAATCACATTCCGGATAACGGCTACAACCGAAAAATTTCCGGCCCTTTTTGCTCCGGCGGACTACCAGTTCCCCTTCACAGCGGGGACATTTTACACCGGTCGGTTCTAATAAAGGTTTTGCATTCCGGCATTGCGGAAAGCCGGGACAGGCCAAAAACTTCCCGTACCGGCCGACCTTTACAACCATATTTCGGCCGCACTTTTCACAGGTTTCATCTGTCACTTCCTCAGCTACCTGAATCCGGCCGATTTCTTGCTCAGCTTTTTCAAGCGTATGCCTGAACGGGACATAAAAACTATCTAGAACTTGAACCCAGTCAAGCTCACCATCTTCTATGCTGTCCAGTTTTTTCTCCATGCCGGCGGTAAAATGGACATCTATAATCTCCTTGAAATAATTTTTTAACAAATCAACCACTATCAGTCCCAGTTCTGTGGGATAAAACTGTTTTTTCTCCCTTACTATATAACCCCTCCTAATTATTGTTTCAACGATAGGGGCATAGGTACTGGGCCGGCCAATACCTTTTTCCTCCAGGGCTTTTACCAGCGTAGCATCGGTGTACCGCGGCGGCGGCTGGGTAAAATGTTGTTTCGGAGTCAGGGAGCGGACCTCCACTTCTTCGCCCTCTTTTAACTCCGGCAGAATTTTTTCCTCATCTTTTTCTCCGTCATCCCTACTTTCAATATAAATTTTCATAAATCCCGAAAACTTTATAATTGAACCTACCGCACGAAAAATGTAGTCACCCGTGTTGATATCGACGCTGGTAGTATCAAAAACAGCGGGACTCATCTGGCTGGCTAAAAAACGCGACCAGATTAATTTATATAGTTTAAACTGGTCTCTTGTGAGATAAGCTTTAATTGTTTCAGGGGCCCGAGATACAGAAGTAGGCCGGATAGCCTCGTGGGCGTCTTGAATCCTACCTTTACCCGCCGATCTGGTAATCCCCGCACCGATATATTGGGTGCCGAAACGTTCCCCGATATATTTCTGCACTTCTTCTTTTGCCGTGGAAGAAACTCTTGTGGAATCGGTACGAATATAGGTTATAAGACCGGAGGCTCCTTCCTTTCCCAGGTCTAAACCTTCGTAAAGCTGCTGGGCTACCGCCATGGTTTTACGTGCTGTAAAATTAAGCTTCCGGTAGGCTTCCTGCTGCAAGGTGCTGGTGATAAAAGGTGCAGCCGGCCGGCGAATTTTTTCCTTGCGTGTAACCTTGATCACCGAATAACGGGACCCTTTTAGAGCCTCCAAGACGCTTTCCATTTCTTCCTGACTGGTTATTTTTACTTTCTTGCCTTTATATTTATAAAGCTTTCCCTCAAACGGAGGAGCTCCGGCTTTAGCAAAAAGTCCGGTAAGCGTCCAGTACTCCTCCGGTTCAAAAGACTGAATTTCTTCTTCCCGGTCGCATATCAGGCGTACTGCTACCGATTGAACCCGGCCGGCGCTTAAACCCTTTTTAACTTTGCGCCAAAGCAGCGGGCTGAGATTATATCCGACCAGCCGGTCCAAAATACGCCGGGCTTGTTGAGCATTAACTCTATTGTAATCAATTGGCCTAGGTTGATGTACTGCTTTTTGAACCGCCTTTTTCGTAATTTCATTAAATTCAATGCGGCACTTTTCTTCATCACAAATATCCAGTAGTTTTTGCAGATGCCAGGCAATAGCTTCCCCCTCCCGGTCAGGGTCAGATGCAATTAACACTTTACCGGATTTTTTTACCGTACTTTTTAAGTCTTTAATGGTATCACCCTTGCCGCGAATAGTTATATATTTAGGAGTGAATTCGTTTTTCACATCCACTCCGAATTGACTTTTGGGAAGATCCCGAACGTGCCCCATAGAAGCTTTAACCATGTATTTTCTACCGAGAAATTTGCTTATGGTCTTCGCTTTCGCAGGCGATTCTACAATAACAATAGTCTTTGTCAAGCCTCACACCCCGTTTAAAACTACTTGGTTTATATTTCCATATATTATACACTTTTTCAAAAGCTTATTATACAAAAATTTTATTTAAAAAGGAAATTTAAAATAAATCCTTGTAACTAACCCGGGAAAGCTTTTTTTCCGGTACGGACATAGAATTTGCCCGGCATTTGCCTTACCAGACCCTTTATTTCCAAATACATCAAGGCAGCCATTACTTTTTGAGGTAGAAACCCGGATCTGTCGATTAATTCATCTAAAGCAACGGGATCAAGAGAAAGTAAGCTGTAAAGCGCTTCTTCCTCCTTACTCATTTTAAGCCTGCTTTCGCCTGCCGTTTCTTGTACCGGAAAAAGCTTTTCTACTCCAAGTTCATCCAGAACATCTCCCGCTCCTTCCACCAGCCTGGCTCCTTGTTTGATTAAACGGTGGGTTCCACGGCTCAGAATATTGACCACATTTCCAGGTACCGCCATCACATCACGGTTCTGGTCCAGAGCAAAATCTGCCGTAATAAGGGCACCGCTTCTCTCTGCCGCCTCTACCACAACAGTTCCCCGGGACAAACCGCTGATAATCCGGTTGCGAACGGGAAACCGCCAGGGTTCCGGAGCCGTACCCGGGGGAAACTCGCTGATTACCGCTCCACGGTCTATAATCTCATCCATTAGCCTTCGGTTTTCCCTCGGGTAAACTATATCCACGCCACACCCCAATACAGCTATCGTCCTGCCACCCCCCGCCAGAGCTCCCTTATGTGCCGCCGAGTCAATTCCCCTAGCCATGCCGCTTATTATAGTAACACCTACAGCAGCCAGATCCTTGGCAAGCTTCTCAGCCACAACCAGCCCGTAAGGAGACGCCTTCCGTGCCCCCACAACGGCAATACCAAGATTGTCGGCAGATTTTAAAAGACCCTTCAAGAATATTACCGGTGGCGGATCGTATATTTCACGGAGGTTCTCAGGATAATCCGGATCGGTATAACAAACAAAGTTTATGCCGAGGGATTGCAGCCTGTCGATCTCCTGCTCCGGGTTTAATAAAGATCTCCGCCTTACCAATCCCTCCGGTCCTTCGTCCCCGATCCCCGGCGCGCCCGACAAATCTTTTACACTGGCTTCCCACGCCGCCCCGGGCGAACCGAAATGGTTAATCAATGACCATAATCTCCGCCCGGTACCCGGCATTAAAAACTGCCACCCCAACCAGAAGGTTCTATCATCCAACAAAATTTCTCCCCTTAAGCTTACTTTAATCCCCACCACTTCGGGATTAAAGTAAAAACTTCCTTCTTTCTGGTAATAATTTCTTTGTTACGGCATTGATGAGCTTATCTAAATGCTGTCTCAAACCGAGCAAACCAGCAAAAGCATCTCCAAGTGACTCGATACGCTGATAAATATTTTCCATAGTAAAATCACCGGGACGGACATCCCCTTTTTCGACTTCCCACCAGTATAAAGGAGTGGATACCGGCACTCCGGACAGGGGGCGCAGACTGTATGGAAAAGCCATTGTCTTGCCTCTGCCGTTTTGTAAATAGTCAAGGTATACTTTAGCTTTCCTTTTTGCTACTTTTCTTTCCGTAGTAGCCTTATGCGGACAAATATTCTCCACCAGTTCCGCAATATATTTCATGGCACCGGTTACCTGCCGCCAAGAGTATTTAGGAATAACAGGTATAAAAAGATGAACTCCGGTAGCACCGGAGGTCTTGGGAAAGCTTTGCAGCCCGTATTCAGCCAAGGCACATCTCACCAGAAGGGCAATTTCCAGCGTATCGGCAAAAGTAGCACCGGCAGCCGGATCAAGGTCCATCACGACAAGATCAGGGGTTTCTAAATTTTGCATACCGGCCAGCCAGGCGTGCATTTCTATGCAAGCCTGGTTGGCTAACCAGACCAGAGTAGCTTTATTATTACAGATGATATAATTAACAACCTTACTCGAATGTTCCACCGGCTTTCTCATGATCCACGCGGGAGCGTATTCAGGGCATTCTTTCTGGTAGAAAGCTTCCCCGTCAAGCCCGTCCGGATAGCGTTTCATAACCATAGGGCGGTTATTAAGATAAGGTAATACATAAGGCGCCATAACAGAATAATATTTAACCAGATGTGCTTTAGTCAATCCTTCAGGCCACATGAGCTTTCCCAGGTTGGTAAGCTTAATCGTTCGGCCGTTTATTACTACATATGTTTCGTTCATAATAATAACACCAACCTTATATTTAAATGTGACATTCCTGCGGCGGCTTATCTACTCGGAGCCCCTTGAAAACCGGGTGGCGCAGATAACCTGTGGCAGTGATGCCCAGATATTCCACGGAACAAACCAGCCGGGGCATAACCCACCTGGTACGACGCATCTCCTGCTTAGGAACGGCCAAAGACGGGACATTTATTTCCAGCTCGAGGAGCCCCTCCAGAAGCACCCCGGCCTCCCTTGCACCAAAACCGGTTCCTACCTTACCCTGATACACCAGCTTTCCTTCTTGGTAACCTCCCAGTACCAGTGAACCAAGACGTTTTCCGGCCGTATCATACTGAAAACCACAGATAATCAGGTCGGCTTCTCTGGTATGCCGAAATTTCAGCCAGTAGCGCGAACGACATCCAGGCAAGTATCTACTGTCGAGCTTTTTAGCCACAACTCCCTCCAAGCCTTTTTTAAAGCAGGCCTTATAAAATTCACGGCCTTTATGTAATATATACTGAGAAACTACAATTTCTTCCCCTTGCTCAACCATGTCTTCCAAAAGCTTCTTTCGTTCCTCCATGGGCATTTTCATTACCGACCGGCCGCCTGAATAAACGACATCGAAGACAATAAATACCGCCGAAAGCTCTTTCGTAACCATGCTGGTTCTCTTTATACCGTTTATATTTCCTCTCGATTGGAGTGCGGCAAAAGAAGGTCGCCCATTTTCAAAAACTACTATTTCCCCGTCCAAAATTGCCGGCATCCGTTTGATTTTTTTGTGCATACCGGCCAGTTCAGGAAATTTCCCGGTAATATCAATTAGGTTGCGGGAACGTATTGCCGTCCTCCCGTCCAGGTAGGCCAGGCCCCGGTAACCATCCCACTTCACCTCAAAAAGATGGCCGCTGCTGTCGAACGGCTTGGCATTTACAGCCAGCATCGGACGGATAACGGGCAAATTTGCTCTGGTCACTTAACAGACTCCAATAAATTAGTATTATTAACTACTTTAGCTTCTTTGCCGGAATGCGCCTGTCTGTTTCGCTCCTTTCCGGCCAGTTCAATACTGGCCTTCAAGGCTTCCATCAAATCGACTACTTTTCCTGCTTCAGGTTCAGCCGGAACTTGAACGGTTTCACCGGCAATTTTAGCCTGGATGATCTCCATCAGCCCCTGCCGGTAAGTATCCGTATACTTTTCAGGCCGGAAATCTGCTGAAAGGCTGCTGACCAGATTCACCGCCATTTTTACCTCCTTTTCATGCAGGTTTACCTCATAATTCATTTCCGGGAGAACACCCGCTTGCCTGATTTCATCGGGATAATACATGGTATTCATAACCAGGGAATTCCTGCTTACCCGAAGGGCAGCCAGGGTCTCCCGGCTGCGAATGACTATTCTGGCCACGGCGACTTTACCCGTATCGCTCATAGCCCTTTTAAGCAGTTCATATGCCTTTACTCCTCCGTCCACCGGCACGAGGTAATACGCTTTCTCATAATAGACCGGATCAATTTCAACCAGGTCGACAAAATCTAAAATTTCTATCTTTTTTTCACTGGGTGGTGCTATCTGATCTAAGTCATCGTCCTTGAAAACAACATATTTCCCTTTTTCATATTCATACCCGCGCACGATCTCTTCCATGGGAACCTCTACCCCGCAATAAGGACAGAATCGTTGATAGCGTACCGGTGTATTACATTTTTCATGAAGGTAATTGAACCTTATATCCTTCTTTTCTGTTGCCGCGTAAAGCTTAACGGGCACAAAGACCAGACCGAAGCTTATGGCGCCTTTCCATATCGGACGCATTTTAGATCACCTCAACTTTTTAGCTTATTATTCCCTTCCGGATCAAGCTGATTCACTTCCCGTAAAGCCGTCCGCAATAAAAAGTTCCCAAAACAAACCCGGGACCTTTATTTTAAAAAGTCCCGGGTTTTAATCTTAAGCCTTACTTCGTCAAACGACCTTCTTTTTTATGACAGATTCAGGAAGTCGGGGTATGAGTTATATCCGGCGTTTGAGAAACATCCTGAGCCATATTTTGAGTCTGCTTTAAGTTCCTGCTGATGAACATGGACTGTATCTGGTTGAAGATCTGCGGCGCTAAGTCTATGATCCGGTCAATTACTGCATTTCCGTCTACCGGAAGAAGCCGTACCTGCCCGTTGCCGGTAACTAAAAATCCTATGGGCCTCACTGAAACTCCGGCCCCGCTTCCTCCACCGAAAGCAGGCATTTGTGATTCATCTCCGCCTTCCTTACTCTCGCCGGACACTTCAAACTCGCCCCCGCCGGCAGCAAAACCGCATGCAACACGGGAGATAGGGATAATTACGGAACCATCCGGTGCTTCTACCGGGTCCCCTACGATGGTATTAACATCAATCATTTCCTTAATGCTTTCCATAGCCGTTTTCATTAATCCTTCAATAGGATGCTGCTCGGGCAAATTTGTTCACCCACCTATCATTATTTTTAATTTCACCAACAATGCCTTAAACCCTGTAAGCATAATATAGCCAACTCTAACCTCAAATATACAATCCAACACCGTGCTGAAACCTGCATTCTTAAAATCGGGAACTACTTTAAACAACGGCTTGGCCCCCCCGGGAGCAAAAAGACGGTACATACCGGTAACCAGAGAACCTTTTATTCCCCAGACCAATCCGGTGATAAAACCGGTATGGGACGGGTCCTCCGTACCTATTTTGGTTCGCCAGTAAAAGCGTCGTAACTGAATCCGCCGGAACAGGTGCAAAATAACCGGGCCGTATCTTTTGGTAAGACGGATTATGTTAGTTAAAGTTGTCATAAACCAGGCCGGTCCGGGAATACGAATTTTCTTTTTTTCTTCAGCAATAGGATGTCCGTCTTTTTCTTCCAGCTCAATATTTACTTTAAAAGCAGGTTCCGGTATCCGTCTTAACAACGACCCCGGTGCCTTCCCCGGCCTGGTTTTTTTTATCTCCTCAACCACCGGGATTTCCAGTTTGTAGGAAAGCAGGCCGCGCCAAATGGAGATTTCCAAAGAAAACTGGTCGTTCTTTCCCCGTTTCTGGTACAAAACCCTCAAATTTATTTTGGTCAGGGAAAGGATAAGCAAAAATAATATTGCCGCCGGTATTATTAACGCTAACACTTTGCTCAACCGCTCCCCACCTCCTGCATTATTTTTCCTCTTTCATGCCGCAATATACAATTAACCGTTTTTCAAAAATAAAAAACCGCCCGTTCAGACGGGCAGTAATTTCTAATTCCAATAATCCAAACCCACATTGCGCCGGGCACGTTCCAGGTATACGGCGGCTACCTCCCTGGCTTTACGCGCCCCCTGGCGCATTGTTTCCACAACATACTGTTTATCCTCGGCCAGTTTTTGCCTCTCTTTTCTGTAAGGCTCAAAAAATTCCCAGATAACCCCAAAAAGCTCCTTTTTTACATCTCCGTATTTAAGTCCGGGAGTCAAAAACCTTTCTTTAAGATGCTCTTTCTCCTTCTTATTCAAAAAAAGGGCGTATAATTCGTAGAGCACATTTCCTGCGACCGGTTTGGGCCGGTCAACGGGCGTAGAGTCGGTTATAATTCTCATAATTTTTTCACGCAGGTCTTTTTCATCGGAAAATATTTTAATGGTATTTCCATATGACTTGGACATTTTTTGTCCGTCAATACCGGGTAACAAAGCCGCATTTTCTTCAATATCCGCTTCAGGGACAACAAATGTTTCCCCGTACGTGCTATTAAAACGCATGGCCAGATCCCTTGCAATCTCGAGGTGCTGCTTCTGGTCCTTCCCCACCGGAACTTTTTCCCCGCCATAAAGCAGGATATCGGCGGCCATCAGAACCGGGTAAGCAAATAATCCGCAACTGGGCGTAATCCCCTTGGCAGTTTTATCTTTATAAGAATGGCAGCGCTCCAACAAGCCGATTCCCGTTACATTTGCCAGAAGCCAGGTAAGTTCTGTTGCTTCCGGTACATCGGACTGCACCCAGAACACCGACTTGGACGGGTCAAGACCCAAGGCAAGAAAATCACAGGCTGCCTCGAAGGTCTGCTTGCGTAACAGAGCAGCGTCATAAACGGTAGTCAAGGCATGGTAATTTACCAAAAAGCAAAATAACTCGTTATTTTGCTGATATTCCACCATCCTTTTCATCATCCCGAAATAATTCCCCAGGTGCAGAGAACCTGAAGGCTGAATTCCTGAAAGTACACGCATGACGATTTCCCCTTTCTTTAGTTTACATTACCAGGCGGTATACAAAATTGGCAATGGAAATCAACATCATTACAATCGGGCTTATGAATATTCTAAATAAAAAACCTATCGCACCTGTAAAAACCAGGATAATCAAAATAATGGCTCCGTAAGTTTCCAACTGGTAAAGCCAGTTTTGCCGGCCGGGTAAAATTCCTGCCAATATCTTGGAGCCGTCCAGAGGAGGTATAGGAATCAGGTTAAAAACGGCCAGCACTACGTTAATCTGGATCATATACATCATAATGCTCTCAAAATAGGGCAGCCTCAACCCGTAAAATGCACCTAACACTACCGCAGAAACCACGGCAAGTATTATATTGGTAGCCGGTCCGGCCAGGGATACCAGCAGCATGCCTCGCTGCATATCACCCCGTAGATTATAAGGATTAACGGGAACCGGCTTAGCCCAGCCGAATCCGGCCAGAAAAAGAAGTACCAAACCCACGGGGTCTAAGTGTGCCGCCGGGTTTAAAGTAAGACGCCCCATACTGCGTGCAGTCCGGTCTCCCAGGCGGTCCGCCACCCAGCCGTGGGCAAACTCGTGAAAAGTAAGTCCTAAAATAATCGCCGGAATCATTAAGGCCATACTGTGCAGGCTGGGCAGGTTAACCATTTTTCATCGCTCCTTCATCTGCTAAAAGAAACTCCCTTACGTAGTTCAGCTCTTCCTCCCTGGTATGCACCAACTGGTCCAGCCGGGCCTGCCATACGGCATCAAGTGCTCTCTTAAAGGCAGGACCGGGTTTAAACCCCATGGAACGGAGATCTCTTCCGTCAATGGAAATGCTGTCGTAATAAATCGCGCTAAGCACCTCCCGGAATCGTCTCCTGGATTCATTATCAACCAGATAAGTCAATACAAGCGGATATGCTTCCGCTGGAAGCGATATCAAATACCCGGCCAGATCGCTGGTTCTATACCCTTCCGGACTGCGCAAGGCATTGACGGTACCCTGCCAGCCGTTGAGGACCGCAGAAATTTTATCCGTAAGGCGCTTGCTTATTTTATATCTACGACAGATATTCCCGGCCGATTCCTTGTCTGCACAATGTAATACCGCCACTAAATAAATCATCCATTGCTCCCACGTTCCTGCCAGGTCCCAGGATTGTATTTTTTTAATTGCACGGGGTAGCCTGGTTAAAACCCTCTTGATATGATCATACTTCACGCACGGAAACAAGAAATCCCATAATTTCATTTTAACCAAGCGGGAAAGAACCGGTTCAGGACGAGGTTCCATTAGAATATGCTTCAATTCTTCCCATATCCGCTCTGCAGAAACCCTGGCCAGCATTTTATTTCTGACGGCTTCCCTGGCCAGTTTTAAAGTTTGAGGCTCCAGGTTCATCCGGTACCTTTTTTCAAACCTTACCGCCCTCAGCAATCTAATGGGATCCTCTACAAAACTCAGGTTATGTAATACCCTGATTAATCCGCGTTTTAAGTCTTCTCTTCCCCCAAAAAAATCCATTACATTTCCGAAGTCTTCCTTGTTTAAGGAAACAGCCATGGCATTGATCGTAAAATCACGACGATACAAGTCTTGATGCAGGGAAGAAGTTTCAATTTGGGGCATGGCTGCCGGATACTGGTAAAACTCAACCCTGGCCGTGGCAACATCTACCTGGTGACCGCCCGGGAAAAGCACCGTTGCCGTGCAAAATTTCGGATGAACCCGCACCCTGCCGCCAAATTCCTGCCTTAGTGCCCGGGCCATCTCAATGCCGTCCCCTTCCACTACCAGATCAATATCGAGACATTCAACCCCAAGCAGAACATCGCGAACAATGCCACCGGTACCATATACTTTGCAATCCATAACCGACGCTATTTCTCCGGCCCGTTCCAAAACATTCATATACTTTTCCGCCAGTCCCAGTGACATTAACTCACGGATATTATCAGAGATAATTTGGTAACTGTCAGTTTTAAAGACTTTTTCATGATCGTTTTTCATGCTGCCGTGAAGCGTACGCAACACGTCAGTACGGGATACTATACCTACCAGCTTGCCCTCTCTCAATACCGGAAGCCGGCCAATGTTATGCTCGACCATTAAATCACGCACAACTGATGCCGGCATTTCAGGTTCAACGGTAATCATGTTGCAGTTCATAAACCCCTTTACCGGCGCGTGACCGAGTCCGTGGTGGACGGCTTTTTCTACATCACGCCGGGAAATTACTCCCACTATCTTCTCCTTTTTTACTACCGGTAAACCGGTATGACCGTAACGCAGCATAACCCTTCCGGCTTCTTCAATAACTGTATCCGGGGTAACTGTTTTCACCGGAGTGGACATAATGTCTGCAACCGCAACCGGTGGCCGCACTTTCATCCTGATTACCTTCAAAAGTTGCTCTACGACATCATCAACCGGTTTGTTTTTAATAGTGGCCGAAGCCGCCGCGGCATGGCCGCCTCCGCCTAAAACAGCCAGTATTTCTCTGACATTAACACCGGCAACTCTGCTCCGGGCCACGACATAAACCCGCTCTTCCATTTCCACCACTGCAAAAACTGCGTCAAGGTGAGAAAAATCAGCAAGTTTATGGGTTAGCAGGGAAAGACCTCCTACAAACTCGTCTACATCCCCCCTGGCGATCAGCATTTTCAACCCATTGAATTGATAACATTCAGCTGAAACCAAAAGTTTCTTGAGCAGGGTCCTCTGGTCATCCGTCAGCGGGCGTTCCAAAAAATCGGTAACCACCGCCAGATTAGCCCCGTGATACAACAAATATGCGACTGCTTGGGCATCCCTGGCAGTAGTATTCGAAAATATCAGTGAACCGGTATCCTCATAGATGCCCAGGGATAATATGGTAGCTTCCATAGGCGTCAGTTTAATACCTTGTTCCCTGATCTTCTCCACCATCAAAGTGGTAGTAGCACCTACCATTTCTACTACCTCTGTCTTGCCTCTTATGTCATCCTCGCCTCTCGGGTGATGGTCGTAAATATGTATTTCAACACCGGGTTGGTCAAGAAGTGCGGCAAGTTTGTCCAGGCGTCCCGGCGTCCTGGTGTCGACTAAAATTATTTTATCAATTATACCGGGATTGATATCACTGACGGACATTACGTTTAAAGTATCTTTATGAAGAGCCATAAACTCTTCTACATTCCTGGAAAGCTTTCCGGGAAAAACCATTACTGCGCCCGGGTAAAGTTTTTGAGCGGCCACCATGGACGCAAGCGCATCCATGTCTGCATTGGTATGAGTTGTGATTAATTCCACGGCCTGTTACCCTCCGTCAAAAACAAAAGCTGCTTCCAAAACCTGCATTTTATTATATCATACCGGTACTTTAAAAAAAAAGCGCCCGTTTGGACGCTTAATCCACAACAGAAATCGTAAATGATGTATCAATGATTATTTTTTTGCCAGCTTTTCAGGCATCAGGTCGTTCTTAACCAGTTCCTCATAACTTTCCCTGCGGGTAATTAAATCGGCTCTACCGCCGTTTACCAGCACCATTGCCGGGCGGGGCAGGCGGTTATAATTCATAGACATAGAATAATTATAAGCCCCGGTACAGGAAACAGCCAGAATATCTCCCGGTTCCGCAGCAGGAAGTTCAATGTTCCAGATCAACATATCACCGGACTCACAACACTTCCCGGCTACAGATACCACTTCGGCAGGAGGTTCACCAACCTTATTCGCCAGGCAGGCTTCGTAACGCGCCTGATACAGCGCCGGCCTAGGATTATCGCACATGCCGCCGTCCACGGCAACAAATTTACGAATTCCCGGTATGTCTTTGATCGCCCCCAGAGTATACAGGGTAGTTCCTGCCGGACCACTTATCGAACGTCCCGGTTCCACCAATACCTTCGGAACCGGTATGCCGCAATGCGCAGCTTTTTCTAATACCGCTTCCATTACTATACCGGCGTAATCCTGTACTGAACCGGGCCGGTCCCCCTCAGCGTAATAAATACCGAGACCACCGCCGAGGTCGAGTTCTTCCACGCAATATCCCGTTTCCCGGTAAACCCGGCCGGCAAAATCCATCATCACTTCTGCGGTATAGGAATAAGAACTTAACTCGAAAATTTGGGAACCGATGTGACAGTGCAGCCCTTTGAGTTCTACGTTATTCATTTCCAAGGTACGCTTTACACCCTGCATTGCCTGGCCGTTTTCAATTACCAAGCCGAATTTAGAATCAATCTGACCGGTTTTAATGTATTCATGGGTATGCGCTTCAACCCCCGGGGTAAGCCTGAGCATTACCCGGGCCTTTTGGCCGCATTTTCCGGCCAGGCGCTCCAAAAGCTCAAGTTCATACATATTATCGACCATGAAGCGGCCCACTCCGGCTTTCAGCGCCATATCCAGTTCACCCGGTGATTTATTGTTGCCGTGGAAATAAATACGTTCCTCCGGAAAACCGGCTTTTAATGCCGTATATAGTTCCCCGCCCGAAACAACGTCAAGTCCCAGTCCTTCCTCATCCACCATGCGGCAAACGGCCAGGTTTAAAAGTGTTTTTGCGGCATAAATGACTTCGGCATTGTATTTTCTGGTAAAGGAACTGTTATAATCACGGCATATATCCCTGAAGCAGTCCTCATCAAGTACATAGAGGGGAGTTCCGAATTTCCCGGCCAGGTCCACCGTGTCACAGCCGCCTATTTCCAGATGTCCTTTTTTATTTACGCGCATGGTGCCGTTTAATCTCATATTTACCTCCAAGTTGCAGAATTAAAGACATATTTTCCTGTTAAATATTCAGCATAAAGGGAAAGCGGCCCTATTAAACGCCGTAAGGCCGCTTCATTTTAAAAGTATATAATCTTTAAATTTATACCTTGGGGAGTTTTTCTATAGAATTCTTCAAGCTATCTTCCGACAGCGGATAATCAATTAGTTTTCCATCTATATAGGTTTCATAGGACGGCAAATCCAACAGACCGTGACCGCTCAAATTAAAGAGGATGGTCCTGGCCTCTCCGGCCTCTTTCGCCGCAACGGCCTCTTCAATAGCACCATGAATGGCGTGAGAAGATTCCGGAGCGGGAACTATTCCTTCACACCTGGCAAAAATTTCTGCCGACTTAAATATGTCAGTTTGCCTGTAAGCCCTGGCTTTTACTATCCCATCGTGAACCAGTTGGCTGACCAGTGGAGATTCGCCGTGATAACGTAAACCTCCGGCATGAATACCGGGAGGCATAAAATCTTTTCCCAGGGT
Organism: Pelotomaculum sp. UBA3102; assembly: GCA_002365865.1. GTDB lineage: Bacteria > Bacillota > Desulfotomaculia > Desulfotomaculales > Pelotomaculaceae > UBA3102. The sequence goes on from DFAQ01000025.1 coordinate 21,778, forward strand.
ATACATCCACAGGAGCGGTGTAAACCCGGCCACATCACCGTAATCATAGCCCAAGTGACCGCGGGTCAGGGTCGGACAGGCAGTAGGTTCAACCGCCAACAAATTGACCTTGGCTCCCTTGACGATTATATCATAAGCAAACGGAAAGGCAATGCCGCTAAAATTGCTACCTCCACCGCAGCATGCGATAACTACATCCGGATATTCATCCACCTTGGCCATTTGCTCCTTGGCTTCAAGACCTATAACCGTCTGGTGCAGTATAACGTGATTTAATACGCTGCCCAGGGCATAGTTTGTGTCATCACGACCGGCGGCGTCCTCCACCGCCTCACTGATGGCTATGCCCAAACTGCCCAGTGAATCGGGGTCTTCCTGCAGTATTTTTCTCCCTGAATCAGTTTGCTCACTGGGGCTGGCAATCACATCAGAACCGAAAATTTGCATCTGGGTACGGCGGTAAGGTTTTTGCAAGTAACTGACCTTCACCATGTAAACCATACATTCCAGATCGAAGAAATTGCAGGCCTGTGACAGGGCTACACCCCACTGACCTGCTCCCGTTTCGGTAGCCAGGCGTTTAATCCCTTCCTTTTGGTTGTAATACGCCTGAGGAACGGCAGTGTTTAACTTGTGACTTCCCGCCGGGCTGACACCCTCATATTTATAAAATATCTTCGCCGGTGTATCCAACGCTTTTTCTAACCGGCGCGCCCGGCACAGGGGAGCAGGCCTCCACAACCGGTAAATCTCCAGCACTTCTTCCGGTATTTCCACCCAACGTTCACTTGTTACCTCCTGTTCAATCAATCCCATTGGAAATATGGGACTGAGATCTTCAGGCCCTGCAAGCTGCCTGGTGGCAGAATTCAGGGCCGGTTTAGGGAGGTTCGGCATGTCGGCCTGGATATTATACCAAGCTTTAGGCAATTCATTTTCGCTGAGCATAATTTTATTTTCGCTCATCTCTTCTCATACTCCTCTCTTCTCATTGATTCATGAAAACAGTTAAGCATATTTTAGCCTAAAGGCCCCTGACCACGCAAGAATTTTTTCTTCTTTCACCTATGAAATACAAAAAGGCGTTTTTTAAAAAAGCTATTGCTATAACATCTTTTATTCAACTTATTTTTTCTTGCTCCGCAAAGGCGTTACTCCACTTGCCGCAGCGGTCACCCCAGCGGGCTATGATATTCCCGTCTTCAGCCAACTGTACCACCTCACACAAGTTGGAGCACCCGGAACACTCAAAGCTGCCTGTCTTAAACTCGGTATCGGTCACCCCGAACCCCTTAAAGCGGCTGGAGCCCGTTCTGGATACCGTTTCACGGGACAGCAGAGCTGCTCCCACCGCGCCCATCACATCAAAATAAGGCGGTACCTGTATAGCCAAGCCAAGTGCTTTTTTAAAAGCATTGATCATTCCTGCATTAGCGGCGACACCTCCCTGAAACACGACCGGAGCCAAAATTTCTTTACCCTTACCGACATTATTAAGATAATTTCTGACTAAAGCGTCGCACAAGCCGGCCAGTATATCGGAGAGGCCACAACCCATCTGCTGTTTGTGTATCATGTCGGATTCCGCAAATACAGCGCACCTGCCGGCGATGCGGACCGGAGATTGGGACCGCAGAGCAATTTCACCGAATTTTTCAACGGGGATATTGAGACGTGCAGCCTGTTGATCAAGAAATGACCCGGTACCGGCCGCACATACAGTATTCATGGCAAAATCTGAAACTACCCCGTTGCGTAAAATAATTATTTTAGAATCCTGGCCTCCAATTTCAATAATGGTCTGCACTCCGGGCACCTGGAGAGAAGAGGCGACAGCATGTGCGGTAATTTCGTTTTTAACCGTGTCCGCACCCACGACAATTCCGGCAAGATATCTGCCACTCCCGGTGGTACCGACTCCCCTCACTTTTAAACCGGACGGCAGCCTTTTTTTCAGCTCTGTCAGTCCTTTTTGTACTGTAGCTATGGGTATACCCTGGGTCCTCAAATAAATCGCCTCGTGAATAACACCGCTTTCATCCATGAAAACTATCTTAGTGCTTACTGAACCTACATCTATACCCAGATATCCTTTCATGAAAATGCATGCCTCCTAAACTCCTTTTTTCGCTCCAGCAAGTCTATAAAAGCCTCCAGCCGGGTTATAATGCCCGTTTTACCGGTATGTTCATCCATAATCAGAGTCAGAATCGGTATGCCGTATTCCGTGCTTACTTCGGGCAATATGCTTTCAGCCACGATTTCGGGCATGCAAGTAAACGGGAAAACTTGAACCAGTCCGTCAAAACCCGCCCGGGCATAGTTAACCGCACTGCCCACTGTTTCTTGGCCGTGACCGCCCACAAAATGACGCAAATAGGGACTTGCCGCACTGCAGGCATCCTTCCTGGAACGTAATCCTTTGAGCATTCCCAGAAAAAGATGGTCGTTTACCCATTCACTTAAGTATATGGAACGATCCACTTCGGCTCCCAGGTACCCAATATGCCTCTCCACATCCAGGTTTGAATACGGTTCAAGCAAAGTAAAAATCTCACCGGTTAAACCAATTTTCAAAACCGGCCTGCTTTCGTCCAGCACTACCCCGGCCATTATTACACCGGCTCTTTTTTTTGCCCGGTCCAGTTCATTCGGTGAAGAAGCACTGTCAATCAGACTTAGAGCACTACGATAGGCAATATCGGTAGCGCCGAAGACCAATTCCCTCGGGCGTATTTTAAAGGCAGCCATTTCAATTTCATCAACAGCTCTGGCTTTCTGATAGCCGAAGCGAATAGCTTGAATCACCTGCCACCAGGAACGGTTCCCGGTAATATGCCTGATTTTATTAAACAACTCTGAAATATGCCTTTCAGGTGGCTCTATCACTATTAACTGAAATTCATACCCAATATCTTTTAAGATCGCATACTCTATTTGGGCGTAATAACCAAAACGGCACGGACCACAGCCACCGGCCATGATAATCGTATCGGCTCCCAGTCCGTAAGCTTCAATAAAGTTGCCCAGATTAAGCTTTAGAGGCATGCAGGCAAATTCCGGACCGTACTTGACTCCGAGGGTTAGGGTTTTTTTACTGGAAGGCGGCGGAACTACCACGTCGACTCCCAGGTACTGCAGCATAGCCTTCAAACAAATATATAAATTCCCCATATGGGGGAAAGTAACGCGCAATTGTCTACCTCCTTTGAACCGAACGCTACTTACTTATACTCGCTAACTCACCCCGGCATTTCTCCAGCGCACCATATCCATAAAGGCTTCAATCCTCGTCACAATCCCGGTTTCTCCGGTATGCTCATCCAGGGTCAAATTCAAAAAAGGCATTCCGGCGGCACGAGCTTCCCGTGCTATTAATTCACCCGTCATCGAGTCGGGGCCACAGGCAAAAGCAGCTACATGCACTATACCGCTTACATCACGCCGTTTAAAATAATGAAAAGCCGCTCCAATCATCCGCTGGCCCAGGGTCCAGAAAAGCTTTTTGGGCAGGCAGGCGGCACAACTCCTTACTACCTGTTCAGACAGGTGTTCCGCCGTTACCACATTTGATCCCATTGCACGAAGTCGCCTGATTATATTCATATTGATATAAGAATCATAAATATTGTATGGATGTCCGAGTAATGCAACCGTAAATTGTCCCTGACCCGGCCGTGGTTTGTTTCCCACTCCGTCTTCCAGCCCGGCTAAAGCCTCATCAGGCAGCAGTCCCAGCTGCAGCAGCTTAAAATATTTTTTTTGGGTTTTAAGAGAATAACGGTAGGCCCCTGAGATTTTAAAATAATTACCGGTAAAAAGCTTGCCTACCTCTTTGGCAGCAAAAAAGGCGTTTTTTTTACTTTTATAAAGGTTTACATTAATATCTATTAATGGAGGAAGACCGTCCAGGCACCGGACCATATCGGGTAAGCCCAGAAATTTCGGACAAATATACTCGCGCTTTTTGATACTTACCATGCGCGGCAAAAAAATGTAATCCACTTTTCCGGCAAGATCCAGGACATGGCCAAAAGCCATTTTAATCGGCAGGCATACTTCGTCAACAGCATGTTTTAAGCCGTTGGCAAGAATCCCTTTTGTCGACGGGGATGAAAGCACCACTTCAGCGCCCAATTCATGAAAAAAAGTCTGCCACATGGGGACATAGTAATAATATAGCAACGCTCTGGGAATGCCAACTTTTAAAGTCATCAATAATCCTCCCGAATACAATCATTTTAATTATGGACAAAAAAACAAAAAATTATGCTCCTTTAAAAAAATGCCCTGGTGGGACACTAATTTCCAGGAGCAATGTATCTTTTTCGGTTTAATTGCATTTCTTACGTTATCACGTTACTTTTATTTTTTCCGGTTCATACGCTTGCGCACCGGAGCAGTGATTACCTGGCGGTCACGGTCAATGGGTTTTAAAATACTGGGTCTGGTATTGTTTACAGGTACCGGCGTCCGTACCAGCACGCCTCCCAATGCCTTCAAATTAACGGGAACCAGCGGCCAGAGATAAGGAATACCAAAAGATCGGTTAAATGAGAGCCACACAAACAAAGCGACCACCCCAAGCACAAAACCGGGCACCCGGAAAAACGCGGTCAAAATTAACAACCCCAAACGTACCAAACGATTGGCGTTAGCCATTTCGATAGTAGGGGTTAAATAGTTGCCAACTGCAACCACGGCAGTGTAAAGGACCACTTCCTGGGCAAAAAGACCTACCCTGGTGGCCATTTCCCCAACCAGGACTGCGGCAATAATACCCGTCGAGGTAGCAAGTGCTGTAGGGGTATGAATGGTGGCCAACCTGATCATATCGATCGCAATTTCCGCAATAATAAATTGAAATATCAGCGGCACTTCTCCCGGTTCTTTTACTCCTATAAAAACCAACCACGGCGGCAACAGTTCGGGATTATTAGCCAGGAGAAACCAGAAAGGTAAAAAAAACAAAGACACCGCCACCCCCATGAACCGTACCCAGCGCAGGTAAACCCCTACGGTGGGATTTTGCCGGTACTCTTCGGCGTGCTGCAGGTGATGGAAATAAGTGGCAGGAGCGATAATCACGCTGGGCGAGGTATCTACCAACACCAGCACGTGTCCTTCCAGCAGGTGCATTGCAGCCACATCCGGGCGCTCGGTATAACGCACTTTCGGAAAAGGATTCCAGAAAGTACCCGGGGTAATCAGTTCTTCCACCGATTTTTCTCCCATCGGTATTCCGTCAACCTTTATGTAACTGATTTTTTCCTTGATACTGTTGACCAATTCAGGGTTTGCTATATCTTTAATGTAGCAAACCGCGACATCAGACTTGGAACGAATCCCCACCTGGAAATAATTCATGCGCAGCTTCGGATCCCTGATCCGTCTCCGGATTAAAGCAGTATTGAAAACCAGGGTTTCTACGAAGCCGTCCCTGGAGCCCCGGATCACCCTTTCCAGGTCAGGTTCGGCAGGATTGCGGACCGGGTAGGTCCGGGCGTCCATGATTATGGCTTGATCCGACCCGTCCACCAGGATGGCCATGGGTCCGCTAAGTACCTTTTCAATAATATCTTCCATATATTCTACTTCATTTACTTCCGTATAGCCCAGGTGATCCTGAAAAAGTTTCTTCAGGCCGTCGGGAAACATGTCCTTGCGTTCGAGGACCGTCAGGTTCTGCAGGACAAGGGCAACAACCTGGTCATTAGTAAGTCCGTCTACAAAAAGTAAAGTAGCTTTCTTACCTCCGATAACCAGGTTCCTGGTAAGGACGTCAAAACTTTCACTGATTCCCATCACCTGGTCCAACAGTCTGATATTATCTTCCAGATGCTTGCTGAGCTTGGTTTTTTCTTTGTTTTTATTGTTGTCTACTGCATCGGTTTGACGCAAATGAATATCCACTCCTGGTTTAGATTCCCGGAATCTGAGACCTTAACTTCTCGGCCGGAAAGTAAGCGCAGCCAGGTAACCAAATACCACCGCCGCCGTGATACCTACAGCCGCTGCCGTAACCCCCCCGCTAAAGGCGCCCAAAAGCCCGTTTTGCTTAACCCCGCTTATCGTTCCCTGGGCCAGCAAGTGCCCGAACCCGGACAAAGGTACCGTCGCTCCCGCGCCGGCCAAGTTGACCAGGGGTTGATACAGGCCAAAAGCGCTGATTATAGCACCCGCACTGACGAAGGTCACCAAAACGTGGGCCGGTGAAAATTTGTAACTGGTCAAGTCCATTAACAATTGGCCGATCACGCAGATTGCCCCGCCTATTACAAATGCCCAGAAATATTCCACTTGTTATCCCCCCTGCCTCATTTCTATGACCACCGCATGGCCGATACCGGGAATGGTTTCACCTTGCTGAACACTGCACGGACTGAGCAAGACACCGGTACCAATTCCGATGAATCTCTTGTACATACCGGTCCTTAACTGCTCCATCAAGTAACCACAGGTGACAACTGCCGAACAGCCACAACCGCTGCCTCCGGCATGAACATCCTGGGAACCGTTGTAAATCAAAACACCGCAATCGGCAAACCGGTCTCTAATCTCATAACCATTTTGCCTGACCAGTTGCTCTGCTAACTTTTTACCGAAAACACCCAGATCGCCGGTTATTATAAGGTCGTAATAATCGGGTTTTCGTCCGGTATCCTGCAAATGACACGTTATCGTATCAGCCGCTGCCGGTGCCATGGCAGAACCCATGTCCTGGGCATCACCTATGCCCATATCCATCACCTTACCGATAGTGGCATGGGTGATCACCGGTCCGCTTCCTTCCCTGGCCAGCAATGCAGCACCAGCTCCGGTAACCGTCCACTGCGCGGTCATGGGACGTTGCAGTCCCAGTTCTGTAGGAAACCGGTACTGCCTTTCGGCAGTATTGTAATGACTTGAGGTTGCAATCAATACCCTTTCTGCAAAACCACCGTCAATGAGCATCGCTCCCAGCGCCAATCCTTCGTACATGGTGGAACAGGCACCGTACAATCCCAAAAAAGGTATCGACATACTCCGGGCTGAAAAACCGGCTGAAATAATTTGGTTCAACAGATCCCCGGCCAGCATGAAGTCAACATCTTCCTTCTGAAGATTGGCCTTTTGCAGTGCTTTTTTCATAGCATCCATCATCATCTGCTTTTCGGCCTTTTCCCACGTGTTTTCTCCGTAATAGGTGTCGTAAACAATTTTATCAAAAGTTTTCCCCAGCGGGCCCTCCCCTTCCCTGGATCCTGCCACGGAAGCAGTGGAAATAATTACAGGAGGGTTTTGAAACCAAACGGTTTGCAGTCCGTTTTTTTTAGGCGCCACCAATTTTCGGCCTCCTTACGTAAAAAAATAATAAAAGATGCCGACCGCCCAAGCGGTTACGATACCCCAAACCAATACCGGCCCGGCAATGGTAAACAGCCTGGAACCCACTCCGAAAACCAATCCCTCGGCACGGTATTCCAGGGCCGATGAAACCATGGAATTGGCAAAACCGGTAATGGGAACAATACCGCCCGCACCTCCAAAACGGCTTACCTCATCATATACTCCCACCCCGGTAAGAAAAGCCGCCAAAAACACCAGAGTAGCTGAAGTTGCCGCTGCAGCTTCGTTGACATTCAATCCCCGGTTCTGAAAAAAAGAAAGTATAAATTGGCCTAACAGGCAAATCAATCCGCCCACTATGAAAGCCCGGAATATATTGCACCATACTCTCGGCTTGGGCTTTATTTGATTAACAATTTCCGCATATTCCCGTTTTTGTTTTTCGGATATTACCATAGAGTCTGACATAAATTACTTCACCTCAAAACATATCGTTTCCCGTCCTTCCGCACCTTATGCAAAAAGGACACCGGCCGGTGTCCTTAATATTTTAGTCAGTATGTGCGATTTTTACATTAGCCTTATACTCCACCAAACGGCCGTTTTCTACATTGGCGGTGAAGTTTACTACTTCCACGGCCACAATATTATTCATGGTTTTTTCAGCTTCCGATATGGCCGACTGCACGGCGCCCTTCCAGCTGTCAGGAGATTCTCCTACCAGTTCTGACACTTTAACGTGCACCCTTATACCCCCTTTATTTTTTTTAAAGCAGTTGTATTATGCCTAGGAAGCGGTTTTTTATGCAATTTCCTTCGATTTCAAGTGTCGCTGGTTTTTAAAAATTTTCTAAGCTTTTTTAAGGCCTGTCTTTCCAGACGGGAAATTTGTACCTGGGAAAGTCCCAGACGCCCGGCAATATCTGACTGAGTTTTATCTTCGAAAAACCGCCAGGTAATAATCTGTCTGTCTCTTTCAGGAAGCCGGTTTAAAAGCTCTTTCATAGAAATACTTTCCAGCCACTGTGAATTCCCGCTCTCTTCACTTTTCAACTGGTCCAGAAGATAAATCGGGTCACCGTCATCCTGGTGCAAGGTTTCGTAGATAGAAGCCGGATTCTGAGCAGCTTCCAGGGCATTAACCACTTCTTCCCTGGACAAGCCCAGTTCGGCTGTCACCTCTCCAATCGTCGGTTCTCTTCCTAAACGCGCCGTAAGCAGGTCTCTTATCTGTTGCACTTTATACGCCGTTTCCTTTACGGAACGACTGACCTTGACCGGACTGTCGTCTCTTAAAAATCTCCTTATTTCGCCGATAATCATTGGAACTGCATAGGTAGAAAACTTAACATTATAATTTAAATCAAATTTATCTATAGCTTTCATAAGTCCGATGCAACCGATCTGAAACAGGTCCTCCAATTCATAACCGCGATTTTGAAAACGTTTGACCAAGTTGAATACCAGCTTCAAGTTGCAATTAACCAGCTTGTCTCTGGCGCAACTGTCGCCCCCCCTGGCCTTTTTAAGTAAATCCTTAATTTCCCTGTCTTTCAATAATGGAAAACGGGGCAGGTTCATTTCAACCAACCTGCTCATTTTATTCATCTCCTACTACTGTTCCGGATTGACCTGAGTAATCCTGGTAACAACCCTCTTGGCCATGATAACCTTGGTGCCGCAGCCTGGCTTAGAATCCACCTGAAAACTGTCCATAAAAGACTGCATAAAAACAAATCCAAGTCCTAAACGTTCATCAGCATCGGAAAAAGCAGGCTGCAGGACTTGATCAATATCTTCAATTCCCTTGCCGTCATCTTCCACCATGACCTCCAAACTATCAGCCGTCAAGGCTGCAAAAACTCTCACAAACCGGTCCGGGGCATTTTCGTAACCATGGATAATAGAATTACTGACCGCCTCGGATACAGCGACCTTGATTTCTTCCAGATCGGCCAGAGTAAAGTCAAGCTGAGAAGCAAATGCCGCCACTGCTACCCTGGCAAAGGCCACGTTGGCCGGCAACCCTAAGAATTCTAATTTTATTTGATTCATATATTTCATATATTATCTCCCCTTAACCGATTTTCTCCAGAGCTTCGGTCTCACTGGGAAATTCAATCATTACCCGGAGGATTCCCGAAAGGTCTAACACTCTCCGCACCTGGGGCTGTGGTGAAACAATAAATGCCTTACCCCCGTTCCTGATAACCCGCTTGTATCGTCCCAGCAATACTCCCAAGCCGGAACTATCTATGAAAGATACTCTTGAAAGATTAAAAACTAAATTCCTGGCCCGCTCCCGGTCCAGGGCATTTTCTACGGTGTTGCGGAAATAATCGGCAACTCCTAAATCCACTTCACCGCTGGGACGGACAACCAGTGTATCCTGTTTTGTTTCAAGATCCAGAAAAAGCACAGAAGTCCTCCTCTCTTGTCAGTTAATAAACTTAGGTATCTTGCTAAATCTTACCAAATATTTTTAAAAAAGGCAAGTAAATCGAGTAGGGTAATGCTG
>DFAQ01000059.1:0-15408 GCA_002365865.1 Pelotomaculum sp. UBA3102
ATATTTATGACAAAGTTGAATGGCCGCTATCTCGCTTATATCAAGGGATTGCGGCCATTTTTTTGTGGGTTTGGTGTAAAAGTCAGGATTATACTAACATGGTTGGGACAATTTGTCTATATCTTTTAAAAATTTATCATTTTCTAAATCAATTCTTTCCAGTCCCTGCCCGAGCATGACGGGCACAATGTGCGCCGGGAACAAATGCCTCCCCTCCAGCGGTGGCCGCACTTGCGGCACTCCAGCTTGTGCTCGGCCAGCTGGAAGTTCCCTCCTTTTATCCTCAAAGCTGCCCCGTTTACCAGGGCATCGGCGACTTTTTGCCTGGCAGACGCCAGTATCCTGTGAAAGGTAGGCCGGGAAACAGACATCTTTCCGGCACACTCCTCATGTTCCATTCCTTCCAGGTCCCTTAACCGGATGGCCTCAAGCTCCTCAACCGACAATACTATTTCATTGAGTTCCGGCACCGGGATACCTGAAGGTTTAAAATAAGTAAAACCTGGAAGCCGCTCCACTCTTCTGCATTTAGGCGGTCTCGACATAGTTTCTATCTCCTGAAAAATAAAAAATAAAAAAACCATATTTATAAATATTTATACATATAATAATATATTTGACCTTATTGTGCCAGCTTCTCAGGAATTGAATTTAAGAAAAGATTATTGCTGTATTCCTCAATTTTTCCCTGATCACACAACTCGGCTAAACGCGGGTCCAGCGGCAGGCTCCCAAGAAACGGAATATCGTATTTCTCCGCTGTTTCTTTTCCGGTGCCGGTGCCGAATAAAGAAAATTCCTCGCCGCACTTAGGACACACGGCCTTGCTCATATTTTCAACCAACCCGAGGATAGGTATATCCATTTGTTTGGCCATCTTTATCGCCTTGCTCACGATCATCGCGGCCAACTCCTGCGGTGAAGAAACAATAATTATCCCGTTCAGGGGAAGCGACTGCATTACCGTCAAAGGGATATCCCCGGTACCGGGCGGCAAATCCACAAAAATGTAATCCAGGTCGGTCCACACAACTTCGGTCCAAAACTGTTTGACCGTATTAGCCAGGATTGGCCCCCTCCATATAACCGGGTCGTCTTCATTAGGTATCAGCAAATTTATGGACATCACTTTGATGCCGGTAGAGCTTTCCGTCGGCAGCAGGCCGAAATCGCTTCCTTTCGCCACGCCCTTGATTCCAAAAATCCTCGGAATGCTGGGACCGGTAAGATCCGCGTCCAACACCCCCACTTCGAACCCTTTCCCCCTGAAACCACAAGCGAGTAAAGAGGTCACAGAAGACTTTCCGACGCCGCCTTTACCGCTCATGACCGCAATAACGTTCTTTACACTGCTATAGTCATTGATTTTTAATTTCTCAGGTAATTCCGGTTCGCCTTTTTTCCCCCGTCATAATTGCATTCCGAATTCTGGTCCATAAACAAACTCCTCCTTATTGGTTTAACTGTCGGTAATCAGCTACGCCACGGGCTCCGCCGCGCTAACCGCTAGAACCGTCCCCATGGCTCCCCCCAATTACGCTGTAGTGTTAGTGGCTGCAGAGATTAGCTCCGGTCTGCAGTGAGCCGTTCAAATATGCCATCACAGTTTCTTCCAGACTACCTCCGGCCGGATCGGCACCGGTTACAACTTTAACGCCGTTTTGATTAAACAATTGCTGGGCGCGCATACCCATACCTCCGGCTATTACTACATTCACTCCTTTTTCGCTTAACAGTCTGGGCAGCAAACCCGGCTCGTGGGGCGGAGCATCCATTATTTCGGTTTTAATAATTTTTTTAGCATCCGGATCGACTTCGTAAAAATGAAATTTCTCACAGTGTCCAAAATGCAGGCACAATTGCCCCCTGGCGACAGGAAGCGCGATTTTCATGTTTTCTTACACTCCTTCTCCATACGGTATTATTTTTTTTGTAAGTTTATTTCATTTGCAAAATTACTCCAGACATCTCTTATATCTTCTGCCGGCGGCGCCCCGGCGAGCAACACCACCGGAATTTTTTTAATTTGGGCCTCCGTCACGGAACGGTCGTACCTTATTCTTCCTACCACTTTGACCCCCTCCGCGGCGGCCTTCCTTTCAATTTTACCGGTCATTGCGGGATTGATATCAAACTTGTTGATACAAAGGTAAGCGGGGATATCAAAGTGCCTGGCCAACTCAACAACCCGCTCAAGGTCATGCTCGCCGGATACGGTCGGCTCCGTCACAATCAACACTGCATCAGCGCCCGTAATCGAAGCTATCACCGGACAACCGATTCCTGGAGGCCCATCCACTACAATGCAGGAAAGGTTTTCTCTTTCAGCGATCATCTTCGCCTGACTGCGCACCAGGGCAACCAGTTTGCCGGAATTTTCTTCGGCAATGCCCAGCCTGGCGTGAACCATGGGACCGTAACGGGTGTCCGAAATAAACCACTGGCCGTTTATTGCGGTTTTAAATTCGATGGCTCCCTCCGGACAAAAATAACTACAAACCCCGCATCCTTCGCAGGCTACCTGGTCAATGCTAAAACCCGGAGTTTGGTTTTCATTTTTAACTACCGCCCCAAAACGGCAAAGTTCAAAACATTTCCCGCAGCTGCTGCACTTGTCAGCTATAATCCTGGCCATCTTTCCGCCGCTGAAATCATTTTCTTCGCGAACAAGGGGCTCTAAAACAAGGTGCAGGTCTGCCGCATCCACATCGCAGTCCGCCAGCACAGGCCTTTGAGCCAGCGCTGCCAGGGAAGCTACCAGGCTCGTCTTTCCGGTGCCCCCTTTACCGCTGATAACTACTATTTCCTTCACTGTCTCGCCTCTTTCAACACAGAAATCAGGAGCTCGTCCATACTTTCCCGGTAACCCGGCACGTCAAAATACGGCAGCTCGCCCCTGGAATAAGACTCGGCAACTTTCCGGTCATCAGCAATCTCCGCCAGTATTTTAACGCCTTTTTTCTTGCAGTAATCAAGCGCCATAGTTTGGTCCCGCCTGGACCTGTTCACAACCACAGCAAAGGGTAGCCCAAGTTCCCTGACCATATTAACGGCAAGATCCAGATCGTAAACCCCAAAGGGAGTCGGTTCTGTAACCAAAAGTACATAATCCGCTCCCTTTATAGAAGCTATCACCGGACAAGAGGTACCGGGCGGCACGTCGATGATCCTCAATGCACTGCCCCGGCCCATCGAGCACACCGCCTTAATGAGTGGCGGGCTCATGACTTCTCCCACGTTCAACCTGCCGTGCGAAAAAGCGCTGTCTCCGGCATACCCTTCCTCTATCACGCCAATTTCTCTTTCTTTTTCGGTAATTGCTCCTGCGGGGCATGCCAGCGCGCACCCACCGCAACCGTGGCACATTTTATCAAAAGTAAGAACGGTTTTATTTAAACAAACGATGGCGCTGTACTGGCATACTTCCCCGCAGACACCGCAAGCAATACATTTTTCTTCATCGACTACCGGCACCGGTATACCAACTGGAAAGCGACGTTCGATCCGGGGCTTCAAGAAGAGATGCCCGTTCGGCTCTTCAACGTCACAATCCAGGTAGGTTGCTTCATACCCTGCTGCCGCCGCCGCCGCACATACAAGGCTGGTTGAAACAGTGGTTTTACCTGTTCCTCCCTTGCCACTGGCCACAGCGATGGCTATACTTTTTTTCATTCCTGCTCCTTCTCTTCCAGTTCTTTAACCCGTTTCCTGGCTTGCTCAAGGGCATTTCCCAGGCATTTCACCTGTTCCTTGACAACATTATATTCCTCCTGCCTGCCGGCTGCCGGGAAAAAAGCTCTCCACACGGCAGGAACTGCGGCAGGAGCTGCACCCAACAGGCATCCGGCCCACCAAGGCAACCCCGTAGCATGGTACCAGCGCCGCCGGCCGCGCCCACCGCCGCGACCGAAACCAAGCACTGAACCGGTAACCGAGTTGATATAACTCATACAATAACCGCGTCCGCGCCCCGTCATCGGCCCCGCGCCTTGCGGTCCCATACCGTTAAGACCAGGCATAACAAAACCTCCTTCTTGTTATGTTGATATTATTACTTGCCTGCGGTTATCCCTGTCTCCCGGGTCCACGGCCCTGACCTTGACCCTGTCCCCGGCCCTGACCTTGACCTTGTCCCCGGCCCTGACCCTGTCCCCGGCCCTGACCTTGACCCTGTCCACGGCCCTGACCTTGACCTTGTCTGCCTGCACCGCACGGGCCCATACCCCTGCCGGTGCCCGGACCGCGGCCCGCCGGACCGGTCCCGTCTCCTCTCGGCATAAAAACACCACCTTTCAAATAATTAACTTCTAATACTATAACCAGTGTCCTTCAACGTCTGCTCCCGCCGTTTCTGCAAGTTCGCCTCTTTTGAACTTGTCAAGCGTCTCTGATGCCGTTCCTCCGGCACCGATAAATATTTTAATGCCGGCAGCTTTCAGCGTCCTAAATGCCTTCGGACCGCAGTGACCGGTAATCACCGCTTCTACATCGTAACGGCTGACATTTTCCGCCGCCTGGATTCCGGCTCCCTGGCCGGCGTTTAGATTCTGTTCGTTGCTTACCGCCTGGTATTCACCCGTTTCCGTATCGACCACAATAAACCACTTGGCACGCCCAAATCTCTCGTCCACCATGCTATCCATTTTTTCTCCTTGGGAGGTAATTGCCACTTTCATAAAAATCACACCCTTTTTAACAAGATTAATACCAAATACTTTCCTCTTTAATATTCTCACTTGGCTCGTTTCATAGTCATTATAATTTTATTATGAACATATGTCAATAATATTTTTATTAAAAAGGATACCGGGCTTTAATAATATTTTATAATACGGGGGATATTAAGCATAATACTAAGATGTTAAAATATTTGTCGAATTTTGTATAATTTTAGAAGGGATGAAGAGACCAGTATAGAATAAAACAAACGCCATGCTATATTAAAATATATTGTAAAAGGGGGTAATTTTTACTTGGAACAAAGAGAACAGTGGAACACAAGAGCCGGTTTTATTTTAGCGGCAGTCGGTTCAGCCATAGGTCTAGGAAACATCTGGAGATTCCCGTACATGGCTGCGGAAAACGGCGGCGGGGCTTTCTTCTTTCCTTATTTATTCGCCCTGCTCACCGCCGGTATTCCGATCATGATCCTCGAATTCGGTATCGGTCAAAAATTCCGGGGGTCCGCCCCTCTCACCCTTGCCAGGTTAAACCGCAAGTGGGAATGGCTGGGATGGTGGCAGATAGCAGTATGCTTTTTTATCGCCGTCTATTACGTAGTGATCATAGCATGGGCAATTTCCTACGTGGGTTTCTCCGTGACCCAGGCATGGAGTGGCGGCGCGGGGGATTTCTTTTTCGGAACCTTTCTGGGTTTGACCGGCAGTCCTTTTGAGCTTGGCGGGCTGCGGACAGGTATCATTCTGCCACTGCTGGTGGCCTGGATTGTTACCTTTCTGGCTACTTACGGCGGGGTAAAAGGCGGCATTGAAAGAGCAAGTAAGATTTTAATGCCGGTACTTTTAATCATGACCATTCTGATTGCCATCCGCGGCATTACCCTGCCGGGTGCCGCACAAGGGTTGAACTACCTGTTTAAACCTGATTTCAGCAAAATACTGGATTACAAGGTTTGGACGGCCGCTTACGGCCAAATTTTCTTCACCTTGAGCATCGCTTTTGCCATTATGATTGCTTATTCGAGTTACCTGCCGAAAAAATCCGACATCGTCAACAACGCTTTTATGACCTCCTTCATCAACTGCGGTTTTAGCTTGCTGGCAGGGTTTGCCGTCTTCGGCATCATCGGCCACATGGCCCTGAACCAGGGTAAAACCGTAGCGGAAGTCGCCGGTTCAGGGGGGGTCGGTTTGGCCTTTATTACCTTCCCCACTGCCATCAGCACCCTCGGCGGCCTGGCACCGTTATTCGGAATACTGTTTTTCCTGTCCCTGACTTTTGCCGGCATCACCTCGTTAATATCCATCAACGAAGCGGCGATATCCGCATTCATGGATAAGTTCAGCATGCCCCGCAAAAAAGTCGTGATCATTTACACCGTGGTGGCCGCCGCCATCAGCCTGGTGTTCGCAACCGGGGCCGGCCTCTATATCCTGGATATAGTGGACCACTTTATCAACAATTTCGGCATCGTATTCGGCGGCTTAATCGAGGTAATCCTGATCGGCTGGCTGTTTAACCTGAAGTCCGTACAGGAACACGTCAACGCAATCTCCGAGTTTGCCGCCGGTTCATGGTGGTTGTTTACCATCAAAATCATAACCCCGCTGGTACTGGGCTACATGGCGGTAATGAATTTGATCGGTGATTTAAGGACTCCATACGGGGATTATTCTATACCGGCTCTTTTTTGGCTGGGCTGGTTCGTAATTATCCTGGTTGTCGCCGGTGGTTTTATTTTTGCTTCCCTGAAATGGAAAGATGATCAATACCTGGTTAAGGGGGTAGAATAAAATGACCGGCAGCGCTATTGCCATGATGATCTTCGCCATAGTAGTTTTATGGGGCGGAGCGGCATACTGCATTAATATTGCCATGAAAAGCAGGGACTAAAGAACCAATTCGCCCCTGTAACCTCATTATTAAGGTTGAAGAGAGCCATAATTTACCTGTAAATTCCCCCCAAAAGGTACCTGGTACCTTTTGGGGGGAATTGGTAATAGTAGAGCTCCCTCCGGCATAAATTTTAAATTACTTGGTGACATTCATCATTCTGATGTGATATAATACTACCGACAATTACATAAGTGAGGTGAGTTGAGCATGAGCTGAGCTGAGCCGTATTAGCGGAGGGGGTTTTTTATTTGTGTGCGATTAACTGGGCTCGTGGCCCGGTTTTTGTAATTTTAAGGAGGTTAGTTAAACAATGAGCAATCCGGTTTTAGAAACGGAATTAAACGGCGCCGGGATGGCCCGTACCAAGCAAATCGCGCTGGTTGCCGTTTTGATTGCCATCGGGGCGGTTCTGCGCGCGTTCACCCCGCCGATAGCGGGGATCACACCGAATTTTGTCATCGCCATGTATTGCCTGGCAATCCTGCTGGTCCGCCCCAACTTCCGCGGTTCCATCGGGATCGGACTGGTAGGCGGGGCGGTGGCCATGATCTTTTCCAAATCTCCGATCCCCTACCTGAACTTGATTTCCGAACCGGCCGGTGCCCTCGGCTGCGTCCTGATCGCCCGGTATCTGCCGGAACTGTCGCTGGCCAAATATTCATTCAAGCCCTGTCTCGCCACCACCATCGGCACCCTGGTCAGCGGAACGGTATACATCACCCTGAACTTCAATTTCGCCCTGAGCCTGCCTCCGGAAAAAATAATGCTGCTCTGGCAAACCGCTTTCGTAACCGTAGTGATCCCGGTGGCGGTAATCAACGCGGTGCTGACCCAAATACTGTACGCGCCGGCAAAAAAATTTTTGAAAATCTAGCTTCGAAAGGGTGTTCTTACCTTGACCCTGCTGAAAATTGAAAACTTAACTTTCAGCTATCCCCAATCAATCCAGCCGGCGCTGAAAAACATAAATTTAGCTATTAAAAAAGGATCCTTTACCGGCATTACCGGACCTACCGGAGCGGGCAAGAGCACCCTGGCCTACTGTCTGAACGGCATCATCCCCCACTTTCAAGGGGGAAAGCTCGGGGGGCAAATCAACCTCCGGGGGGATTCGCTTTTTACCCTGGGCACCGCCCAAATTTCCCGCGTGGTAGGCAGCGTGTTCCAGGATCCCGATGCGCAGATTATTTCCGCCGATGTGGAACAGGAGGTGGCCTTCGGCCCGGAAAACCTGGGAGTTCCGCCCGAGGAAATAGAGCAGCGTATCGCCGAAGCCCTTTACCTTACGGGGATCTCCGGACTGCGCCGCCGTCCGACCACAGTTTTGTCAGGCGGCCAAAAGCAACGGCTGGCCATCGCTGCCGCCCTGGCCGTGCTCCCGGAAATTCTTTTGCTGGATGAGCCTACCTCGGAACTGGATCCGGCGGGAACTGAAGAAATATTTCAGGTGCTCAAAAAGTTAAACCGCGAGCACGGGATCACGATAATTATTATCGAGCAGAAAACCGAGCAGTTGGCCACCCATGCCGACAGAATCGTCGTTTTGAACGAAGGGGCCGTGGTCATGGACGATCACCCCCGGCAGGTTTTTTCAAAGCAGCAAACCCTCGAGGCCGTCGGCGTACGCATACCCCAGGTTGCCGGGCTGGCGGGAATGATCGGCGTAAACGACCGGACGCCCCTTCCTTTAACGGTGGAACAGGCGCACAGGTTTATAGAAAGAATACTGCGGAGGTAAGGTCATGAACCGGCAAGTGCTTATCAAGGCAGAAAACCTGACTTTTAAATACGGCACCGAACCGCCGGTGCTGA
This sequence comes from Pelotomaculum sp. UBA3102, assembly GCA_002365865.1. Taxonomy (GTDB): domain Bacteria; phylum Bacillota; class Desulfotomaculia; order Desulfotomaculales; family Pelotomaculaceae; genus UBA3102. The sequence goes on from DFAQ01000059.1 coordinate 8,389, forward strand.
GAAACATTTCATTAGAGATCGCCAGGGGGGAATGTGTCGCAGTAATCGGACAGAACGGCGCCGGTAAAACCACCCTGGCCAAGCATTTTAACGGGATGCTCAAGCCGGTTTCCGGGAAGGTCTACGTGGGAGGCAGGGATACCGAACGACTCAAGGTTTCCGTTCTGGCCCGCACGGTGGGTTACGTCTTTCAGAATCCCGACCACCAGATCTTTCACGATACGGTCGGCAAGGAAGTGGCCTTCGGATTAAAAAATTTCGACCTGCCGGGCAAAGTAATTGAGGAAAGGGTAACTGCCGCCCTGGAAACGGTAGGGCTTACCGCCCACCACGCAACCTACCCCTTCAACCTGAGCAAGGGCCAGAGGCAGAGGGTGGCCCTGGCCTCGGTACTGGCGATGCAAACAGAGGTAATCGTTCTGGATGAACCGACCACCGGCCAGGACTACCGGGAATCCATGCAGATCATGAATCTGGTCAAAAAACTGAACCAAAACGGCCATACCGTTATTTTTATCACTCATGACATGGCCCTGGTGGCGGAATTTGCTCAGAGGGCAATAGTTCTCTGTAACGGGGAGATCCTGGCGGACGGCGGCGTGCGTTCCATTTTCAGCCGGCCGGAACTGCTGAAAGAAACCTTCCTGAAGCCGCCCCAGATAACCGCCCTGGCGCAAAGCCTGAACCGGTACGCCATCCCCCCGGACGTCTTGAAGGTTAAGGAGATGTATGAACTGCTGAAAGCGAGAGGTGAGGAAATTGGCTGCTTTAGTTGAGTATATTCATGAAGATTCCCCGGTCCACCGTTTGAATGCACTGACTAAAATTTTCTGGGCTCTTTTTACCCTGGGCTTCGGACTCCTTTTTAACGATTACCGTTACCTGCTGGCCCTGCTGGCCTCCGTCCTGCTGGTGGCGGCCTCGGCCCGGGTTTTGCAAAGCCTGCTGCCCGTAATCTCCGGGCTTACCGTCTTTGCAATGATTCTTTTTCTGATCCAAGCATTATTTTACAACCAGGGGCAGGTGCTTTTTTACCTGATTCCCGGAGTGGACCGGGTGCCCGTTACCGTTCAGGGGCTGCTCTCGGGACTGGCCATGGCCGCCCGGATGATGACGATAATCCTCAGTTTCCTGGTTTTCCTTACCGCCACCCGGACCCAGGACATAGTTTTAACCCTGGTGGAAAAATTTAAAATTCCTTATGATTACGCCTTTATGTTTCTGACTGCCCTGCGTTTCATCCCCAGCTTTCTTAATGAAGTAAAAATGGTCAGCGACGCCCAGCAGGCACGGGGACACTCAATAGGAGGAATAAATCCTTTTAAAAAAATCAAATCCTACGCCCCGGTAACGATCCCGCTCGTACTCCTTTCAATTAATAAAGCAGAAAACATTGCCATGGCAATGGAAACTAGAGGCTATTGCGGCGGAAACCGGACCTGCCTGAGGGATACCAGGATGGGGCGCACGGACTACTTACTGACTGCTGCTTTGATTTTGCTGCTGGCATCAAGCGCGACCGCCCGCGCCGCCGGGTACGGGGTAATGTGAGTCAAACCCGGTTAAGGAGAACATTTGGCACAGATCGACCTGAACAGCGTGGTGCTTAAGTACCGGTCCCCCCGGTCCGGCAAAATTGTAACTATGTTGCCGGACTTCATTTTTTTTGCCATACGCAGGGCCCCTGCCACCGCTGCGCCGCTGGACATGCCCACAAACACACCTTCCCTAACAGTAAGCAACCTGGCGGTTTCAAAAGCCTCATCATCTTCAATATTAATTTTTTCATCCAGTAAATCAGGCTGATAAATCTTGGGGACCATAGCTTCCTCCATATTTTTCAAGCCCTGGATGGTATGTCCCCTGAAAGGCTCTACCCCGACAATCCTGATCCCGGGGTTTTTCTGTTTCAGGTACCTACCCGTTCCCATCAGGGTACCGGTGGTGCCCATTCCCACAACCAGCACGTCAATCTTACCTTCTGCTTGAGTAAATATCTCGGGTCCGGTGGTTTCATAATGGGCCAGGGGATTATTTTCGTTTTCAAACTGATTGGGCATATAATATTTACCCGGCTCTTCCTTCATAATCCGGTAAGCTTCCCTGATCGCCCCGTCGGTCCCCTCTTCAGCAGGAGTAAGGATCACCTCGGCGCCGTAAGCTTCCAGTATCCGGCTTCTTTCCGTACTGACACATCCCGGTATCACGAGTTTAACTTTATATTCCTTTGCCGCCCCGATCATGGCTATGGCGATGCCTGTATTCCCGGACGAAGGTTCCAGTATCACTTTCCCCCTGGTAAGCTCCCCGGATTCTTCGGCTTTTTTGATCATATAATAAGCCGGGCGATCTTTGATTGAACCGCCGGGGTTACCTCCTTCCAGTTTGCCGTAAATCTTTACGCCCGATATACCGTTCAAATTTTTCAATTCAACCAGCGGGGTGTTGCCGATGGCAGCCAGTATACTCATTGCGGCGCCTCCTCTATACTCTTATAATAATTCAACCTGCTATTTACAATATTCAAACGGTCTTCTTTGCTATTAAGTTCTCCCTAGTATATTCGTCGTAACCGGCCGGATTCCTCTAGGGCGGGGTTATTTATATACACTTTCAGACCGGAGCAAGGCGAGCATGCGGTCGTGAAGCCCCGGCAACGGTTCCCGCGCAATGCTGCGTTCTTCCAGGGGAACGTTTATTTCAACCGTGTCAACAGGAAAAGTAGGCTTGGCAGAAAGCACCAGAACGCGATGCCCGAGCAGCAGGGCCTCCATAATGTCATGGGTGACAAACACAATAGTCCGACGGGTTTCCCGCCACATCCGCGCTACCTGCCCGACCAGCCCGAGCCTCAGCGGCGTGTCCAGGGATTTGAAGGGTTCATCGAGGAGGAGCAGGCCGTGCGGAAAGGCAAAAGCCCGGCCCAGTGCCAGGCGCTGCTTCATTCCCCCGCTGAGGGTTTTGGGGTAATGGTCCCGGTATTCGTAGAGTCCCATCATCTTTAAGTAATAATCGATCAGTTCCCGGCGCCGCTCCGCAGTTTCAACGTCGCGCAGAACAAAGTCAATGTTCCCGGCCACCGTTTTCCACAGCAACAACCTGGGTTCCTGGAAAACATAGCTCACCCGCAACTCCTCAACCCCGCTTATGCTGCCGGAATCAGGCTGTTCAAGCCCCGCCAGCATTTGCAGCAAGGTTGTTTTACCGCATCCCGAGGGACCGATGATGCTGATGATTTTACCGGTTTCAACCTGCAGGGAAAAGCTTTGAAAAACCCTGGTGCCGCCCAGGGTCTTATAAATATTATCAAACCTGATCAACCGCTTCACATCCAGTGGCTTAATTTTTGTTTGGTCAAGTAGGCCAGCAGGCGGTCGCTCACCAGGCCGAGCCCAATTAAAAACAGGGTCCAGGAAAAAAGAGCCGCCGTTTCCAGGTTCATGCGGGCTTCAGCCATGCCAGCCCCGATGCCGGTATGAACGCTTAAAAACTCCGACATGGCCACCGCCTTCCAGGTCACTCCCAGGGCGCTCGACATGCCTGCCATGAGGTACGGGGCCACCTGCGGCAGGTAAATTTCCCTGACCACCCTGGACTTCCCGACCCGGAAAACGGCGGCCATCTGCAGCAACTGCTTGTCGATACTTTTTACTCCCTGGATGGTGTTGATAATAACCAGCGGAACGGTGGTTACAAAAACAACAAAAACCGGGACCCTGCTGAAACCCAGCCAGATCATGGCCAGCAGCAGCCACGAAACCAGCGGGGTCACCTGGAAAACCACCACCAGGGGGCGGAGCAGGCTTGCGGCCGTCTGGTTGAGACCAATCAGCAGGCCCACCGCGGTACCGGCAACCACAGCCAGGCTAAATCCCGTCAAGCCACGGACAATGGAGTGTGAGCCGTGCTCCCAAAACTGACCGCCGGACAGGAGAGAAAAAAAAGCCCGCGCCACCTCAACCGGGGACGGTATGATCACGTGGTGGTAAAAAAGCGAAGCCACTTGCCATACCGCTAAAAAAAAGACCAAACCGAAAAGGGGCGATAAGCCACTAATCAGCCAGGAAGAATTTTTCATCAGGAACCTTCCCTCCCACCATTTCCGGTGAAAATTCCTTTAATCGCGAGAGGTAGGTGGTAACATCCCCCGCGGCCGCGGCACCTCTGACAAAATCCAGGCGGGTGCGCTCCATGCTCTTGACGAATACAGGGGCCGGAAGGTTCAAGTTTTCTTCCACGAGGCGGCCCGCTTCGGCCGGGCTGTCCTCAATCCAGCTCAGCGCCCCCGCGTACGCCTGTTGGACGGCAGCAACAGCATCCGGGTACGCGCGGGCAAATTCGTTACGCACTACCATACCGGCCTGGGGCAACTTGGCCGTACCTCCTTCAAACTGCTGCCAGTCGGCGTAAAAATCCCTCACCACCCGCGCCCGGCTGTTTTGCATTAACACCCGGGTCAGTAACGGTTCCGGCAACACGGCATTTTCCGCCATGCCGTTGATCATCGTCTGTGCGATTTGGGTTGACTCCAGGTAGGTAATTTTTACGTCCCCTGCTTTTAAACCGTTTTTATTCAGCAGGTAGCGGGTGAGAACGTCGGGCGTGGACCCGCGGGAACCCACGTAAAGCTCGCCTCCCTTCAGGTCCGCCCATTCCTGAACCCGGTCGACCACCGACACGAGATAGAGAATGCCCCAGGTGCTGACATCGGCCAGGGATATATCTACGTTTTTATTGTAAAGCTTGGACGCCAGGTTGACGGACATGATTGTAAAATCCGCCTCGCCCTTGATCAAGCGGGTTGTCGCTTCCTCATCGGACTTATAAACAACCATTTCCAGGTCCGTACCCGGCAAACCGTCCTCCACCATCTTGAAAACCGGTGCGGACGGGGGGCCGACTGGGACCTGGACCGTAATTTTTTCCGGCAACCGGTCCCGGCCCGCATCATTGCCGGCGTTGTTCCCCGCTCCGCACCCGGCGCCAAACAACAGTACGGCCGGGAACATCAGGGCCGCAATTAATTTTTTTATTGACAAAGACATGATCTTGCCCCCTTTTCAAGGTATGATAATACATATCAACTCAAATTATAATTATTTAGAAAATAATATCTTAATTAAATTTCCATTTCAATACCCGGTGGAAAAATCCTTGTCTCCATACCCAAAGGAGCCGTTCAACTGTAACCACGGCTCCTTGGCTTTAAAATATTATCTGGTTATAATTTAATGCTTAATTTTCAGTAAACGCCTTATCCCTGAAACGGCCTGCGCCACAGTCAGCGGCACCGGGTCTACGTCCAATTCAGGCAGTTCCAGAAAGACCCGGGCGATTAACGGGCAGGTCAAATCGGCACTCTCAACCAGCTGTTTATCCGTCAACAGCCCGGGCCCGCCTTCGGCCAGGACCCGGCCGTCCTTCAGTATAATTACCCGGTCGGCCCACCGGGCAGCCAGATCTACATCGTGGGTGGCGATAATAATGGCGGTCCCGTTCCGGTTCAAGCCGTCAAGAATACGTTCCACCTGCTCCTTCCCCGCCGGGTCCAAAAATGCCATGGGCTCGTCCAATACAATGACCTTGGGTTCCATAGCCAGCACGCCGGCAATGGCCACCCGCTTTTTTTGACCGTAACTTAAACGATAAGGAGGTTTCTCCCGGTAAGCGAGCATTCCCACCGCCTGCAGGGAGTTTCTCACCCGTTGGACAACGTCATAACTACTTAAGCCCATGTTAATGGGCCCAAAGGCCACATCGTCCCATACCGTGGACGAAAAAATCTGGTCGTCCGGGTCCTGAAAGACTATACCCACCCCGGCGCGCACCCATTTTTTAGTTTTTTTACCCACTTCCCGCCCCTGGACCTTTACGGCACCTTGCTGGGGCAAATTTAACCCGTTTAAATGCAATAAAAGAGTGGACTTACCGGCCCCGTTGGGTCCCAATAAGGCCACCCGCGCGCCTTCCGGCATGGAAAATGATACCCCGTTCAAGGCCCTGGTCCCGTCAGGATACCGGAAAGCGAGATTAATGACTTCAATCACAGGAACCATTGTCCACCACCAAGCTCCAATGTCTGCAGAAATACCGCCGCCGCCAGCATGCCCAACCCCCAGCCTATATCCAGTGGTTTCAGGGTTGCCGGAAGTTTCGCCGGGGTTTCCCCTCCGTACCCCCGGGAAAGCATGGCCCGGTAAATACGGTCACCCCTGTCGCCGGCCCGTAAAAACAAGACCCCGATCTGGCTGCCCAGGGTTGTAAAGGTGCGCAGGTGCAGCAAACTGCGGCCGGACTCAAACCCCCGTGCCTGGCGCGCCAGGGTCATTCGCTTAATTTCAGCCAACAAAACAAATATGTATCTTACGGTAAATTCCAACAACGCGACCAGCACATAGGGGATCTGCAGTTGACGCATGCCCAGTACCAGTTTTCCCAGGCCGGTGGTGGAGGTAAGCAAGGTCAGGGTGAAAAGGCCGGTGGACATGCGCATAGCAATAATCACCGCTCGGGACAGGCCTTCAAAGGACATGGAAAGCACCGCCGACCCCAGGCGGAACTGAGCCAAAACCTCTCCCGGTACTATGAAGGGAAATAAAAGAATCATCAGGCCGCCGAACGGTAAAATCCATAATAACCTTTTTAAAAATAATAAGGGGGAAATACCCGCCGATGCCCCCAACAAAACCAGGAAAATGTTTCCCAAAAGCAACGCCGGAATGGACTGGGCAGAAGACATAATACCGATAAACCCCACCAGGGACACAATTTTTACCCGCGGGTCCGAACTCCCCAACCAGGAATTATTTTGTGCGGCAGGTGAAAGCATCAGGTCCATAAGCGCCGGCGCCTCCTTGATCCCCTTGATAATTAAAAAAGGCCACAGAAAACCCTGTCCTAAAGGACAGACCTCCGTGGCCCTGATCTTTAAACCATTATTTTTATTAATACTACAGCGTAACATTGCTTATTTCGTTATGCCCGCTACGCCACGGGGACGGTTCCATCGTCTTCCCTTCG
>DFAQ01000059.1:15700-22503 GCA_002365865.1 Pelotomaculum sp. UBA3102
CGGTTCCATCGTCTTCCCTTCGACCCTTAACCTTTAATTTACGCTGTAGTATTAATGCACTTAATTAAGGGTTAAACAATTGACTTAAACTCAAACGGTCTTCGTGACCGCATTTCCAAGCATATTATATTAAATTACGGTTTAAAAATCAATTATTTTCTTTCTGCTTGCCTGCGGAAATAATCTTACCCAGGCCGTAAGCAGCTCCAAAAACCGCCAGGGTGCCTAAAATTCCCGCCACGGCAGTAGCCGTTCCCTCGTTACCGATCCCCGGAAATACATAATCGGGAATGGGAGCGGAGATAACTTCAATTCCTTCCACCCGGTCAATAAATCCCAGGTCTTCCGCGACCCTTTCCAGGCCGTCCGGAAATGAAGAGGCAAAGGGACTTAATAAACCTGCCACTACCAAGGCCGCTGCTAAAATGGATAATAAATTCTTTTTCATTTTGCCTCACTCCCTTGTGCCGGAATTTCCAAGCTGTCTGCGCCCGTACGGCGTACAAAAGATACCACGGCCATACTGATCAGCCCCTCACCGATACCGATAAAAAAGTGCCAGAACATCATGGCCGGAAATGCCAGGTTAAAGGGTACGGTGTTGGAGAATAAAGATATTTCCACCGTGGCTGCAAAAGCCGCCGTGAGCACCGAAAGCCACCCCGCCAGGATTATGGCCAGGCTTTCCACCCGGCCGCCGGACCAGGAGTTTATAACTCTATATACTCCATAACCGACCAAGGGGGCCAGTACGGCCATATTCAGGAGGTTCGCCCCCAAAACCCATACCCCTCCATCGTAAAAACCCAGGCACTGAATGAGCACTACCGTGGTCATGACCAGCATGGCCGTAGGCCAACCAAGTAAAATAGCGGCCAGTGCCCCGCCCAGCAGGTGGCCCGAAGTACCGCCGGCCACAGGGAAATTGATCATCTGCGCGGCAAAGATGAAAGCGCTCAACACGGCCATTTTAGGTATTTGCTGCTCCAGTTCCCCGTCCGCCATTTTTTTTCTTACCGCTGCCGCCAGCGAGCCCACGCTGACTACCGCGGCCCCGATACTGGCAGGTGAACTTAAAAACCCGTCCGGAATGTGCATAAATTTTCCCTCCCGTAGAAGAATTTAAAAAGCCACGGGGAAGCGCTTACCAAATAAGCTGACCTCCGTGGCCATTTTCCATAAACCGTTTGGCGTCTTAAATTTTTCAGGATTCCTCGTGGCTGGTTGCCAAAGATCTACTTGACCTTTATTATTTATAAAGACATATTCTGCACCCGGTGTAAAAATCCTCCCGGGAAATTAGAAATATTTTTTATGGATGGTGAAAACGATATGTCCGGTATTGATTTAATTGCTACCGCTACTTTCGGGTTGGAAGCGGTTGTCGCACAGGAAGTGAAAGATTTGGGGTACGAGCATATTTCGGTTGAGAACGGCAAAGTTACTTTTACTGCGGATACCGGGGCAATTTGCCGGGCCAATCTCTGGCTCCGGACCGCCGACAGGGTGCGTCTTAAAGTCGGCGCATTCAAAGCCGTCACTTTCGACGAGTTGTTTGAAAAAACAAAGGCGCTTCCCTGGCCGGAATTAATTCCGGTTGACGCCAGGTTCCCCGTGGAAGGAAAATCGGTTAAATCCACCTTGTTCAGCGTACCTGATTGCCAGGCCATTGTTAAAAAGGCCGTGGTGGAAAGCATGAAAAAAACTTATAAAAAACAGTGGTTTGCGGAACGGGGTCCGGTGTACAAGATAGAGGTTGCCCTGCTGAAAGATACGGCCACGTTGACCATCGACACCACGGGACCCGGCCTGCACAAGAGGGGCTACCGCAAACTGGGCGGCCAGGCACCGGTTAAAGAAACTCTGGCCGCGGCGCTGGTTTTGTTAGCACGCTGGTACCCGGACACCGTTCTGTGGGACCCCTTCTGCGGCTCGGGAACCATTCCCGTCGAGGCGGCTCTGATCGGCCGTAATATTGCGCCGGGCATGAACCGGGAATTTGTGTCGGAAGCATGGCCCACGATACCGGAAAACCTGTGGCGCCGGGCGCGGAAAGAGACGCACGACCTGGTAAAATACGACCAACCGTTGGAAATCATGGGTACCGATATAGATAACAAAGTAATAAAAATTGCCCGGACCAATGCTTCGGAGGCAGGATTGGAAGAGCAAATTCATTTTCAGAGGCAGTCCTTTACGGAAATCAGTTCCAAGAAAAAGTACGGCAAGATCATTTGCAACCCGCCCTACGGTGAAAGGCTGGGAGAAGCGCAAAAAATAAGCCATCTCTACCGGGAAATGGGCCGGGTTTTCCGCAAGTTTGACACCTGGTCTTTTTATGTTTTGAGTTCCCACCCGCAATTCGAAAGTTTATTCGGCCGGCCGGCAACTAAAAAAAGAAAGCTTTACAACGGGGATATCAAAGTGGATTATTACCAGTACTTCGGGCCCAGACTGCCTAAAAAGAAGCCGGGTTTTTAAGAGCACGTCAGGTAACGGACCAATCGCCGGCAGAGTTATTTTGATTAATGAATTTGATTAAATCGACAAAGACCTGACATAATTTGGGGTCGTAATGCCTTCCCGCCAAAGCTGTTATTTCGGCACAAGCCTCTTCAACCGACATGCCTTTTTTGTACGGCCTGTCGGTGGTCATGGCATCAAAGCTGTCAATAATACGAATAATCCTGGCACCCAGCGGTATGTCCTCACCACTGATGCCCTGAGGATAACCCGTCCCGTCGAAGTTTTCATGATGATACAAAATAAGCGGCCTTACTCTTTCAAGGGACTTAACCGGACTGATAATTTCACTGCCCCAATAGGGGTGCTGCTTTAATTGCTCCCATTCGTTTCCGGTCAGTTTGGCCAGGGAATTGAGCGTGCCGGAGTCAATTTCTATTTTTCCGATATCATGCAGGTAAGCCCCGTATTGGATCAACCTGATTTCACTTTCCGGCAGTCCGTAATGATTAGCAAACATAGTGGCATATTGCAGCACTCTTTCCGAATGCCCGTAGGTATAGCGGTCTTTGGCATTAATAACACAAAGAAGGGTCCGCACGGAATTAAGCAGTTCATTTTCTGATTTACTGCATGAGCTTTTCAAGGTGTCAAGAACGTTAAAATAAAGCTCAATTTTGTTCTTTTTATTGTTTTTAGCCTTGTATAAGGCCTGGTCCGCAAGCCCGAGCAGTTGCTCAACCTCTTCCGTATGCTCCGGATAAACGGCGATACCCGCCGTAACCGTGATTTTCCCGGAAGGAAATTTTTCCGGATTTTTTAGATCAATATTTTCGATGCTGCTTATGATCTCTTGGGCCGTTTCATAAGCGGCTGACAGGGCATAACCGGGCAATAACACACAAAACTCATCCCCCCCGTAGCGGGCCGCGAGGGCGGGCTGATTAATTTTTTCTTTTAATATCAGGCCGATTTTACTTAAAATAATATCGCCGGCGGGATGGCCGAAAGTCTCGTTAAAATAATTGAAGCGGTCGATATCAAGCATGATCAAACTCAGTGACTGCTGGTTTTGTTTTACTTCTTCACCCATGGATTTTAAATAAACCTGAAAGTACCTGTGGTTGTAAATGTTGGTCAGGCCGTCCAGGTTGGCCAAATTTATCAGCCGGTTTCGCGAGTCACGCTCAATTTCAGCGATTCCGCCCACAAACCAGGCGCAGATAACCAGAACGCCGGTAAATATAAGGTCCGATTCAAAATATTTGGTTAAGCTACCGTAATGTAACTTATAAACCAGCAGGCACTTATAAATATCAATCAGCCCTAAAATGAAGCCGCTGGCAAAAGCAACCCAGCAGCCGAACTTTTTACCGACGCCGAAAGCGGCAAAAGCCGCCGGGATGGCCAGTAAGACTTGTAAATAACTGTTATGGAAAACAAAAATGAAGACAAAAATAAACAAGGAAAGGATGAAAATACCGATAGCGACGGCATTTAAATAAATCATGAGCACATAACCGGCTAGCAACAATAAAAGAGCGATGATATAATATGCATTCCATTTAAAATACAGGCTTAAGTCAGTTTGAGCTTCCAGTTTCCAGTTAAAGTTTAAAAAAACCGCCGTAATAAAAATCATGGCGCTCAGTAAATATAAAGTAATGTATAATTCCTTGTATTTATTTTTTCTTGCGTTTTGCCATTTGTCCATGATGATCTACCCTCAAAAAGTAAGCAAAAGGGTCTTATTGCCCTTTTGCTTACTTTTTTTGTTATTTTCTTAGTGACTGCGGCAGTTGGGGCTGGTAATGTAAATACGAGCAAGCAGAAGCGGCGTTGATAAATGCAGCCAGGGTCAGGGTGGCAGTTGCCAGGGTTATCAGCAATAACTTAATCTTATTCATGTGCTCACCTCCTTAATTTAATTAACCTCAACATACGATCAAAGTACAAAACTATTAATTCCCCCGCAGCCGTCAACATCAAGCACAACCATAATATTGTTATGCTCGTGGCATAAACAACCACCCTAGCATCAGTAAAGATTAACCCAATAACCTGCGCCATAAATATCGTTGTTAACGCTGCTAACGATAATTTTTTCAATATTTTCTTTTGTCGGTCGCTCAAAGGCTTTTGCGGCGTTTCCACCGGCGCTTTCAGGTATAAAACTATAATTGCAATTAAGTAAGCAAATCCGAGCAAAGCGAACAAATAATTTTGCAGGTAATCAATGGTATTGACCGCCAGGTAAGCCAACAGCATGTAAGAGATGACGGTTAACAAAAAACAATGCCAGGGGTCTTCACTATGGGCACCACCTGCTGTTTTCCTCATTATCAGTGAGGTCAGCAACATAAAACAGACGGGGGTAAATAATCCTAAAATCCAGGCCAGAAAAAGCGTGCCCAGCGTACCTGCAACGGTACTAAAAAACACCTCGGCACCGTACCTTAAGATCTCCCGTTGCTCTGTATCCTCAATTTTTTTGGTTTTGATCAAGTAACCGGCTGCTCTTTCGCTTAAACTCATCTGTTTATTTACTCCGGTATTTATTTAACAACCACCCGATGAAAAACAACACCGCCACGTGGGGCAGGCCCGAGACAAACCAAAAGAGATTATTGGTGACCATTTTTTCAAAATCAATAAAAAATATTTTTTGAAAAACAATAAATGTTAACAACTCGGTCAATATGATAATGACCATGCACAAAGTCATGCTGATCAAGCCCAAATGCGGCTTTACCCGGTAAAGATAGTGCAACAATAACGCGGCCAGGCCGATTAGAATCAGCGAATGGACCCCAAAGCTGATCGGCAGCATTCTCAACAAAAAACTGGCCAGCGGGTAGGTTAAAGAAAATATTAACAAGAATTTAACCGTCCACTTGACCCTGGTGATATTGACCAGAAAATAAAAGATCGCCATACTTTCCAGAAACCCAAAAAGATAAAAAAGATAAAATGGAACCTCATTCATAAATTTTCTCCTATAAACAATAAATTAGTTCTTATATGCAAATCTAGCATTAATTCCCATTACCGGGTCCTTTGAATTTATACGACACCACTGCGAAAATATCCTTCCGATTTTCAACATTTTATAAAAATGAGTTCAAGCAAAAAATTAAATAGAATAATTAAGACTGACAGGACAAAAGCACCTGGTTATAGAAAAAAAGCAATTTAAAATATACTAGATAAAACCATTAACTGTTCAATTAAATTTAAACAGGGCAATTATGTATAAATGGCAGATCAAAGATTCTGCAAAATTACAGTACCTCTGGCTACAACCACTTCTTCTTCAGTGCACAATGCAACGCCACGAGAGCATGCTTGCCAATCTACGCCATAGTTAATCCCTTGCCGGGACAATTCCTCCAATAACTCATCCCAAGTAAGAGGCGGGAGGAACTCTTCCACCTCAATTACCGCAAGTTGCAATTTACTTGCAGGCGGAAGATCCGCCAACTCCCGGCATAGAACCACTGTAGGTCTTACCCGTAATTTTGCTTGTAAACCATCAGCAGAAACGCTTATAGACCAGTCCCCTTCTTTTCGTTCATCCACCGCCTCTACCGATACGGCATCTTGCAGGGATACCGGTATGAGCTTGGTACGCTCTTTGCCGTTCACAATCAATCTCACCCCCGGGCAGGGCATCACCAAGGGATAGGGCCCTTCCGGCGGGTGCCGGACGACAAGGCGCCCCTCTTTCATAAATGCATACGAACCCTCAGCCTCTCCGTTCGGACAATTATTATCGGTTTCACTCACTGTTGCAACTAATGATTCCTGGGTTAGGTCATTTTTTATCATTACTCCGCCTCCTTTAAGCTCCCATATTTGAAGGCACCTAACGAACTGCTCTTACTCGAACGGAAATTTGGTCATTACATAAAAGAATAATTTTCTTTGTTCACTGGCTGCATATTTCCAGTAAACGGTCCAACCATTTGTTCTGGGCGTATACCAATGGGTAAGATAAATCAGCATATGTGTCCATCAATTGAGCATGCCATTGTTTTTCTTCATTTATTTGTTGCTCAAGCCTACTTGGGTCGCGGTACGTTATGATTTTCCAAAAGGGCTCTTTTGCCAAAGTCGCTACCAACTCCGGATCGAACTGGATACCGGCACCCTGGTACACTTTTTCGAGTGCGTCATATATTTTAGAGGGCTGACGATAAGGCCTTACAGACGTCATGGCATCCAGGGCATCGGCCAAGGCAATGACGCGGGCAGACCAAGGCACCATCTGCCCCTTCAGTCCCTCGTATCCCTCCCCATTCCACCATTCGTGGTGATAGCTATTTAGCCCCTTGAAAAGA
>DFAQ01000028.1:0-312 GCA_002365865.1 Pelotomaculum sp. UBA3102
TAATTCCTTCTTTATTAAAGAATAATATCAACAATATTCGTCATTCATTGTTCGTCATTCATTTTCCAGGGGCAAAGCGCTATCCCTGGTTGATAATGGTATATTTAGAGCTTAACCGAACACTAATGGTCCTTAAGTACATATGATTAATTTTAAAACTAAAGTTTTTAAGTCTGCTAATATCCATACTATTATTAGGTATGGATATTTTTATACTTAAATACATCTGCCATAGTAGTATTGTATTTGTAGATGGACATTTTTTAAATACCTCTTGCAAGATGGTTTAGTCTTTGTTAGTGTTAAATAGTT
>DFAQ01000028.1:672-6736 GCA_002365865.1 Pelotomaculum sp. UBA3102
TCCACAAACCCACGTGTTTTTTGCCGAAAGTGTTTTAAAACAGCAGGGAGATCCCGTCACCCTGGGCAGTATTTTTCCGGACATGCTTGTCGGCAGGGATTTTACGCATTTTGAAGCGCACAGTAAAGGTATAGAAATATTTGAATTTCTTAATGCAAATAATTTATTGTCTGATTTCGGCCGGGCGGTGGTTACCCACGGGTTTAACCCGAAAGGGTTGGATTACTACGGGGACGAGAAATATTTGGATTTTGAAAAAGGTTATTGTTTTGAGAAAGCCAGGCCGTTTATCTCAAAAACGGTGGAAGCATGCAATATTCCTGCGGAGATGGGCTGGTGGAAGGCGCATAATATAATCGAAATGGGCGTGGAACTGTTGATCAGCTCATCAGGAAGTTTTGGCGAAAAAATTGCAAGCGCTTTTTTAAATAAATTTTTAATCAAAGAAGTTAATGCCATGCTTGATCATTTATGGCCGGAGAACCTGAGTATTAATCTGGAAGGCAGGGTGGAAAGGTTTTCCGGGGTGGTTGCGCTCGAAAAGACCACGGCGGAAACCCTGGCCCGGAAATTCCGGATCCAGATGCAGTTAAAGCACGGGTTGGATATTGATATTAAAAAAGTTACCCGCTTGATTGACCGGGCGGCAGTGGAAGTGTGCCATGATATCCAACCGTTTTTTAGCTCCACTGCCGCCCTGGTAAAAGAGGGTTTAAAGGAATTATTATGATAAGTGGATGTTTTGGAGGGGGTGCCCGGTGAAAACAGGTCGCTACAGGCAGTATTCCCAACATTTGGCAGAGAAGTTCGGCGAAAAAGTGCATAAACTACCGGTTAATTTGCCGGGTACCTGCCCGAACCGGGACGGTAGTTTAGGGCGGGGAGGGTGTATTTTTTGTGACGAAGACGGAGCGGGCTTTGATTGCCTTGATAATACCCGTTCTGTAAAACGCCAGCTTGCCGAAGGCAAGGCTTTTTTCAGGAGACGTTTTAAAGCTGAGAAATTTATTGTTTATTTCCAGGCCTTTACCAATACTTACCTGCCGTTGGACCGGTTTAAAGAAAATCTGCTTGAAGCAGCCGGTGAGGACGATGTGGTGGGCATATCCGTTTCAACCAGGCCTGACTGTGTCAATGATCGCTACCTTGATTTTTTGGCCGGGATTAAGGAGGAAAAAAAGCTTGACATAAACATAGAACTGGGGCTTCAGACGGTAAACTACCGCACGCTGGCCAGGGTAAACCGGGGACATACCCTGGCCGAATTTATCGACGCCGTATTAAGGGTGAAAAAATACGGTTTTGAAGTTTGCGCGCACTTGATTTTGAACCTGCCCTGGGACGACCGGGAGGATGTGGCGGAAAACGCCAAGGTTATTTCCGCCCTGGGGGTGGAGTACGTTAAACTGCACTCGCTTTACGTGGTCCGGGGCACGGTACTGGGCGACATGTACGAACGCGGAGAAATATCAATTATTTCCCTGGACCAATATGTGGCCAGAGTGGCGTTGTTCCTGGAATACCTGGACCCTGCCGTGGTTATTCAGAGATTGGTGGGGAAGGGCCCGCAGGAAAACCTGCTTTTCTGCAACTGGGGAGCCAGCTGGTGGCTGGTAAAACAAAAAATAGAGGAATACCTGGAGCGGCACGACATTTATCAGGGTAAGCGGTTTGACTACCTGAACGGGAAAGCGGTGCGGGGTTTGACAGACTGAGCTGCGGGCCGGTTTATAAAAAATTCATTAACAGTGAGCAAGCCGGGTGATTATGATTCTGTTCTGTTCTGTTCTGTTCAGCGGTATAGGAGATTGTAAATTCGGCGGTACAATAGGACCTTTTTTATATAATGGCGGGTTTCCGGAAAGGGAATCTGCTTAATTTTAATTAAAGTTCCGGAAAGTTCTTTCCCGGCAAACCAATTTTTTACGTTGCCCCTTCCGCCGTTGTAGGCCGCCAGCACCAGAATGGTGTCGCCCCGGAATTCCTTTCTTAAGTCGGCGATATACCAGGCGCCGAATTTTATGCTGGTTTCCGGCTCAAACAGAACTTCGGGGTCAAAGGCGGCATCACCCATCCGGGCGGCGATCCAGGTTCCGGTATCCGGCATGATTTGCATCAGGCCCCGGGCGCCTCTTTTTGATACCGCCTGGTGGTCGAAGTTACTTTCAGCTTTCATGATCGCTGCCAGCAGTAAAGGATCTACATTATAGGTCCGGGCGTATTGCAAGGTAAGATCCCGGTAGTGGAACGGATAAAACAAACGCCCGATGTGATCAATATTTGCCGCAATCAAAAATAAAAACAAGAACAGTAAAGCCCGTTGTTTAAATTTTCCCTGGTTGAATTTTCTTCCGAAAAACCTGGTCAATCTGTTCACTCCGCCGTTTTAATACTTACTTTGTAATATGGTTATATGCCGCCGGCATCCTGAAAATGTTCTTTTATGAAATCCAACCAGTGGCGATCCACTTGTTTTTCAGTTTCACGAAGCTCCCCGCTGTTGTCGATTACCCGCCGGGCATATTTTAATTTTTCCTCCTGCGGCATTTGGGCTTCAAGCCGCTTACGGATTTCATCCGGCATAAGGGCATCCCTTTCTGCCAGCCGTTTAACCTGCTTGTCCTCATTTATTTTAACCACCCATACTTCGTCAACATCATGATTAAACCCGGTTTCAAATAGAAGAGGAACGTCTATGACCAGCACCTCTTTACGATGGGGTGATTCTTTTGACCGGTGCTTTTTAATTTCCTGGAATATGGCTTCCTTAATGCGCGGGTGGGTTATTTGGTTTAAACTGGCCCTGGCCCGGGGGTCGGTAAAAACTATTTCTCCCAGTTTCTTGCGGTCCAGGGTGCCGTCAGTATTTAAAACTTCCGGTCCGAAATTATCGACAATCTCCTTAAGTGCCGGGGTGCCTGCCCGGACCACTTCCCGGGCCACCCTGTCGGCGTCGACAATCTTTGCCCCCAATTTTTTAAGGCGGCGGGCAACGGTGCTTTTTCCGCTTCCGATATTTCCGGTAAGGCCGATGACCGGCATAAATTCTCCCCCTTTCGTGGATTCCGGTCAGTCAACAAATTTTGAACAGTCCCAACAGGATCAGAATACACCCGGGCAAGAAGGTGAGGCGGCGGCCGATGTTGCTGGCGCTTATGGTACGTCCGGCCAGCATTCCCAGGTAGGTCAGGAAAAAATGCCCGGTACCCACAACCAGGGCGGTGGCGAATAGAGAAAAACCAAGTATGGACACCGCGAAGCCTGCCCCGAAAGCATCCATGGCCAGGGCGGTTCCCAGGACCAGGGCTTCCGCCGAGGAGATTACTCCTGATTTGTCCAGGTCGGCCAGGACCGGTTCTTTAAGCACCCGGATTACCAGGCCCAGCGGCCGGATGCGAATTTCGATCACTTTACCGCCTGATGTTTTTCGCACGGGTGTTTTCTCAGCGTGTTCTCTTCCATGGCGGGTCTGGAGCAGGACCCACAAGCCGACCAGCAGGAGCAAGATGCCGCCGAGCCTGTGGGCCAGGGAGACGGGGATGAAAGAAAGCAGGCATCTGCCTCCCAGCATGGAAATACATATGGCTGCTACTGAAATAAGGCTGATAATGATCAGAGAAAGCACGGGAACTTTAATTTGTCTCGTCCCGTAAGCCATACCGGCCCCGAAGGAGTCCAGGTTGAGAGCCAGGGCAAAGAGTAAATAAGTAAGCAGTTCCAATATTGCTTTACCACCTGCTCTTTGAAATGCTTTTTTATAATCTATGGTGGTAAAATGAGTATGGTTACTGCCAATCGCTGGCTCAAATTTTTTATTTCTGGCAGGCCGGGCAGTAATATGAACTGCGGTTGCCTATTTTCCTCCTGGCTATTTGGTTGCCGCATTTCAGACAGGACTGACCTTCCCGGTTGTAAACCCGGAGCATTTCCTGGTACCTTCCCGCCCGGCCTTCCCCGTCGATATAGTCCCGCACCGAAGTTCCCCTGTTTTTGATCCCCTCCTGCAATACGTCCCGGATGGCACGGTAGAGGCGGGTTGTTTCCCGGTGCGTAAGGGTGTTTGCCGGGTGTTCCGGGCTGATTCCGGCCCGGTGCAGCGCCTCGTCGGCGTAAATGTTTCCCAGACCGGCAATAAATGACTGGTCCAGGAGCAGGGGTTTAATCCTGGTCCGGCGGCAGTGTAGTTTCTTTTCAAAAATTTCCCTGGTAAAAGATTTGTCCAGGGGTTCGGGACCGAGGTTTTTCAGCCCGGGCGGACCGTCGGGGGAGCCCACCGGTAACAGCCACAGGCGCCCGAACTGCCTCAGATCGGCGAAAAAAAGCCGGCTTCCGTTATCAAGGTAAAAAACGACGTGGGTGTACTTGGACGACGGCCCGGTTTTTTCGCGGTAAACCATACTGCCGGTCATGCGCAGGTGGACGATGAGAGTATAACCGCCGGTCAAACCGAACAGCAGGTATTTACCCCGCCTTTGTAAATCGATAATTTTTTTGCCGGTGATAATTGCTGTAAAATGTTCCGGTGCCGGAGCGGCAATAACTTTGGGCAGATAAATACGGACACCGGTAAATTTTAGGCCGGCCAGCTTAGGCCGGAGCGTTCTTCTGATGGTTTCTACCTCCGGCAGTTCCGGCATGGCTAAAAACTCCCCAGTAATTCAATTTTTTTTACGTCATACCAGTTCGGACCTGCTTTTATATCTACCACCAGCGGGACGTTAAGGACCAGCACGTTTTCCATACAACGTTTCACCAGTTCGGCGAGACGGTCTATTTCGTCCGCCGGAGAGTCAAAAATCAGCTCATCGTGAACCTGCAGGATCATTTTTGCCTTGAATCCGTGCTCGACCATTTCCCGCCGGATGTTGACCATGGCCAGCTTGATAACGTCGGCTGCGCTGCCCTGGATGGGAGTGTTCATGGCGGTACGCTCGCCGAAGTTACGTACCGTGCGGTTGGGGCTGAACAGGTCCGGCAGGTAGCGCCGCCGGTTTAAAAGCGTGGTGACATAACCTTTTTCTCTGGCTTCCCGCACCACCCGGTCAATGTATGTTTTTACCCCGGCATAACGGGCGAAATAATTGTCGATATAACGCCGTGCCTCGCTGCGGGTTACCTTGATGTCCTTGGACAGGCCGTAATCGCTCAGCCCGTAAACTATGCCGAAGTTTACGGCCTTGGCTTTGCCGCGCATCTCCCGTGTTACTTCTTCCGGGAGGACGCCGAAAACTTCCGCCGCCGTCCGGGTATGAATATCCTCCCCGTTCCTGAAGGCATTTATGAGCACCGGATCGCCGCTGACATGGGCCAGGATGCGCAGTTCGATCTGGGAATAATCCGCGGACAGCAGCAAGTGTTCTTTGCTGCGGGGAATAAAAACTTTCCTGATCAGGCGCCCGAATTCCAGGCGTATTGGTATGTTCTGTAGATTAGGCTCTGCGCTGGAAAGCCTGCCGGTGGCTGTGACCGTCTGATGAAAAGTGGTGTGCAGCCGCCCGGTGCCGGGGTTGATCAGTGCTGCCAACCCGTCGGTATAAGTGGATTTAAGCTTCATAAACTGGCGGTATTCAAGAATTTTGGCCGCTATTTCGTGAGCGGCGGCCAGTTCATCCAGTACTGCAGCATCGGTGGAGTAACCGGTCTTGGTTTTTTTAATTACGGGTAATTTCAATTCTTCGAACAGGATCTTACCCAGTTGTTTGGGGGAGTTGATATTGAATTCCTGCCCCGCCAGCCGGTAAATTTCACCGGCCAGGTTTTCAATCGAGCGGCCCAGTTGCAAGGACATGGCTTCCAGCTGATTTTTGTCCACTGCCACGCCTTCCGTTTCCATGTCTGCCAGGACCTGGACCAGGGGTAGCTCTACATCGTAAAAAAGCCGGTCCTGCTCAAAAAGCTTCAGTTTTTCATCGAGCAGCCGGGAGAGTTGCATAATGCAGTGGGCCTTGGCGGGAAGTTCTTCTTTACCCCCGGGCAGCACCGCTCCCAAGTGTTCCAGACAAATATCTTTAAGCTCCCGGTTAGGGGAGGCCGGGTTAAGCAGGTAGGCGGCAATCATGGTATC
>DFAQ01000028.1:7119-14152 GCA_002365865.1 Pelotomaculum sp. UBA3102
TGGCAGTATTTTTTTATATTCGGTGCGGCGCAAATTTCTTTTAAAAGCGCCAGGGTTTTTTTCGGCAATTCATCGGCGGGTATTGCGGTTGTGCTTGCGTCAGGGCAATTTCTCCCGTTGCTTCCGGGTTCAGGTTTCGGGCAGCCGGCACAGTAGGCGAGATCTTCTCCCGGGGCAAAGCCGGCGGCAAGTATTCCGCCCGGTTCGTGGTATGAAATTGAAAGCGCTATCCGTCCGGCCTTGCGGGTGTCCCCTAAAAATTTATCGATCCTGATTGGTGTATCCAGTTCCCGGTAGTTAACGGGGCAGGTTTCCAGGTCCGGTTCCGGCAGTGTCTGCCGGTTGCTTTTTTGTTTACGGCCTTTGGCTTTAAAATATTTTTCACCGTGCTCCTGGTTTTTCCCCAGGTAGATAGATTTAATCAGTGAATTAAATTCGAGTTCCTTGAAAACTGCCAGGAGTTCCCGGTAGTCAGGTCCCCGCCAGCGGCATTGTTCCAGATTGATTTCCACCGGCACCGCCCGGTGGATGGTCACGAGTCTTTTTGCCAATTCCGCCTGGTGACCGTAGTTTTTTATCTGCTTGCCGGCGCGGCCGGTAATTTCTTCTGCGCGGGCCAGAATTTCTTCCAGGCTTCCGTACTCCTTCAGCAGGCGGGAAGCCGTTTTTTCCCCGATTCCGGGAATGCCGCGGATATTGTCCGAAGCATCGCCGGTGAGTCCCCTGAAGTCGGTGTATTGACGCGGGGTAATGCCGTACCTGTCCCAAACACCGCCTTCATCGTATGCTTCCAGTTCGCTGATGCCTTTTTTGGTTAACATGACCCTGGTCAGCGGGGAAACCAGTTGCAGTGCGTCCCGGTCCCCCGTTACGATCATGCTGTTGATGCCGGACTGCTCCGCTTGGGCAGCCAGGGTGCCGATAAGATCGTCGGCTTCGAAGCCTTCATTTTGAAACACCTGAATGCGCATGGCTTTTAACATATCTTTCAAGATTGGAAACTGCGGCCTCAAATCTTCCGGTGTGGCGCTGCGGTTTGCCTTATATTCGCTGTATTCGTCGTGACGGAAGGTGACCTTTCCCTTGTCGAAAGCCACGGCGATCAAGTCCGGTGACTGTTCATTTAAAATTTTGAAAAGCATATTAGTAAAACCGTATACGGCGTTGGTAATCAAACCACGGCTGGTGGAAAGCGGTTGAACGGCGTGGTAGGCCCGGTGGGCCAGGCTGTTGCCGTCAATAATGATAAAATTATCCGGAGGCAATATTTACACCTGCCTTACCATGTTTTTTATAAATATATTTTCACCGCCTCATACCCAAATACCTGCCTTCTTTTTAGCAATGTCGGCAACGGTAAAAATATCTGATAGGTAAAAACTTGCAGGAATTTACAACGGGAGAACGAAGTAAAGCATTATATAAACAAAGAGGTGATGCGCTTTGCGGAAATTTAATTTCCCGACCTGGTTACTGGCGCTGGTTTTGG
Organism: Pelotomaculum sp. UBA3102; assembly: GCA_002365865.1. Lineage (GTDB taxonomy): Bacteria > Bacillota > Desulfotomaculia > Desulfotomaculales > Pelotomaculaceae > UBA3102. Next base: position 8,609 of record DFAQ01000028.1, read on the forward strand.
TTTTTGGGATCGTCCTTCCGGCCCCGGCTGAAGAAAAACATTCTCTGGGACCGGAAACATTTATAGAAATTCTTGAGTATACCCATACTCTGCATATAAGCAACCCGGATTACGATATTTTATTGCGCGGGGCCATCGAAGGGTTGATCGATTCATTATGCGACCCGTATACTGAGTATCTGTCTCCTTCTGAACTGGACGATTTCAGCGGTTCTCTGGACGGAAATTACGTGGGTGTCGGTATGTTGCTGCAGGCAGGTGAAAAGTATCCCGAAGTAATTGAAACTATCGCCGGTACTCCGGCGCGGAATGCCGGCGTTAAGCCCGGCGACCGGGTGACCAGAGTGGACGGTTCGGATGTGGCGGGTGAGCCCCTGGTAATGGTTGTGCAGAGAATTCGCGGACCGGAAGGGACCAAGGTGAACCTTACCCTCCGGCGGGAAGGAAGGGCGGATTTTGATATTGAACTGGAACGGGCCGGTATCGACACTCCGACTGTGAACGGTGAGCTCCTCACAGGCAATATAGGATATATCAGAATAAGTTCATTTGGGAACCAAACTGCCGGTGAATTCAAAAAAACACTCGCCGGTCTGGTTAACCGGGAAGCGCAGAAAATTATTTTGGATTTAAGGGATAACCCGGGAGGGATCCTCCAGACAGCGGTTCAGATTTGCGGCAGTTTCGTCGAGCAAGGCCGGGTAGTGGTGAGTATACTTGACAGTGACGGCGAACGCCAGGAGTACCGGACGGAAGATGTGCCCACCTGCAAAGGCATGCCCGTGGCAGTGCTGGTCAACCATAACAGTGCCAGTGCCGCCGAGATTTTGGCAGGCGCGCTTCAGGACTACGGAGCGGCAGTGGTGATCGGCGAACAGACTTACGGAAAGGGTACGGTGCAGGTGATGGTACCTTTGGAATCGGGAGGAGCTTTGAAAGTTACTACTGCCAGATATCATACTCCGAAAGACAGGGTGATTGACGGTACGGGCCTTGATCCCGACATCCGGGTACTAACGCCGGAACTGCAAATTGCCGCGGCACAGTGTTATCTTGAGCAACCGGAAAAGATTAAAATAATCTTGAAAACAGACCGTGATGAAGTCTATGTCAACGGGGTACCCGTCCGTACCCGGCAGCCGGTATTACAGCGGCAGGGTGCTGTATTTCTTCCCGTGCGGCTTGTTTTCGAGGCCCTGGGCTGCCGGGTGGACTGGCAGGCAGACTGCAGGGCGATCAGTATTACGGGAAACAATACCGCAATTATTATTAATACCGGGTCGGGCAATATTACCGTTAACGGGTGGAATCCGGCCGTTAAGTCACCGGTATGGTTCGAGGGAGGTTCCGCTTTTATACCGGCTTCGGTTTTAAATTATTTGGATTTGAATGTAAATGTTGACGGTAATAATATAACCATTGAGAAATAATTTACAATATGATATAAATATAAATACTTGTTAAAGTATGCTTGTAACAGGCATACCTGTAAGGAGAGGTGTTTTGATGTCCGGGACCGGGATATTATGTCCTTGCGCCAGCGGAAAATTATATGAACAATGCTGTGGCAGGGGTCAGGTTTTATATTCCCTGGATCAGGCCAGGTGGCGGCGCGCGGGCAGAAATTTACGCCGCAACCTGGGTGAATTTGCCGACAAACCGTTTTTTGCCTGGGATGTTGCCAGGGCCCAGGATCTTTACCTGGGGTGCCTCGATGAGCATTTGGTAGACCGTGACGATGATTTTACCATGGAACGTTGTTTTGAGTGGTTTATATTTGACTACGAGCTCTCAAGCGGGCGGACAATAATCGAAACTTTTTTGGAAGAACAATTACCCAGCTTGAATTATTGGGAAGCCGTGCTTTTAAAAGAATGGGCCCGTACCCGCATTTCTCTTTACGAGGTTACGGAGATTTTACCGGGTAAGGGCGTGGTACTTAAGGAGCTTTTAAAGCACAGGAAAATAACGGTACGCGATATTAATGCCGCGGATGAAGTAAAGGTGGGCAATATTATTTTAATCAGGGTGCTTAAGGTGGGGCGGGAGTACGAATTTTCAACCAGCGGCCTGGCACTGCGTGATGGTTGCAAAGAACCGGTATTGAAATGGCTCAGGCGAAACCGGCAGGAATACGTTAAACAAAAAGGCAGAAAGACCGAAACCCGCAGCTGGGCAACATATCTAAAAGAAAAGGCCCACATTGTTAATGCCCGGGTCATGGAGCTGGGGTTTTCCGATGCCCGTACGGGGGAAAAACCTGCCGGTAAAGATATGCTGGCTGCCAGGTCCATACTACCGATCACAGGCTGGCAGTCAATCATGCAAAGCATCAACCACTCCGCTTCTTTCAGGGTGGTGAGGGAATTGAGGGACAAATCAGGTGCCTTCAGGCAGGCAGTGGCGGCCATACTGGGTGAGCCGCGCCGGCGGGCGGAAGTGAAGGTCCGGGAAAAAGACGACGAAAACGGCATGACTTCCGGCAGCAGGGAAGCAGGCCTCCGTTCCGTGCACGGTCTTATGGTTCTGACACCGCAGTTTATAATCATAAATGCTTCTAATCCTGAACTGGTGTTTAAGTGCAGGGAGTTTGTCTTGAGCTGTTTTAAGGCTGAAATTAAAGAAAACGATGAGCGTGACCGGGACCGGGACCGGGACCGGATTAGAAATTCGAAGGGTGAGAAAGAGAGTTACTCTTGGCCCGAGCCCGGTTATGCCGCTGTGGCTGGAAGCGTAAGGGACGGTCTGGAGTCCCTCGGCTACAACCCGAAGCAGCAGAAAGGAGCTCTTAAGCTCTGGTTTGATTACTGTTCCAAAGAGCGACCGTCTATACGTAAGGCTGAGGTATGGACGGCGGTCGTTATATACACTTTTACCAGGCTGGAAATGGAAGACAAAGTGAAGCAAAATGACCTCGCCGGGCGGTATGGAGTTTCTTCTGCTACCATTTCCTCCAGGTTCCGGCTGTTTTGCCGGTCTCTCAATTTGGTCACTTACGATCACCGCTATGCAACGAGAAAACCACTGCCGGCCGGGGTACGGAAGAACCGACCCTTGTGGAAGAAGCTTTAACTGGAAAATTTACGCGGGAGAGAAATTAATATTAAACTGGGGGGAGACTTGCCTGACTGAACTTATTGAAGCGGTAATAAAAACGATCACCAACGCTATTGCAGCCATGGGTTACTGGGGCATCGGGATCGGCATGGCCGTTGAAAGCGTCAATATACCACTGCCCAGTGAAGTGATTTTACCCTACGGGGGGTACCTTGTGTCTACAGGCAGGCTGGAATTTTACAGTGCCGTAATGGCAGGGACTGTAGGGGGCACTGTGGGTTCGGCCCTGTCATATTATATCGGTCTCCGGGGCGGGAGGCCCTTACTGGTAAGATACGGGCGATATATCGGTTTTTCCGTGAAGCATTTGGAAACAGCCGACCGGTGGTTTGAGCGATATGGCGAGGCCACTGTATTTTTTGCCCGTTTAATGCCCGTTGTCAGGACCTTTATTTCTCTTCCTGCCGGCATTGCGGGAATGAATTTCAAGCGGTTCCTGGCATACACTTTTTTAGGGTCGCTTCCGTGGAGCCTCCTGCTGACTTATGCCGGTTTGACACTGGGTCAGAACTGGCAGGCGATCAAACCATGGTTTCACAGGTTGGACGTATTGATGGTTCTCGGTATGGCGGCCGCGGTTTTCTACCTTTGGTACCGGCGCAAAGACAAGTTTAAATAGTAATAATATTTTAGAGTAAAAAGATCTTACGGGGTTAATTTGTCAATGTTTGATTTGCTGAAAAACCTTGACATAGAATGGTTTTATTTTATAAATCACGATCTGAGCGATACTTTTTTGGACTTGATAATGCCTTTGGTCAGTATTTCCGCTGACGGTGGAATAATCTGGATTTTAGCCGCACTGGTGTTAATTGTTTTCGGGCGGCAGGAGACAAAGAGAGCCGCCTTTTTAATGCTGGCCGCTCTCTTCATTAGTTACCTGGTTGGGGAGGAAGTGCTGAAAGCTTTATTCCAACGTCCCAGGCCTTTTCAAACCCTGCCGGGAGTTAACCTGCTGGTGCCGCCTCCCGGTTCTTTTGCTTTTCCGTCGGGTCATACGGCCAATGCATTTGCAGCCGGATTGGTGCTGGCGCGAAAAATTCCCGCCCTGGCCCTTCCCGCCTTGATAATTGCTGTTTTAATGGCTTTTTCCAGGGTTTATGTGGGGGTTCATTCCCCCCTGGACGTTTTATGCGGTGCCCTGGTAGGAATAGCATGTGCCCTGCCGGTGCTTAAAGCTGAAAATTCAATTATTGAGCTGCAAGAAAAATTGATTAAAAGGTTTAAGCCTCCATATGGGTCATAAATGCGTTTATTCTATCACTCCGGGACCATGTTTTAAGAGGGAAGAAACAGTAACGAGTTCGTATCCTTTTGCCCTGAGCCCCTCAATAATACCGGGAAGTGCATCAGGAGTCTGGGAAGCGGTGTCGCATGCGAACATCAGGACGATATCGCCCGGGCTTATTTTTTCAACTACATTGTTGACTATGTCGTTTTTACCGGGAGTCTGGATGTCCAGTGAATCCAGGCTCCACTGGATTACGGTGTAACCGCTTCCGGCTGCAGTTGCCAGCACCAGGTCGTTCCAGTCGCCGTACGGTGTTCTGAGCAGGGAAGCGGTGACCCCGGTAGCTTCTTTGATGTAATCCCTGCCGGTGGCCAATTCTTTTTTGACCGTTGCTTTTGTTTCCGCACTCAGATTAATCCGGCGGTCTCCGTTGCTGCCTATTTCATGGCCTTCCGCGGTAATCCGGCGGGCCAGCGCCGGGTGTTTTCCGGCCCACGAGCCGGAGACAAAAAAGGTTGCCTTTACATCGTGTTTTTTTAAAACGTCTAAAACCGGTCCGGGTACCCTGTTACCCCAGTCAATATTGAAAGTAAGAGCCACGACTTTATCTTTTGTTTGCACCTTGTAAATGGGATGGGGCTTGGACTGGGCCGTCGTGAAAATTTCGGCCGGTTTCAGCAGGGCGGCGGTAAGCAGCAGTGCTGCCAGGCCGAACATCAAAGCATTCATGGAAGCCCTTTTAATTTTGGTAAAACTAAGATAAAATATTTTCACCATGACCACCTCTTATTGTATGTAATTACCAAATAATATTATGGAAAACAGAAAAATATAACATTTATTTCCACTGTCATGGATAAAGTTTATCAGGAAGGTGGTAATCAAAGCAGGGGCTTGACTTTCATAAAACTTTAGGTCATAATAATGATACTTGGGCGGGTAGTTCAGTGGGAGAACGTCTGCTTGACACGCAGAAGGCCGGAAGTTCAATTCTTCTCCCGCCCACCAGTAAAATCAAGCCCTCCGGGGCTTTTTGGCATAGGTTTCGATGGAAACAGGAGCCTTGTAGAAAATGCTGGCGGTAGAGAGGAGACCTCAGCTGATGCCGGAAGATGAATTAAGGGAAATGCTTCGTGCCGTCATACAGGAAGAGTTAAAACCTGTCCGTCAGGAATTGCAGCAGACGAATGAGCGAT
>DFAQ01000026.1:0-18217 GCA_002365865.1 Pelotomaculum sp. UBA3102
CAAAAAATTTACCTTGATATAAATAAAAAAATACAAAAACGCCGCAACTCTTGCGGCGCCTCACTTCTCTGGCGTCCCAGGAGGGATTCGAACCCCCGACCTACGGATTAGAAGTCCGTTGCTCTATCCAGCTGAGCTACTGGGACATGTGGAGCGGGTGATGGGAATCGAACCCACGTACCCGGCTTGGAAGGCCGGTGCTCTACCATTGAGCTACACCCGCTCGAAAAAAAACTTGTTATTGTTGTTATTCACGGTAGTTATTATTATAACTAAAAATGAGCGCAGCGTCAAAGTTTTTAATTTAAAATGAAGTATTTCCTTTTATTTTAAGACCCGGTATATATTTGGTATTATTTCTTTCCCTCTAACTTCTAAAATGCCATAACTAGGCCGTGTCTGGTCCCGGGGCCTAGAAATACTGCCGGGATTAAAGAATAACACACCGCTTTCTTTGATCATTTCCACGGTGTGGGTATGTCCGAACACAACTAATTTTGCTCCGCACTCCCCGGCACGAGCCAGAAGTTTCCCGAACCGGTGCCCCGGCATTCCTCCTGTATGACCGTGAACCAGTAATATAACACCTCCTTCCGTCTCTAAAAACACCTCCGTCGGTCCTTCATCAAAACCGTCACAATTTCCGAGGACAGCATGCACCGGAAGCCCGGTTTCCGCAGCCAACTCAAGGCCGTCCCGGTAATGATCGCCTGCATGAAGAATGAAATCCACCCGGCCGGACTCTTTTAAGGCCCTCCGGGCAAATTTTAAGTTGCCGTGACTGTCGCTGAAAACTATTATCCGCAAAAATTGCTCACTCCATACCATCAATTTCCTGCAATTCCAAAAGGATGTCCAACGCACCTGCCAGCGCCCGGAAACGGTGACTGATTTTATTTTTTATCTCCAGATCCAGTTCTGCCATAGTCCTGCCGTAATCAGGAAGGTAAAACAACGGGTCATATCCAAAACCCCCGTGCCCTCTCGGTTCCTCTGCAATAATGCCTTCGCAGGCACCTTCAGCGGTATAAACCCAACCGTCAGGTACGGCAACCGCCATGACGCATTTAAAACGGGCGGTACGCAGTTTAGCCGGCACACCGGACATGAGTTCCAATAATTTCTTATTATTAGCTTCGTCATTTTTATCTTCACCGGCAAAGCGTGACGAAAGGACGCCGGGGGCCCCGTCCAGACAGTCTACTTCCAGACCGGAATCATCCGCCAGAGTTATTAAACCTGTTTGCTCACACACAACTGAAGCTTTTTTTACCGCATTTTCCCTGAATAAATCTCCGTCTTCTTTGATTTCTTGAATCCCTGGAAAATAATCAAGGGATAATATTTTTATTTCATAGGAAGAGAGCAATTCGGAAATTTCTCTTACCTTATTTGGGTTTTTGGTAGCCAGAACCAGCTTCATTACAAGAGCACCTCCCCGATACCGACCGCGATATCTCCCAGCACTTCTTTCTGATAATTAATCAGCCGTCCTATTCCTTGCGTAGCCATTTCAATCATGCTGTCCATTTCCGGGCGGGTAAAAGTGGCCTCTTCACCGGTCCCCTGAACCTCAACAAAACGGCCGGAGCCGGTCATAACGACATTCATGTCCACTTCGGCTGCAAAATCCTCTTCGTAGCAGAGATCTAGAATAACCCGGTCCTTTAACTTTCCTACACTGGTAGCAGCTATAAAATCCGTAACGGGTAAGCGCTTAAGCAATCCTTGTTCTTTCATCTTATTTAAGGCATCCACCAGGGCCACAAAGGCACCGGTTATCGCAGCCGTCCGGGTGCCGCCGTCCGCCTGGATGACATCGCAATCCAGCCAAATTGTGCATTCGCCCAGCACCGCCAGGTCTACTACTGACCGCAGGGAACGTCCGATGAGGCGTTGTATTTCGTATGTCCGGCCGCTTACCTTGCCCCTGGTTGCCTCCCTGGGGGTCCTGGAACCGGTAGCCCGGGGAAGCATACCATACTCGGCGGTAACCCAGCCTTTCCCTTCCCCTTTAAGAAAAGCAGGTGGCCGGTCTTCCACTGTAGCGGTACAAATTACCCTGGTATCACCGATTTCAATTAATACCGACCCCTCAGCATGTTTATTATAATTCCTGATTATCTTTACCGTCCTCATTTGCTCGGGTTCTCTTCCATCAATTCTTACCATTTTACATCTCCTTTGCGTCAATATTAAAGCTGGCTGTGCCCACGTCCGGCCGCATCCACACAGCAGCCGATTGCGCCCGCGTATTCAGGATGCTCCGGTACGATAACCTCCACTCCCATTTTTTCCTCGATCATAATTTTTAGTGCCGTGTTACCGGTAACACCACCGGTAAAAACTATGACCCCGCCTGACAACAACCGGGTCAGCATCGGCTTTATGCGCTTAAAAATACTGTGATTAACTCCCGCGGCCAGAGCGGGTATGGAATAGCCCTCCACCACCTTGCCGATCAATTCACTTTCACCGAAAACCGCACACGTGGAAGTCAGGTCCACCGGAGACTGATAATGCCTGCCGAGTTCATCCAGGCTAATATTTAATACCGCCGCCATATTTTCCAAATAGCGCCCCGTACTTGCAGCGCATTTATCATTGGTCTGAAAATCAACCACCCGCCCGCTCCGTACCAGGGCCACTTTACTGTCCTGCCCGCCCAGGTCCAAAAGAGTAAAGTCCTTTAAACCGGAAAGTTGTACCGCACCCAGCGCATGAGCCATCACTTCGGGAATTACCCTGGCCCCTTCCACCTTCACCGTCTGGCGTCCGTAACCTGTAGCCGTCACGACGTCATCGCCAAAATTAACCGGCACGTTCATAGCCGAAAATTCAATTGCCAGCCCGCCATCCCTCCTTGCGGCATATGACCGGTAAAAGTCCATCGTATTAAATTTACGCAGGCTTAATAAGCGGTCCGCCTCCATCAAAACCATCTTTATACTGCGGCTTCCAAGGTCAATACCTACCAACACATGCCTCACCTCAACATGTCCAAAAAAACGTCCAGGCGCATCCGGGTACGGGCATCCAACCTTCCGGGCTTGTCTCCTTCCAGGGTTAAAACCGGAAGGTCAAGTTTTTGCCTGACAATGAGGTCTTCAATCTGACGATAACAGAAACTCTGGGCATAATGAATAACCCCGTCCAACTTTCTTTTTGACATTTCACGGAAAATATCCTTCAGGCGAAAAAATACGCCGTAAGGATAGGTGTATAGCCGGTATTGTTCTACCAGGTCCCCGGTTTCAAAAGGCATGGTAAACTGCCTCTGGGTTTCGTTAAATACCACCCGTGCACCGCGTTCCTCCAGGTACCCGTACAGCTCTCCCATAATAGGCGGCACACCGATATACCCCAGTCGCAACTCTCTCTCCCGTGGTGGAGCGGAACGCGCCTGATTCAGAAAATCAACCACATCCGCCTCGAATTTATCCGGGTTACCGTTAAAATCGCTGCAACTGACCTGGTAAAAATGATTGTCCCAACCGCCCACGCGGTTTTCCTCCCAGGTGAGCCGGTCCAGCTCCCAAACTTTTCTCCTGATCCGGTCCAGTCTTTCTTTTTCTTTCCGGACCTGCCGCCAGGAAACCCCGAAAAAGGACCTTATTTTTTCTATTTGCAGGTTCAGCAAATCAACGTCACGGTCGTAAGGGAAGGCAAAAGGAACCACTTCGATCCCGGCCAACTGCAATGTTTCCATCAGGGCGTGGGTATTGCTGCAATCGCCTTGGGTAACCGCAATGACAGTCCGGATATCCCGGTACTTTAACATTGTGCTGTAAATTCCTTTTATCCAGGCGCATATGTTGCGCGGATAACCGGCTATCTCGGCCTCTTCCACCAAGGCCCCCGGGTTTTCGTCGGTAATAAAAACATTGTTCAAATCTACCGGAACCCAATCGGCAGCATAAACCACCTCTATTGGCACCGTGGTGGTAATTCCAATTTTAGGCAATACCTTACCTCCGTCTTGTCATAATTCAAGATCATTATTCCCTTGCTGTACGGCCACAAGTCAAAGAGTAATTTTACAAGGATTGATGCCACTTTTTATATTCACTTGCAAAGTACCGGGTTCCTCTTTCTTTAAAAAAAACCCGCACTGCCCCGTGTTTAAAACCGGAGCAGAACGGAATTTTTTAATTATGTTTTAGTGTAATTTTAATATATTATACTGATAAAAAGCAGCTAGTTCCCGGAGAAATAAAGTCCGATACCGTTCACAATGGCTTCAGCGGCCTTATTTCTGAAATCACCGGTGGCAATCAATTTTTCTTCAGCCGTATTGGAAAGAAAAGCTACTTCCACCAGGATGGCCGGCATACCGGCAGTACGCAACACCACGAAATTAGCTTCCCTTATTCCAACGTCCTTCAAGCCCAAGGCCTTTAGCAGCTCAGACTGTACACACTGTGCCAACTTGTTGCTCTCTCGCGTTCTGGCAGCTTCACCGGGCTCTTCATAGTTGCTGTAAATATAAGTGCTGGTACCCCTCTTGGAACGGTCGGGGTGCGCGTTAAAATGAATGCTTACAAAGATATCCGCCTTATCCTTGTTAGCTTTGTCCGTCCTTTCATAAAGTCCTACATCCCAGTCGCCGGTTCTGGTCATAAGCACCCTGGCCCCCTGGGCTTCTAAAATGCCGGCCGCCTTTTTAGCCACATCAAGATTCATATCTTTTTCCTTTGTGCCCCGGCTTCCTATAGTACCCGGTTCACTTCCTCCGTGACCGGGATCTATGGCAATTACCCTGCCCTCATATGAACCTTTAATCTTCGGAATATAAGTTTCAACAGTCAATATTTTCCGGTCCTCGGATTGAGAAGCCGTATATTGAACTCCGTCTTCCAGGTCAAAGACCAGCCTGGTAATATCAGGGTCTCTCTGGGAATATCCGGCCCGCACCTGGTGTACCGACTTTGACCCGACTTCTGTACTGTTAGCCAGATTACCAATCGAAACACCTTCCAGGTCGAAGACCAGGCGTTCAGGTTCGTCAAGGGTGAACGAAGAGTAATCGAAAGGTGTACCGGCCTTAACGACAGTACGGGTCTTATCTTCCAATTCATCTACTTCCAGGGACAATACCCCATCGGACGGTTGTTCCCCGTTCCTACCGCCGCTACCTCTTGATATTTCGGTTTCACCTTGCTCTGAAGGAGGGTCCGGCGGTTTAACAGGTACGGTCCGGATGCTTACCAAACTACCCGCAACCCAACCGACTTCTCCCGTGGAAATCTGCACCCTGTACCAGTCCCCGCTCTGGTTCAACACCGGTAAATCCTCATTCAGGCCGACCCGGGATATGATCCCGTTGCTTGTCCCCGGCCCGCTCCGCACGTTAACAACCTCACTGTTGATTAATGCCATTCTTCTAACCAGGGATTTGCCGGAATCCTGCGGTGTTGCAGGCTCCGTAGACGCCGGTTGCTGTACCGTAGGAACTGTTTCTATGTCTAAAAGCCAGCCTGCCACCCAGCCGGCCTCTCCCGTCGCCAGCCTTACTTGGTACCAGTCTCCGGATTTGTCCAGCACCGGTAAACGCTCGTTCAGACCGACCCGGGATATGATCCCGTTGCTTGTCCCCGGCCCGCTCCGCACGTTCAGTACGTCTACTCCTATTACCGCTACCTTGTCCGCAGCCGCCGCATACCGGAGACAAACCGGAAGGATACAGGCAAAAACACTTATTATCAACGATACGAATAAAACCAAAGACGTTTTTTTACTTAACTGCATTTTCTACTCCTCTTAGCCTGTTGGTAAAAAATAGTTAAGAACCTTAAGTATAGATCTTTTTCTACATTAAATCCAAAAGTTCCTCCTATTTCGTCATCCTTTTATTAAATCCTCTTGAGGTAATTTATGGTAATAACTTTAATAATAAAAAAACCACATTTTGCTGAAGTTTGAAGCATTTTGCAACTTCAGCTCTCATGTGGTTAGACAGGTTTGACTTTTAAATTGTTCCTTAAAATTACCTTGTCACGTTATTCATACTTACCTTCAACTTCTTTTGCAGTTCTTACCGGGCGGCGTCTCTTGGCAGCCGGTTTACCGGCCTGATATTTCTTCCTTAAATAGGGTACCGTCGTATTTACATATACCAGGCAGATCAGGAACGCCACAGCCATATATATCAGCACCCAAAGATTGGAGGTAAATACGGCTGCCGCAAGTATAGTAAAGACTATTGTGGTTAAAGCCGGAACCAGGTAGCCCCCTTTAATCAGGTAAGGCCGGGGTTGGTCCGGCAACCTGCGGCGCAGACTGATCACCGCGAGGCCTGTCAGCGCGTAGACAATCGACTCCATGGCAGCGGCCAATTCCACCAGCATTACGTAGCGCTGGGTAAAAAGTGTTACCCCTGCCACCACCAGGCCGATAAAAAAAAGAGTTACGATTGCTGCCCAGGGAGTAAAAAACCTTATGCTGACTTTCTTGAAAACCGCCGGCAACACGTGCTCCCTGGCTGAAGCGTACATAAACCGGGAGACACTGATCATCCCGGCATTAAAGGTAGTTATCGTGGCAGCCAGGCTAACTGTCGTCATCCATAATACACCGGCATCCCCCAAAACAGCCCGGGCAAACACCACTTGCGGCGAGGCTGAATGCACCAGGGTTTCTTTAGGCAAAACGGCAGTCATACCCACGGTAAAAAGAGCATAGGCCACGCTTAGGATGCCCAGTGCGATCATCATCCCCCTGGATATTTGCTTGATTTGGGTGACCTCCTCAGCAAGCGGCGTCACCCACTCAAAACCGACAAAAAGAAATACCCCGATTGCTACAGCATTTATAATCCCTGAGGCGCTTCCCGGTGCCAGAGGGGCGTTCAATTGAAAATTAACTTTATACAGGGCGATCAGGCCGAAAAAAATGATCGAGGTAATGAGACCGTATGTGATGACATCCTGAAAAATACCGGTAATTTTAACTCCCCTGATGTTCATACCGGTCACTGCCAGGAGCATTAATACAATCCAGGCGTAAGACGGTACAGCGGGAAACGCCTCATTTAGGACAGAGGAAATCACGCAGCTTTCAGCCCCAACCACACCGATTATTACAATCAGCATATACAATATTGATATCGTCAGGGATACCTGATCGTTAAAAGCGCGTCTGAAATAAAGCCGGATGCCGGCTGCCGTCGGCAGAAGGCCGTTCAATTCGGAAAAACAGGCCGCAGCCAGAAAGCAAAAGACCCCTCCCACTAGTATAGCGATCCAGGCCGTATCCCCTAGAAGAAAACCGGCTACCTGCACGGCAGCTATAAAAGACGAACTGGCTAGGGTGAGGCCAGCACTTGTAGCAACCACTGTACGCAGAGTAAGAACCCTTTTTAACTGCAATTTATTCACCCCAGATCAAGAGTGATATGAAATCAAGCCGGATTAAATCGTCTTCAGATCCCATTACTCTCAAGGTGCCGTTGTTATAAGGCTCGGTAGGGGTAATGTCGCCGTAAAAAATATCAGCCAGGGTTTCGCTGTCGGAAATTACTGTCAAGTCGGGATTGTCCGACGCTCCTTCTTTTAACGAAACCACACCGTCCTTTAAAGTCATTGTGTGCCGTGATTCTACGTCGGTAGCCTTGACCACCACCACCCGGTCCCAGTCCCGGTTCATTATTTTTAAACGCTCATTTTTATTGTAGTTATCTGTAAATACTTTTAAGCTGTCCGTTATTTCTTCATGTGTGGCCAAAGTTGTTTTCTCCTTCCGAAAGCCTTTTATTACTGTCGTTATATATAAATTATGTTTTCAAGTCTAAGATGCGCGGCCTAAACTTTAATTTTTCCAACAGGTTCAGGTAATCATCGCTGGTGATATCTTCCCACGGCTTACCGATTATGGATACGAGCACCGCCTCCATCACGTTGGTTCCGAAAGACCTGCCATCGTATTCGGGGGTAGTGGTCACCAGCAGTGCCACTCCCTTTTTCCTCAGGAACTCTATATCATCCGGGGTTGTAGTATTGGTGAGGATAATTTGCCGGTTCATTTCCGCAGGCATAAAACGCCTGATCAAATGAAAATCCCCGCCGATTACCTCAGCATCATGGTAATACCGGGCAAATTTCTTTACCTTGTCTTCATCCTGGGTTTCCTGCTTTTTCCCGGTGGGGTAAATCATATGAAAGGGCATTTGGGATATCTCGGGTAGGATACGGCCGGCTATCTCTTCGAGTTCTTCCATGGTCTTGATGGGATAGGGAACACCGGCGGTAAAAATTAAATCGCCGAAGGTTACATCGCAGCCCATTTCGGAAAGAGCCTCGGCCATGCCGAACCGGTCAACTGAACTTACCATAAGTACCTTGGTCCCTTTTTTTAAATGACCCGTTTCATCAGCCAGAACCCGCACTACTTCCCTTTCCAAAGTGTTTTTTAAACCACTTCCGTCTACTACCGGAGTAACTTTTACCGCCTCCATCAGTTTAAGACCATCTTTAACAGCATAGCGTTTTTGTTTAACAAAAAGGTAGACGTCGATACCGCCCAGGCCTATGGCATCTACCTTGCCGTCCAAATTTTGCAATAACTCCAGGGCCCGGTCAAAATTGCCGTCCGTGCCCATACGGGAAATTTCAAACTCCTCTCCCAGGAACTCCGCATAAACCTTGTGGTCGCGCTTGGAAGAACCAAGGCTGACGCTGACCACCCGTCTCAAAAGCAAGCCCTCCCATCAAAACTCCTCTATACAATACATTTTATACTTTACCATTGTAACCAAAATAAACTAAAAAAACAAGTTTGGTTCTGATCCGTCTTATAAGAACTGATAAAAAAATAATATCATCAAAAAATTTCATTATATTTATCTATAATAAAAAAACTCCCCCGGAAAGTTACTTTTAAATACCGGTAGGAGATTTAATGAAATATTTTTAAAAGCAAATTTTTTTACATCATACCATCATATTGCTTAATTATATGCGTGGCTTGCTCCAGTAACTTTTCCCCGGTTACCACCGTAACCATAAAAGCGCGTCCTCCGGCCACCCCGTAATCTTCGCAACCGTAGCCGCTGACGGAAGGGTCCGCCCCAAGCAACACCCTCGTATCCTGGTCTATTTCGTTTTTGTCCTCTGAAAACAAAACCGGACCGGTCATGGTTTGAGCATTATTGAGCGGGCTGTTGTAATCAGCGTCAAACTCACCACCAAAGCGAGATACCCGGTCCAGTTGGACATTAACGAAACCGGCATCATTCAATGCCTTAACCGCTTTCTGCGCCTGCCTGCTTGAAGCAAAATAAGAAAGAATGGAACGTTCACCGGGCAATAACTGCATATACCAATCACCTCGAGATTTTCTCCCTATTATAGCCCGGCAGGCAAAAAAAAATTCATTTACTTATTTCCTTAATTTTTGTACGGCTAAAAATTAATAAATTTTCATCAATATGTTTTCTTTTATGTTAAAATTGAGCCAGCTTATCAAATAACCATCTTCTTATTCTAAGTAAAATGTTTCCTGGAGAGTGTCATGCAAAAGACTTTCTTGGGTATGGGTGCAGCTGCCTTAATATTAATTATTTCAGCCTGGCTCCAGGGCGGATGGGCACTGGTGAACGAAGGTTTCCATGTAAGCGGGAAAATGCTTCTCCAAGTGATTCCGCTTTTATTGCTGGCTTTTACTACCGCGGGATTAATTTCCGTACTGTTTTCTGAAGAAACTGTCTCGCACTGGTTAGGACAAGGATCCGGGTGGAAAGGAATAACTTTAGGCGCCCTGGCCGGAGCGCTTATACCCGGCGGACCTTACGTTTTTTTCCCTTTAGCGGCTACCTTCCTGATATCAGGCGCGCGCGTAGGTACAGTTGTAAGTTTTATAACCGCAAAAAACCTCTGGACGGTAACCCGTATACCCATGGAAGTTGCGTTAATCGGACCGGAGATAACTTTTGTCCGGTACGTGGTAACCTTTGTATTTCCAATTATTTCAGGAATCATAGCCAATTTATTGCTTTCCGGTTACACGGAAAAAATCCTCACCGGGATCAGGAAACTGCAAAAACTTGATTAAGACCGGATAAAATGCAGGGTGTGATATTTTGCTCATTGCTTTACTGTTTTTATTCGCCATGACGGTTGTTTTATTAACCGTAGCTTACCGGCGAGGCGGCGAGACGCATATACAGGGACTTAAAACCGGCGCCAAGATGCTTAAAAATACACTCCCGTTATTAATTTTGGCCTTTATCCTGGCGGGCTTTATTCAGGTGGCGGTACCTCCTGAAATGATCAAATCCTGGCTTGGGGAAGAGGCGGGGTGGAAAGGCATCGTTATCGGTACGCTTGCAGGCGCACTTATTCCGGGCGGTCCATACGTTACATTTCCCATTTTTGCTGCCATATTTCAAGCCGGTGCCAGTATAGGAACGGCAGTATCCCTGATTACGGGATGGGCAATGTTGGGAGTTGGCCAATTACCGTTTGAATTAGCCCTGCTGGGACCTCGCTTTACGGTGGCCAGGTTGAGTACGGTTTTTTGGGTACCTTTTATAGCCGGTGCTATCGCCCAATATATTTTTGGTTAACCAAATTCCGAATCGAAAGGAGAACCTCATAATGACCGGGAAACTAACTGTTTTTGCAAACCTGTTACTGATTATAATTTTAACGGTCATATTTTTACCGGGTTGCTCCATATTAATTAAAGAGATACCCCAACCGGAAGTGGAGACCGAAAACTCCGGAAACACGGAGCAACCCGTTAAAAAACCGGGAGACTATTTTCCTCTGACCGAAGGAAGCAACTGGAAGTACCAGGGGGAGGGAAATGAATTTGCTTCCATAGGCAGAACGGTCTTATTTACAAAAGGAAACCGCGCCCAGATGAAGTGGGAAAACGGCGGTACAGTCGGGGCAGCGGTTTTTGAAACCACGGAGTGCGCCATCACCCGCATTTTTATGCAGGGTGAGGAATACAACGAAAATAATTTTTTGGACACACCTCCCAATGAACATACAATAATTTTAAAGGCACCATTGGCAGTGGGCACTAAATGGGAAAACTTTGAGGGTGGTTACCGGAAAATAGTAGCCGTTAATGCCATTGTAGCCACCCCGGCCGGTAAATTTGAAAAGTGCGTCAAGGTCAAAATCACCGGCCAAAATTCAACTATCTACGAGTATTATCAAGAAGGTATCGGAATGGTTAAAAGAGAGTTCATTTCGGGAGATGCACGGGTCACTTCTTCCCTGGAAGAGTTCAATATCAGGTAATAACCACAAAAACCCTTGATTTTTTGCAAGGGTTTTATTAACTCACTGGTGCGCCTGGCAGGAATCGAACCTGCGCACCCGGCTCCGGAGGCCGGCGCTCTATCCCCTGAGCTACAGGCGCATATGAAATTCTCTTAAACGACTCTCTTTTATTATACCTTAATTCGATTTTATTGCAAGTATGGTTTACAACTGACTTACCGGCAGCAATACCGTCACAGTTGTACCCTTTCCCGGCTCGCTTTCAACCTCAATGCGGCCGCCGTGATTATCGATAATTTGTTTGCTCAAAAACATCCCCAGTCCGGTGCCTTTTTCCTTGGTAGTAAAGAAAGGGATAAACATGTTATTTATGGTTTGCCCGTCGATACCCGGTCCGGTATCTCTGA
The DNA here is from genome assembly GCA_002365865.1 of Pelotomaculum sp. UBA3102. Lineage (GTDB taxonomy): Bacteria > Bacillota > Desulfotomaculia > Desulfotomaculales > Pelotomaculaceae > UBA3102. The sequence goes on from DFAQ01000026.1 coordinate 11,639, forward strand.
CGGCAACTTTCACCAATCCTTCCTGCCCGTCCCACGAAGTTTGTAAATAAATCTTCCCTCCGTCATCAAGGACCTCAAAGGCATTCTTAATTATATTCAGGAAGACCTGCTTTAATTGTTCACCATCTCCCAATATGTGCGGCATATCTGTCTCCGTGGCCAGACTCAGGTCCAGTTTTCGAATCTGCGCTTCACTTTCCACCAGCATTACCACTTCTCTAATAATATTATTAATGACACACTTAACCCGCTTGGAATAGCCTGGTTTGGTCAAACTTAAAAATTCCGTGATTAGTCGGTTGACATGTTCCAACTCGGCAAGCATTACCGAAATATAACTTTCCTTGGGCGTCCCCTTTAATTGTTTTTGTAATAACTCCAGAAAGCCGCCAATGGCGGTAAGCGGGTTTCTGATTTCGTGGACCATTCCTGCAACCAGCTGTCCTAAAACGGCCAGTTTTTCTGCTTTGATCACCGCATTTTCCAACTCGCGCAGGCGCCCGGCCGGCAGAAATACGGCCATAGCACTCTCACCCTCACCGCTGTCGTTACTCATAATGCATGTCCTTGCCTCATAAGCATTAGAGCTGAATATTACGGGGCTTTTCTTTCCCGCGGGTGATCCCAATATATTTCAATATTATCGCCGTCTTTAACCAGGTCTGTATACCCGGCCGCTTCCCCGTTAAGTTTCAGAACCAGAACCCCGTTGGAAACCGAACTATCAAACTCTATCCAGTTGAGCACATCAGCAAAAATATGCTGCAGACCGCCTTTAAGCTCGACCGGGTTTCCGTTGACGGTAACCGAAACCGGCACGCCTTTATCACGGTCTTTTTTCTCTATCAATCTGATATCATCCCCATTTTTTAGCGTATAATCAAGGTCAACCCCGGCACCGTTGACCCTGACGGCATATTCCGTCAAGTCAACTCCTTCAAGCAGTTCCCTTATGGTTTTGACACTTCTGATTTCCAACCGGTCCCCGTCGCTGATTTCAGTATGCAGGGAAACCGTTTCTTCGTTCAAAACCGCAACCGGCCGGAGCACTTTATGTTCACCGTTCAAGGTTACGATGATGCTGTCTTCACCTGCCAGGAAATCTTGAACCGCAGCGGCGGCATCCTTCCCGTTTACGGCTTTGATTAAATTTATTTCATCCCCGTCTCTGATAGGTGATTTCAAGTTGGCCGGGTTGCCATTAATATATATTTCCGCCGGTTTGGCAAGTCCCCCGTAAATTATTCGAACCTCTCCGTTTAAAGTAAATTTTAAATCCCTGCCGTTGTATCCTATCAAGTCCCTGGGATTGAATTCGACCAGGCCAAAAGCATTAGCAACATTAAGATCCTTTGAGTTAAAGAGGCTGAATTCCTTCCCGTTCACCTTGACGGTAACGAAATTCCGGTTGAATTTTTTAACGGCCACCATGCCGATACCGATAACCGTAATTCCTTCAGGACCATCCAGTCCTTCTTCTTCCACAATGATATTATTTACGGCCTCTCTTCCCCTGACCGCTACTTTTCGGGAATCAATGCCCAGCCGGTGGCTCAACCTGTCGGTCAGGCCGGGGAGCCGGGACCCCCCACCCACACAGAATACCGTTCTGGGCGGCTCTCCGCCGTTTAAACTCAATATAGCTGAAGCTAATTCCGCGGTCAACCGGTCCAGTTCCGGCTCGATTACCTTGGCTACCTCTCCCGGCGGCACCGTGTTTTCTATCCCGAGAATATCTTTATAAACTATGTCCCCGCCACTCTCCAGTAAACGCTTAATTCTTTCCGCTTCGTTAAAATCAACCAGGTAGGCCTCGGCAATACATTCTGTAATTTCATCACCGGCTACCGGTACCATGCCGTACGCCGCCACGGAACCTTTCCTGGTAATTGCAATATCAGAGGTGCCTGCTCCGATATCTACCAGGGCCAGATTTAAAAGCCGCATATTTTCAGGAATCAGCACCTCAAGGGCCGCTATAGGCTCCAGGGTGAGATTTACCGGCTCAAGTTCCGCCCGGCGCAAGACAGCATACAAGCTGTTGACCACGGACTCAGGAAGAAAAGTCGCCAAGATATCGGCACCGATTAAACTACCGCTATGTCCGGCGAGGTTAGTGATCGGGTAGCCGTTTAAATAATACCTCACCACGCTGTACCCCACGCAATAATATCTTTCGTGCTCTTTCGGCACATTGGAATCAAGCTCCTGGTGCGCGCTTTTAATACCGGCAACCTCCAGGCTGTTGATCAAAGTACTGTCTATTTCAACCTCGCTTTTTATTTCCATTTCCGCCCGGCAACGCTTAGTAACCAAGGATCTTCCCGCTGCAGCTATGGCCGCCCGGTTCAGCTTGAAACCCACTTTCTTTTCCAGGGTCCTTTTTACTTCCAGAACGGTGCCGGCTACTTCCGAAATGTCATGGATTTGCCCGTCAAACATGGTACGGCTCTCGTGTTCAACCACGTGTTGGGCCGCTACCCGTAACCTGCCGGACTCCACTAAGGCAATTATGCCGATAACTGTCCTCGTTCCGATATCAAGTGCAAATATGTAGTTTTCCCGCAAAACATCAGTTTGTAACATATTCCGCTCCAACCGGTTAATTGACTGTAAATTGAGCCACTTAATCCAAGTATATCCTAAGAATTTTAACGGTTCAACAAACTAAAAGATATAAAACCCTTTTAAATATTCCGGTTAAAAATAATTACCGGATGAAATATTTTGCGTACTGCCTCCGGAAAGGTTCTCCTTCCACATTATTATCGCGTCTTCATTTGTATCAATATAGTAACCCTTACGCACGCCCCCCTCCTTAAAACCCAACTTATTATAAAGATGCCTGGCGGCATTATTTGACGGGCGGACTTCCAGGGTCATTCTGTTACTTCCCGTTACAACCGCCCTGCCAATCATTTGCATCATCAGCGCCCTGCCGATACCGGCCTTCCGGTAATTTGGATGTACAGCTACGTTGGTGATGTGAGCCTCATCCAGAATCAACCACATCCCGGCATACCCGACCACTTTTTTACCGCTGATAGCCACAATATAACATGCAAAGCTGTTCTTCATAACTTCGTAAGCAAAAGAGTGCCGCGACCAGGGTGAGGGATAAGAAGCATTTTCAATTTGCACTACCTGGCTTAAGTGCTCCAGGCGCATTTCCTCAAAGTTAACATCCACTATTCATCCTCCGGATAAAAAATATTTAGACAGATTTAAAGACGGCTGCCGGAATACCTTTTAAGCCAGTTTACCTCTGCTTCAGACAACCTTATATATTCGGGCTGCAAGCTTGCTGGCTCGACATAACGCCCTTCCTTAAAAGCGAGCAGGCCCAGTTCGGCTACCGCCGCACCCCGCGGAAAGTTTACCGAACCGGGAACAAATCCGGCCCAATTACCCAGCCCCGCTTTTAAACGTGCCTCATATAGCGGAACACCGTCCCCCAAAAAGGTAACCGGTTTTTTATATTGCAGGAGGTTCTGCACCAATTTTTCAGGGCTTAAAGCCATGGGACCGGCCAGGCAGTCCGGTACGGAACCGGCACAATCATATACCGCGGTATAGACCTCATTTTTACGCGCATTTAAAACCGGGCAGACCAGCCCGCCGTGACCGGCAAGAGGAAAGGCCAGGATTTCCAGGGTCGATATTCCCACCACCGGCTTACCCCATACCTGAGCCAGAGCCTTGGCGGTACTCATGCCGATGCGCAGGCCGGTAAAGGATCCCGGACCACCGGATACCGCAATGACAGCAATTTTGGGTGGTTCAACCCCGGACTCCTCCAGCACCGCTTTGATCATGGGCAGTAAATTAACTGAATGAGTCCGCTGGCTAAGCACCATCCGCTCGGCCAGGATTCCCCCCTCTCCGGCCACTGCCGCCGCGGCCACCGGGGTGGCCGATTCAATTCCCAGCACGAACAACGTTCATCAACTCCTCAACCAGGTACCGGTATCTCCCACCCGCAGGCACCATGATAATTTCTCTTAGATTTTCGCCTGCGAAAAGCCGGTTAATATAAATATCCAGCCTCTCTTCCGGCAGTATTTCTTGTACTTTATCCGCCCACTCCACCATAGTAACACCCTGCCCGTAAAAATATTCTTCGCAACCCAGGTCTTCCATCTCCAGGGGATTACTCAGGCGGTAGGCATCCATATGATAAACCGGCAGCCGGCCTTGGTATTCATTGATTAAAGTAAACGTGGGGCTGGTCACTGCTTCGTTCACGCCCAGTCCCTTCGCCGTTCCCTGGATAAACCTGGTTTTCCCGGCGCCGAGATCACCATTTAAGCAAAGAATATCCCCGGCACATAAAAACGGGGCCAGTTTTTCCCCTACCCCAAAAGTTTCTTCCTCTGAACCAGTGTTAATTAATTTCAATGCAGGTCACTCCAAAACATGAATTATAAGTATTATAACCCTGACCGGCCGTGCGCAACACCCCTACCTGAGGAAATGGTCGTACCCGCCGCACATCAAGGGAACAACCTCCCCGTTGAGACGCTCCAGCATAACTTTTCCTGAAGCGGTAATTTCACCTACGTTATAGATTATGGCCCCCTTTCCGGCAGCCTCCCTTTTTATCTTTTCCTCTGCATCCGATCCGACCGTAAAGACCAGTTCCAAATCTTCCCCTCCGAAAAGGGCCCATTGCAAGGGGTCAATGCCTGCTTTTTCAGCAACCACCCTGACGCGTCGATCAACAGGAAGATCTTGCTCCCTGATAATGCAACCCACGCCGCCGGCACCACAAATTTCATGCATTTCGCCGGCCAGGCCGTCGCTGATATCATCCATGGAAGAAACGCCGCACGTCGCCAGGATTCTTCCTGCTTCCACCCGGGGCTGCGGCATTGTATGGGCACTGCGGCAATAATCCTCAACTTCCGGGGAGCAGGACAGTTCAGAATTTTGAAAAAGACAGAGACCCGCTGCCGGTGCTCCCAAAGTGCCGGTAACATATACCCTGTCGCCGGGACGGGCACCGCTGCGATAGACGGCTCTGCCCGCTTCCACCTCACCAAGCAGGACTACGTTTATAACCAGCTGTCCGGGGCTGCTGACGGTATCGCCACCCACGATATTTACCCGGTACTTTCGTGCCGCTTCCCTCAGTCCCGCATAAAGCTCCACGAGAGCATCCGATTCCAGGCCGTAAGGAATACCAAGTGAAACCAGGGAGTGAGTGGGACGGCCTCCCATGGCGGCAATATCGCTCAAGTTTACTGCCAGGGCCTTCCAGCCCACCTGCTGAAAAGTACTATAGTCGAGGGAAAAATGAACTCCTTCCACTATCATATCGGTGGTAAACAAAAGCCAAATCCCCTCACTGGTTGTGAGAACAGCGGTATCGTCACCCGCTCCCTTAATTACTCCCTGGGGATCGTAAACCAGGTCTTTGGTTAAAAGCTTAATTAAGTTGAACTCTCCCAGTTCTGAAAGTTTCATAACTCTCCCCTTTTGGAGACCGGCTTAATGATTCTTTTGCTCATGCAGTCTGAGCCCTATTTTTTTTTCCAGTAGATAAGCTTTAAAGCGAAGTTTTTTAAATTCCTGCGCCGGCAGGCCGAGAAGTTTTCCGAACTCCTCCAGGACCCTGGCAGCCTCTTGTACCCGTTTAAAGTTCGCCGTGGCAAGAGCAAAAAGGCTGTCCCTGGTGCTTTCACCTTTGGTCCAGGAACCGGACCCTACGTCTCCCTCCGAATCCCTGGAATAAATTATTTCATACCTCAGGTCGGGCAATTCAGAAACTATGGCATTAAGGTTATGACGGATTTCTTTAATGCACGCGGTTAAATCAACATCATTCAGGACAAACCGAGTTATTTCCTCCAGCACTCTCAATCCTTCCCCGGCCCGGTTCAAATTTACATCAACCACCCGGTAGACTTCCTGCACTCTCCACACTCCTGTATCATAATTTTCTTTATCTCTTAAAGTCAAATTTTCATTGAATTAAAACAAACTATTTCCCCGAAAAAACAAAAAACCCTCCTTTATTGAGGGAATAAAAATTAAATTAACAAACATAACCGCACGCGGCGATGGTATTGATATTTTTCTGGTTCCACCGGTATTTAACCAAAAGCTCTTTGATTTTATCCACATCAAAGGGTTTGGTGATACAACACAGGGCTCCCATTTTTTTGACCCGGTTAACAGTATCCTCTGAAGGGTAAGCGGTCATAATGATCACGTCAGTTTCAGGTATTTGGGTTTTAATCTTATCCAGTGCCTCCAATCCACCCATTAACGGCATTCTTACATCCATAAATATCAGGTCCGGGCGATTTGCCACCGCTGATGATACAGCTTCCAGACCGTTTTGCGCTGTACAGACCGTGTGACCGGCCTCTTTCATGATAATCTCCAACAAGTAACGTACTCCGGCCTGGTCGTCTACAATGAGAATTTTCAATGGTTCACCTTTCATTTCGTCATCCTCCGACAAAATATAACATGTGCTAACAGATAAGTTTAATATTGCCAAGATTCTTGGTTCGACAAGTCTAAACAAAATCCTTTTTAAAAAATAATTTTTTTCTTTTTATTCTTTTTATT
>DFAQ01000026.1:18526-23844 GCA_002365865.1 Pelotomaculum sp. UBA3102
TTCTTTTTATTCTTTTTATTTTTTAGTTTTTTATGGAGGGCATTTTAACCTGCTAGAAAACTTTCCTTCCGTTAATATAAACCTGTTCCACCCGGGAGGAAAGATCCAAAGGATGGCGGTCCATAATCACCAGATCCGCATCTTTACCGGGTTCGATACTGCCCAACCGCTCTCCCAGGTCCAAAATATCGGCCGCATCAATGGTAATCGCTCTCAGTGCATTTTCCACGGGCAAACCGCCTTTCACGGCCAATGCTGCCGATGCCGCCAAATACTGTACCGGCACCACCGGGTGGTCCGTCATAATAGCAAATTTTACCCCTGCCCCGGCCAGTACCTTGGCCGTTTCCAGGGAAATCCCCTTCAACTCCGCTTTTGCGCGGTTTGTTATCACCGGGCCTATTATGGCGGGTATGCCCCTTGCAGCCAACCGGCCGGCTATCAGGCGACCCTCGGTACAGTGCTCGATAATAAGCCGTACCCCGAACTCTTCTGCAATACGCACAGCGGTCATAATATCGTCGGCGCGATGGGCATGCACCCGCAGGGGCATCTCACCCTTTAACACCCTGCCCAGGGCTTCCAGCTTTAAATCCCTCTCGGGCAAATCCTTTTTCAAATAATTCCGGGCACTAACCAGGGCTTCCCGTAAAATCGCGGCGGAAGCCATGCGGGTTACGGGAGGTTTTTTATTCCGCCCGTAATTATACTTGGGATTTTCACCCAAAGCAGCTTTCATACCTGCCGGAAAGCGCACCACCATCTCGTCAACTACAGTACCGCAGGTTTTCATCACCAACATTTCCCCGCCGATAATATTGGCACTGCCCGGCCCGGTCACCACGGTGGTTACCCCTGCGGCCAGAGCATCCCGAAAACCCAGGTCAGCCGGGTTTACAGCGTCTATGGCCCGAAGGTGCGGCGTAACCGGGTCGGTATTTTCATTACTGTCGTCCCCTTCTTCCCGGTAAATTTCTTCAATTATCCCCAGGTGGCTGTGGGCGTCAATCAAGCCCGGCATTATAACCTTACCTGCCGCTTCCACGACTTCCGCCCCCGGGGGAATGGTTGTGTCCCCATATACTTCCCTAATTTTACCCCGGTCCACCAGTACGGTTCCTTTTTCAAGCGGCGGCCCGACCATTGTAAGAACCTTACCTCCGGCAATGGCAAACATTTTTATAACGCTCCTCTTCTTTATTGCTTGGTCTAAAAGATGAAGTTCGAAAAACAAAATTACCGGTAAATGATGTACCGGTATGTTTTAACGCTGTTTATCAAGCTTTTTTATAACTCAATCAGTCCCAGACTTATTTCAATGGCCTGGTTAACCTTGGCCATCATTTCAACATCAAGAGTAGTTACCTTTTCCATAAGCCTGCTCTTGTCAATAGTCCTGATCTGTTCCAAAAGAATCACCGAATTTTTTTCTAAACCGCCAGGGCTTGCCAGCATTGCTATATGGGTCGGCAGCTTGGGCTTATCAATTTGGGAGGTTATTGCCGCAACGATGGTGGTCGGACTGTACTGGTTACCGATCTCATTCTGAATAATAAGTACCGGTCTTGTCCCCCCCTGTTCGGAACCTATCACAGGACTGAGGTCGGCATAAAACACATCCCCCCGGCGGATCGCCATGCTACTTTACCTCCGAAACGGGTTTGTCATAAATATGCATTACTTCTGCTTCCAGGCGTTGATGCTCTACTGCAATATCCAGGTTTATCTTGGCCATTTCGAGATAACCTTTTTTCATTTCCTCCCTTAAAAGCCTTCTCTTGCGCTCAGCAATATAAAGTTTCATGGCCTCCCTGATAAATTCACTCCGGTTTAGCCGCTCTACAGCTGCTATCCCGTCTGCTTCTTCTAAAAGAGCGTGCGGCAGGCTGATCATGATCCTCTTTACTTGGGACATTAATGGTCCCCCTTTGTGGCATTCTCATCCTTATACCTATAATTATATACCTGATCGCTTCTTTGATGTCAATAACAAATGATTTACTAATAATATATAACTATTAGACAGCAGTTATTCTTTTTTTATTAATCATTATAATCGCCAGAAGCATACTTTACCGCCCCCGGACCCCGTGACAGAGCTACTTTACCGGTGCGCACCATTTCTACAATACCATAATCTTCAAGAACGGCACAAAAAGCATTAACTTTCTTTTCATCTCCTAAAATCTCTATCACCATAGTTTCCTTGTTGACATCAATAATATTTGCTCTGAATACCGTGACCAGGTTTACAATATCCGACCTCCGGCTTGAATCGGCCTTTACTTTGATCAGTGCCAGTTCCCGCTCTAATGAATCTTGGGTTTTGAGTTCCACAATTTTAATCACATCAACTAACTTTGAGAGCTGCTTCATAACCTGGTCCAGGGCATAAGTGTCTCCCTTCACAACCAGGGTAATACGCGTTATGTCCGGTTCTTCGGTATATCCGGCGGCAATGCTTTCAATATTAAAAACCCTCCGGCTCAAAAGTCCGGATATACGCGCCAAAACGCCCGGTTTATTGACCACCAGTACCGCAAGAGTATTTTTCACAACCTCAATCCCCCTACCAAACACCTTAAAAAGGCAATCTTTTTTTAATTTTATCATAAAAATACGGCAACCACACTGTAAAATAAAAAAACGGCCCTGCTACGTGGCAAAAAAACAAATTCGCCCTTCGGGCGACTTATTAGACCTTGGTGTTGAAGGTAGCGAGCGATATTGCGAGAGCGTCGCAAGTGAACTAGGCGAAGTGAGGGGATAGCGATCAGGGGATACACCTCTATCTGGAGCCTATATCTGAGGACGAGGTATGTCCCCAACGTATGGATGAGCGGACAAGGATGGCCGCGAAAGCCTGAACCGTAATAGGATGTGAGTTGAAGGCGGTCCAATATCGCCCGAAACGAGCCTTTAGTTCACTCGACGCGAAGCACTCTGAGCGAGCTTCAACACCAAGGTATTTGATCATAGCGTTGCAATTACTTATCCACAGTTAGCAAAAAGTATACTCTCCATCCTGAAAATTAAATTTTAGAATCACCGGCGGTTCCATATAACGGCTTCAAAAAATAAACTGTCTTCTATTCATACCGGTGGCGCTGTCCCGTCAAATACCGGTCACATTCCCGGGCGGCCCCGCGTCCTTCGTTAATAGCCCATATTACCAGGCTCTGACCGCGGCGCATGTCCCCTGCTGCGAATACCCCCTTTACGTTGGTGGCAAAACTGCCGTATTCAGCCCTGGCGTTGGAACGCTCATCACGCTGGATGCCCAACCGTTCGAAAAGGGTGTCTTCAGGACCGGTAAAACCCATTGCCAACAGCACCAACCGGGTAGGAAAAATTTTCCCGGTACCGGGTACTTCCCTCGGTATTAGACGGCCCTGTTCATCTCTTACCCACTCGACACTAACCGTATGCACCTCTTTTATCTGCCCTTGACCGTCACCCGTAAATCTTTTTACCGTCGTGCAATAGTGCCGGGGATCACCTCCGAAAATTAACGCCGCTTCCTCCTGGCCGTAATCCGTCTTGTATATCCGCGGGTACTGCGGTCAGGGATTATCTGTAGTGTGCCCGGCGGGCAGCTTAGGCATAATTTCCAGCTGGTTGACACTCTTACATCGTTCGCGTTACTGTGGTTGAGGCCTCATTGCCAAACTCTGCTTGGGTACGACACTGTACCCGTTATTAAATTAAACCTGAACCGGTTTAAAACTTGGTCAGGTATTCCTCGATCTCCCAGGGATGAACCTGAACCCGGTAACGGTCCCACTCGATCTGTTTGGCTTCAATAAACCTATGGAATACGTGCTCACCCAAAGCTTTCTGCATCAACCGGTCTTTTTTGAGTTCCCGGACCGCCTCGTGCAGACTTTCCGGCAGGCTCCCTATGCCCAGTTGTTTTCTCTCATCCGCCTTCATGGTATAAATGTTACGGTTGCACGGAGCAGGCGGCATAACTTGGTTTTTAATTCCGTCCAGACCGGCCCTGAGACACACGGCTAAAGCCAGGTACGGGTTACAGGCCGGGTCGGGACTCCGCAGTTCGATACGCGTGGACGTCCCTTTTTTAGCCGGGATCCTGATTAACGGGCTTCGGTTTCGTACGGACCAGGCGATGTACACCGGGGCTTCATAGCCCGAAATCAACCGTTTATATGAATTTACCGTGGGATTGATAATCGCAGTTATCGCAGCGGCATGATTCATCAGGCCGCCTACGTAGTAAAGGCAGTCATTGCTGAGGCCGTCTGCAGCAGCAGGGTCATAAAATGCGTTCTCCCCGTTTTTCATCAACGACTGGTTTAAGTGCATGCCGGAACCGGCAATACCGAAAATGGGTTTGGGCATAAACGTCGCGTGTAAGCCATGTCTTTGCGCTATGGTCCGTACCACAAATTTAAAGGTGACAATCTTATCGGCAATGTCCAGGGCATCGGAATATTTAAAATCAATCTCGTGCTGGCCCGGCGCCACTTCGTGGTGGGAGGCCTCTATTTCAAAGCCCATGTCTTCCAGGGTCATTACCATGTCGCGCCGGGCATTTTCCCCCAGGTCCACCGGGGTAAGATCGAAATAACCCGCACGGTCATGAGTAACAGTGGTAGGCTTGCCTTCATTATCAACATGAAAAAGGAAAAATTCAGCTTCCGGGCCTACATTCATGGTATATCCCATATCGATTGCTTCCCCGACAGCCCGGCGCAAGACGTAACGGGGATCCCCCCCGAAGGGAGTACCATCGGAATTGTAGATATCGCAAATCAACCTTGCCACAGCACCGTCCCTGGGTTTCCAGGGAAAAACCACAAATGTGGAAGGATCCGGCCGCAGGTACATATCTGATTCTTCAATACGTACAAATCCCTCGATCGAAGACCCGTCAAACATCAATTCGCCGTCCAGGGCCTTGTCCAACTGCTCCACTGTAATGGCGACATTTTTCAGTATACCGAAAATATCAGTGAACTGAAGCCGGACAAACTTAACCCCCAACTCCTTGGCAAGATTACGAACATCATCGTTGGTAAGCTTACCCATTTACTCACACCTCTTTCGTTCCACCAGGGCCTAAGAAAAAAAGGCCTATGTACGGGTATTTTTAACCCGTACGTCAGACCTCATTGCCTTCTTTAGTTAAGGTACGACATTGCACCCTGGCTATTAATTTATTATAGTATACCATACATATTTAAAAACTCCATAGCTTATTGACAAATTTTTTAACAAAAATATCCCCTACCTTGTTAAGACAAGGACTTCTGTTACGGCCGGACCAGGCAATGTCCCGTTAGTTTTACACCTTA